>JAQUQD010000093.1 GCA_028716265.1 Bacteroidales bacterium | reverse complement strand
TCGATCACCTGAAACTCAACACCATCGGTTGAATATTGCCAGTGATACAGGTATTCGCCATTACCTCCCGTTGTGATTGATGTCAGCAATTCAGGAACCGTGTTATAACAGATGACCTGATCAGCAGCGATGGTACTGAGCAATTCCTCATATACGGTGATTGTTACCGGATCGGTAATGATCATGCCGCAATCGTCAAACACCTGCAAAACGTAGCTGGTGGTCTCCTGTAGCGCCGGAGGCTGATAGGTGGCTTCGGTAGCCCCTTCGATTTCTTCGACAGGTTCTTCGTCATAGATCCACCACTGATAAGTATAATTCTCTGCTCCTCCTGTAACGGTTGACGTCAGGGCTGCCGGGATTGCATCATAGCAGATGGTCTGGTCGGCAGCGATGCTGGCCTCAAACAATTCATACACATGGATGGTGAAGGTGCAGAAATCAACACATGTATTCTCATCCGTATAGGTATAGGTGATCACGTGATCGCCTGGTCCGGCAACTTCCGGGTCGAACATACCCTCGTTAACACCAGTGCCACTGTAAATACCACCTAATGGAAGACCTCCGTTAAGCATCCATGGTTCTGCCTCGAGGCAGACCGAGAAATTCTCCGGGCAGGTAACTTCCGGCAGCGGATTCACCGTGATCTCAAAGGTGCATGAACCGGAAATCAGGTTCGGGTAGGTATAGGTGTAGGTGATCACATGAACACCTGCGCCGGCCATAGCCGGATAGAACATACCGTCACTTACACCGGTACCAGTGTACACGCCGCCTTCTGGTGTGCCTCCCGTCAGAAGGAATGGTTCCGCGTCGATGCACACTTCAAAATTATCCGGGCAGTTGACATCCGGAAGCAGGGTGATCACCCCGTTGTCGGTTCCTGTGAGCAGGTTGACCGGAGGTGCCGGGCTGCTGATGATGATGATATTATAGGGTGGTGTGGTGTTGAAATTGAGGTTATAGGGTCCCGGCAAGCCAGGAGTGTTCAATGTGAATGTAAAGATCGTCCCGTTAAATCCAAGGAACTCTTCGTTTGTTAAAGAGCTGGCGATAACGCGCAGGATGTTGCCTGGTAAAATGTTAGCATTGATGGTATGATCCACAATGCGGTCGGCGTCAAGGGCGACACTTCCGGGAACATAGGAGAATCCCGCCGGGATCGCAATGTCAGCCTGGAAGGCTACAAAATCCTGTGTATTGTCAATTTCCACTTCGATGGTCACCGGATGGTTCACCAGTTGCGAAGCATCATGAATAATGAACAGGTTCTGATTTGCAATGGTGATGCATCCGTCTTCGGTTCCTGTAAGGAGTTCCACTCCCAGTGCACTGCTTATGTGGGCATTTTCAACTTCATTCACATACATCGGGCATGTGCCGGGTATGCTGGCCGTATGGAGAACAAACGTAGCGACCGTTCCGCTGTTACCCTGGAAGAGTGCATTGGTCGGCGAGGTGCTGAGGATCCTCAAAATGTTTCCCGGTAATACGTTGGCAAAGACCACATGATCCGCACCCTTGCGGGCAGGATCCAGGGCGATGGTGCCAGGGACATAGGTAAATCCTGCCGGCATGACAACATCCAGCTGGAAGCCTGCAAACTGCTGGCTATTGGTGATGGCCACCTGGAAGGTCTGATCTCTGTTGCAAAGTCCTGTGAAATCAACAACTTCGAGAATGTTCTGATGTGCAAGGACGGTCAGAACCCCGGGATCGGTACCCGTACAGATATCTTCGCCTGATGCGTTGCTGATGAAATAAGGAGCAACGATCAAAGCATCATAGTCATCATCACCGGGTCCGGGATTCGGAGGCGTATTCAATACAAAGGTCGCCACAGCGCCTTCGTTCCCAAAGAACGGTGCCTGGGTCAGTGATGTGCTTATGATTCTCAGTATGTTGCCCGGTAAAATGTTCGCGCTGATCGTATGGTCAACCATACGGCCTGGAACGAGCTGGATGCTGGCCGGCACATAGGTAAATCCGGCAGGCAACGGGATATCAAGCTGGAATGCAACAAATTGCTGTGTATTATCGATAGCTAATTCAACGGTCATCGGATTGCCGGTTAGAACCTCGGCATCATTGATGATCAGCACGTTGGAATGTGGCATGATGGTCAGCACGCCATTGTCGACATCCGTGAGCACGTTGTTGGCCAATGCGTCGCTGATGATGGCTTGTGTGAAGTTCAGAGGATAGGCTCCTGCGCCGGCTGTAAAGTCAAGCACAAACGAGCATACATTTCCGTTGTTTCCCGTGAAGGGAGCTTGTGTCAGCGATGTGGCCAGGATCTGGAGCTGGTTGCCCGGAAGTACTGATGCATCGATGGTATGATCAGCCTCGCGGCCTGAGAAAGCGATGCTGCCAGGTTGATAGGTAAATCCTGCCGGCAGTTGGATCACAAACTGGAAGGCCACAAAGACACTGCTGTTGACGATCTCAAGATCGACCGTGATATCGGGAGCATCCGTGAAAACTTCAGCATCGTGCAGGATGGCGATGTTGCTAAGGAGACCCCATTCGTCGTTGATCACCATATCGTCAGCGACTACCGCGGTACGGTTGATCAGGATAGGTTCCGGCACCGGAGTGGCGCCGTCCATATAATAGTACTTATATTGATAGGTACCAATGGGAAGCTCCAGGGTAAGGGTATAGATCCATGAGCCTGGTGCTAACGGGAACATTTCATAGTCCGGATCGATCGGAGGGATCGCCCATCCGTTGAAGGTACCGCTCAGGAAAACATCATCGGTGGCAGGGTTGAATCCTGCAGCTCCGGTCATATTCACGTTGAAGGTGATGTCATAGGTTTCCATCATCTCGATGAAGTTGGCCGTGAGTGCCACATCTTCATCCGGCATGATAAAGTTGTAGGGATTGGCTGCGCTTACCACGACATCCATCTCATCGGTCCAGTTCACAAACTGGAAGCCCGGGTTCGCCATGGCCATAAGGGTGACCGGATCGCCTTCTTCGTAAATACCTGTTCCCAAAACAGAACCGCTGCCAGACGGATCCACCGTGGCAGAGACCGTATACGTCGGTATTGCTGAGAAATTGGCAGTGAGGAAAAGGTTCTCGGCAGGCATGTTGAAGGTGTACGGATTGTCCGTACTCACGATCCCGCCATCCTCTGTCCAGTTGACGAAAAAGAAACCTGTTCCGGGGTTGGCTGTCACCGTTACCGGGGCTCCTTCCGCATAGGCTCCGGCTCCGGTAGCGCTACCGGCTCCGCCAGGAACAATGTCGATGGTTAGCGTATACGTAGGAATGGCGGCGAAATTGGCCGTCAGGATGACATTCTCTGCAGGCATATTAAAGTTATATGGATTGTCCGTACTCACAATCCCGTCGCCGTCTGTCCAGTTGACGAACGTAAAACCTGCTCCGGCAGTGGCTGTCGCTGTGACTGGATCTCCTTCCGCATAGGCTCCGGCGCCAGTGGCAGTGCCTGCTCCAGCCGGAGATATGTTGATGGTCAACATGTACGTTGAAATGGCTGTGAAATTGGCAGTAAGGGCGACATCCTCGGCAGGCATCGCAAAGCTGTACGGATTCGCATCGCTGACGACTCCATCGCCATCTGTCCAGTTGACAAACAGGTATCCGTCTGTCGCATTAGCGGAAACGATCACCGCGTCGCCGGGGAAGTATTCACCGGCGCCTGCAACGGTACCTGCTCCCGGAGGTGCAACACCGAGCGTCACATCGTACCCGACAGGTTCCCCAAGCAGCGTCACTGTACCATCAACAGTACCCGTGCAGATGTTTTGTCCTAATGCGTTTCCGATGGTAACATTCTGCAAATGCATCGGGTAACTACCGGGAGTCTCGGGAGTATTCATCACAAAGGTGCAAACAGGGCCCGAATTACCCGTAAACGGTGCATTTACAAATGAAAATGCAAGTATTCTGAGGATATTTCCAGGCAAGACAGAAGCCTGCCCCGCGTGACCGGCAGTACGGAGTAGTACCAGAGAATTGTCCTGGTACGTAAAACCAGTTGGCAGGGGCACGTCAAACTGAAACCCAACGAATACATCCTCATTGGTGATCTCAACTTCGATCGTTATCGGATCACCGGCATCACCCTGGGCGTCGTTGATTTGCATAACATTGGTCCCCGCCAGCAGGATAAAGCTGCTGAAAGAGAGCAATGCGATCAATAATAGTCGAATTATTTTCATGGCTATTGATTTAGATATTTCTTTAGGTTTAAGGAATTGACTTGTTCCTGCACAATCAGATTTATGATTTCAAGAGGTCTAAGAACCAGCATGCCGGCCTCCGCGAAGCGGGCGGCCGGCAGTCTGGTATTTGATCTACGTATTAAAGATCAGGAACATGACTCATTGTTACCTACTTAATGATTACCACCTTGACTTCCTGACGGAATACCTTGTCTGGAGCGTCGTCGGATACAGCATTCATTTGTAGTATGTACAGCCCTGTGGTCAGGGTCTGGGAATTGGTCCAGTTGATCAGGTGTTCACCGTAGGTGTAAACCGCATCGGTGAGTTCGCTGATCACGCGTCCTGAGAAATCAAGCAGACGGATATTGACCTTTGAATCGTAAGGCACGCTGAACAGTGCATTGATCGCGCCCTGTGACGGGTTCGGATACACCATCAGAGTGAATTCGTCATCAAGAGCTCCATGCTTGTTCACCGGAACTTCGCTTTCACCGAAGTTAGCGCCGATCACATGACCCCATTCAATGATGCCGTCGCCCTTCATTGTGACCAAGTTGATCATTCCGGCCGGCAGAGGCTCATTGTCAAGGTTGTAGACCATACCGCTGAGGGTATTGCCTTCGACGGTGTACAGCAGCTGGAATCCTTCCAGATTCAGTGTAAGGTTAAGATCTCTGACCTGTGGGCCAGTGAGTTCGAATTGCAGTCCGGCCAACGTTCCATCGCTGCTGAGCATGATCACGCCAGGAGTCAGATAGATATCGGCGGGCACTGACATAACAGTTCCCTTGTCATTGTTGCCAAGAACAATATTGATCAGGGACACAACATCCAGCACGTTGATCTGTCCGTCGCCGTTGATATCACCACCTTCGAGGATACATGGTGTGGATGCCTGGGTACCCATGATGTAATTGGTAAGGACAATAACGTCAAGCACGTTGATCACACCGTCGCAGTTCACGTCGCCAAGCAATTTAGTCGTGAAAGTGCCGGCAACTGTACTGGAGTAGATTCCGGTACCGCAAACGGTACGAAGCTCCACATCATACAGTGTTCCCGGAGTGAGTCCCGTGATCGTTTTGGGAGAAGTGGCAGCTGCCCAAGCCGTCCAGGTACCGCCTACCGCTTTCTTGTAACGGAGTTCGGCAGTCTGTCCGGAAGGTGTTGTCCAGGTCACCGTAGCTGATTTGGCTGTGGTGGTGGATGCGAGGTTCGTTACAGGATCACAGGCTGCAAAGTGAGCGACAACGGCTTTGTTACCGTTCATCGTCAGAGATGCAGGATTTGCAGTGCCTGTCAGGTCACCGGTCCAGTTCAGGAACAATCCATTGGGCTCCGGATCAAGTGTCAGTTGGGTACCATAGTTTACCACATACGGTGGGGTCAACACGGTAGAACCATTCTTAACAATGACCGAGGTCGACGACGGACCATCAATGGTGACGTCCAGGGTCACCGTAGTGATCGTGAATCTGGCTTCAAGGCTTACATTGGCAGCCGGCATAGTAAAGCTATAGCTCGGATTGCTTGACTTCAGGGTAGAACCATCATACCATCCGTTAAATTCCCAGCCGACAGTCGGGGTAGCGGTTACTGTCACATTGTTGCCAATGTAATAGATTCCACCACCTGCAACCGTACCACCGGCCGTAGGATTCGCTGTCAGGGTGACATTATAAGGTATGGCATCGAATACTGCTACGAAGTCATTCCATTGGCACAGGATCGTATGATTGAACTGCTCATCTTCAATAAGAACTTCGCACATTGGATTTGCCCAGTAATCGAATACGTATCCGGGTCCCGGGGTAGCCAACAGTGTGATAACCTCATCCAGAGCCCAAGGTCCGTCGCCTGAAATAACTTCAGCTGTACATCCTAACGGAAGCAATCCACTGCCACACTCATCGCTTGCCTGTGTGATTTCCACGTCGAAGAAGATTTCTTCGAACAGACCATAGATGGTGACATCTTCCGCTATCGGGATAAATCCAAAGTCGGGAGCTGTAATAGGTGTACCCGTACCGTCAACAACTGGAAACACACAATTATAATCCCAGAACCAACCTCCGAATTCGTAGTTGCAGCAGTCTTCCTCAGCATGGACTGGAATCGGGTCGTCTTCAATATTGTACAAATAGTCCCAATCCTGTGCATAGACAGAACCGCAACCTATGGCAACAAGGTTAAGTTCATACTCGATCAGTTCGTAATGAGCTACGGCATCCTTATCTTCATCCATATAGATGCCAAGCGGGCTAACACCTTCAGCCTGAGTAGTATAATTAACATCCCAGTGCTGGAAGCCCCAACCCGGAGTAGTTTCCTCCTGATCGACCATTGCAACAACGGTTTCCGGATAGTTTCCATCACCCCAGGTGTTACCATAACCATCAGGATTGGCTGATGTGGTCAGGGAGTAGATCGGATACTGTGGGAATGCGGTTTCAACAGCAAGTGCATAGAGCACAACCGTTTCTTCCCACTGTGCCGGAATGGTGTATGTAAAGGTCATGGTCTGCGGATATGGACGCGGTGCATGCACCGGGTCGATCTGCCATCCAGTCAGGATACAATCGCCACTTCTTTCCCCACCACCTTCACCGCAGCCGGGCAGGTCACTCAGCGTACCGACCATCCAGTTCACAAACGTGAAGCCGGGGATCGGGGTAGCCTTCAGTGTGATAACATCACCGAAATTATAGATGCCATTTCTTGCAGGAGTTACATCCTCTAGGATCAGACCATAATCCTCGATGTTGCAGTTGCACGGATCAACAGGACGCAGATAGGTGCGGCATACAAGATCAAGTTCGTAATCGATCTTCTTGTAATGGGCAACCATGGTCACTGCATTGTCAGGCATGTTGAATACATATGGATTCGAATAATTCTTGCCTGTAAACAGTGAAGATGTCCAGTAATCAAACTCCCAACCGATCTCCGGAATGGCTGTCACTGAAATGACTGACGGGAACCCGCTCAGCTGGTTGTGCTTGTAGAACTCATAGGGTTCGTAAGCTTTATAACCATTCTGATAGACGGATTCATAACCAGCATCAGCCGGATCATGGGTAACCGTGAGTGGGTAAGTTTCCAGGTCAACCACAAAGATTGCCCTGATGGTGCGATTTGCGTTGACCATCGGCAGGCTCAGCGGGTTGGCTGATCCGAGGCTGACACCATTTTCAACATCATACCAGTGGGATAATGTATAATAGTCATTTGCAGTAGCTGTAAGGGTGAATGTCGCCGGATGCTGGAAGTGTTCGAACGTTCCGATGGCGGTGCCAGTGGATGAACTGTTGGTGAACGTGTTCAGTCCAGTGCCCGCAGGCGCTCCGGTCACTTTACCGCCGGTCACACCCTGCGTATTGTTTAAATACGGCAATCCCTTGATTACATACTGTCTCAATTCCAGTTCGGCAACCAGATCATAAGGCTGTTCGCAATCATTGGCTCCCACAACATAGCTCCACACACTCCTGTCGATGTATTCCTCAACCAGAGAGACATTATCGTTGTTGAATCCAACGCATTCCCATCCCGGTTCCGGATATACGGTCAGTGTCAGTTGCGTGTCAAAGATGAAGTCATCGCCAGCAGTTGCTGCTGCATCGATCAGCTCGACAAAGTCGCCGTCGGCGTTATAACCTTCGATCAGGACGGATCCCTTCGTATTCGGATCGGTCACCGCGGTGATGTGGTATGCGGTCTTCACGAAGATGGCCTTGATATCCAGGTTCGCTATGACCGGCATCCATTCGGTCGGATAGAATGGTACATACTTCCTGTCCGTGTTTGACGGAGGATTCGTATACGTACCGTCCCATACCTCGTAGTGGCTGAATTCCCAACCACATTCGCAGACGTGTGGTGTCAGAGTGATCGGTGTTCCGTAGAAGAACACAGCATAGTTGTTCGAGGCATACTTGATACCCCAGTTTTGACCCTGGACGAATTGTGCGGTATAGGTAACATAGTTGCAGCCGGGCATTTCGGGCTCAACAGTTACATCAACACGCGGGAAGAACTCGGCAAAGTTCGCCTGAACAGTATAGATATCGGTATGAATCGGGTCGGTCCCCACCATCTTGAAGCTGATCGTGCCGTCCTTTGGAGTCACAAAGTTCGGTTTGGCAGGCAGTTCTGGATTGTACCAGTAATTGGTTGCAACAACCGTCGCCTGGACGCTGGCTGGTAATGATTTGCCCGGTGACGGAGCAGGATTGTATGACCAGCTGGGTGTGTACATACCGAGTTTGGGCCGTGCGGTGATCGTTACATTGTCACCGTGGGTCACACCCTTGGTAGTCGAAGATCCGAAGAAGGGCGTACTGCCAGTGAAGGAAACACCGCTGCTGCTAGATACCTGTGTGGGATCTGCTTTAGCCAAAATCGTATATGTATTGATGTCGTATACCACATTGAACCTGTACATCGAGAACGGAACAGCAGGATCGGCCACCCAGTTGATGAACGGGTGCTGTGAAACCGGATAAACCGGAGGAGCAGGTATCTGGTTCTGGTTGGTGAACAGATCCCATGCAAGGCCAGGATCGGAAGCCTGGTATTTCCATGAGCTGTAATTGTACCAGACACCGGTGTTCCTTGTCCAGTTATTGATATGGTAACCGTTACCGATGAAGGATTCAAACTTGTAGGTATTCGGATAGGACAGCATATT
>JAQUQD010000092.1 GCA_028716265.1 Bacteroidales bacterium | reverse complement strand
GCATACAACCAATCAATCCCTCTTTTTTTATCTACCACCAATGCCACTATGCCAGGAACCGAGGTGTTTTTAATTATTGAATCAGTCACAGCTTTCATCTGGTCAATAAGTAGCTGGTTGGGGTCGGTGGTGTGCTCTTTTTGGCATGAGATTATAGAGAATAATGTGAACAGAATTGTGGAGAGCAGGATTAAATGTTTATTTTTCATATTCCGTATAATTTAATTTTTATGGGTTAATCAGTTTGTTTATGAAGATAGAAGTTTATCTTTCTTTTGCATGAACGCTAACGGATCGGTGTGGCAGGTCGCCCCGTATTAAAATGTTGTTTCATGTCCTAACATATTATGCCTTTTAAAAACCACTGCCTTGTCTGTCCGCAGCGCCACACGGGGTGTCTGCCGACACAAAGTTAGCGTTTTCCTTGATTTATTTTTTATCAATACTGACCGACTAAAATTTTAAAAGGGGCTACTCCCCTGTAGGTTTCGCCCCATGTTGTAAGTTTGTTATTGCAACCACAAACAAAACAACATAGGTAAAAATACAGAAATAAAATTTGTCGGACAGCCGAACCTTCGGGTTAACCTTTAAGGAAGTGTTATTGATAGATTCTACGACGATAAAATTGTTCAGTGATATACTAAAAGGGGTTGGACGGAATCCCCGGGGTGACGGCAAGAAGAAGGGAGGACTGAAAGTACACATGCTGATCGATGCTGTTCAGTCGGTTGGCCGGTTTATCAGAATTACGGAAGCAAGATCCCATGATAAAAACTTTATCAAAAGCCTGGAGTTGATCTCTCACAGCATGCTGGTCTTTGACAAGGCCTACACCTATTACCATCAGTTTGCCCTGTGGACCCAGCAACAGGTATATTTTGTGACCCGTTTGAGAAAGAACACCGTATACCGGGTGGTGGAGCTCAAGGAGCGTCATTTCCGTAAAAAAGGGAAAGCCAAGGTGCTCCGGGATGAAATCATCGAGGTTGAATACCATCCGGAAAACCAAGGAGGAAAAAGGGATTTGAAAGTTATCCAGTATATCCGGTTACGAAGGGTTTGTTATCAGGATGAACAAAACCGTTACTATGAGTTTCTGACCAATAACTTTGACACCACGGCCGAGGAGGTTGCTTTCCTTTACAAAAAGCGCTGGGGTATTGAATTGTTGTTCAAAAAGATGAAACAGAACTTTCAGCTGCATTACTTTTATGGAGAGAACGTAAATGCGATTTATACGCAGGTATGGTGTACGCTAATCGCACAGCTTTTGCTGACAGTGATTCAAAAGATATCCCAGGCCAAAAAAGCATTTTCAGTGGTGGCAGCACTGGTAAGAATCCATTTGATCAGCATGCTTGACGTGTTTGAACTTCTGAGAAGCACAGCGAGAGGGTATAATAAAAAACTGGAATTACCTCCAGGAGGTCAATTATTGATCAATTTTGAGGGGGTATGTTCTGAAAATCAAAAACCTTATACTGATAATCAGTATGTTATATTGATAAATTGGCGAATTTTAATTTTAGTCGGTTAATAGTGACAAAAAATCAATTTCAAATATACAGAAATGAGATTTCCAAGGAAGTTAAAAGCTTAGTCACAGTTTAAGTAACTGGTTTATTTTGAATGTTCCGGTCCAAGCAGCGCCACCATTCCGGAGGAAATAGCGCCAGTAATTCCGGGCCAGTTGATTCCAGTTATCGCATCAATTTATTGCTAAATTGCAGCACTAAACTCATCCCATGATCCAAACCTACATCTCAAACCTGACTCATTTTCTGGATGAAAACGGCAATATTCCGGAAGTCATCCCCAAGAAACACAGGCAGTTCGCTTACTTCCTGGCCATGATTGTGGACAATCTGACAAGATCAATCGCCGAAGATGATCAGCCACCTCCGGATCCGATACGGTGTCATGCCCGGGGATGCAAAGGTGTAATCCATAGCACGCTTGACCTGGACGATGATTCCATTGTATGGGAGTGCGATCAGTGTGGGGACTACGGAAGGATATCAGGCTGGCAGAAAACGAAATGGGATAATCTGTGATGGAGATATCTATGCTTCGCTAGGACCAAAAAGTGGATGAATAACCATTCACGATTACCCAGGTAGAGGTGGAAGTAGAAGGCGAAGGCGAGGGTCGAAAGGAAATTTGAGATCAGAATTATTTCACCGATCCTTTGGTAAATCTACCTCTCCATCCACCTCTAAATCTACTTCGGCAATCGGTTATGGCTATTCATGTGGATCGTACCCGGAGCGGGACTTGAACCCGCACGGCCGCATTGGCCAAAGGATTTTAAGTCCTTCGTGTCTACCATTCCACCACCCGGGCGAGGTGGGTGTGAGCTTTGCTGGCTGAAGCTGACGTAAGTCAGCGGAAGCCAGTGTGAGTGTGGGTGTGAGTGTGTGAAGATAACAAAAAATTCGATACTGCGTATCGAATTTTTTGAGCGGAAAACGGGACTCGAACCCGCGACCCTAACCTTGGCAAGGTTATGCTCTACCAACTGAGCTATTTCCGCGTGGATTCTTTTTTGGGGAGGCAAAGTTACATCTTTTTTACAAAATTGGAAATTTTAGGACGAATTTTTTAACAATTAGCTGCAAGCTACAAGCTTCAAGTTTTTTAAAATATTTTCAAAAATAGGGTCACAAATTTTTTAAAGGAGGATTAATTAGAAGCAATGCACATTTGATTTTACAATTTGATATTGATGTGATGAAGAATTTTAAAAAACTGATGATCTGGCAGAAAGGAATGGAGATTGTCACTGAAACGTACAAATTATCAATTTGCCTTCCAAAAAATGAAAAATATGGACTCGTAAGCCAAATTACTCGTGCAGCTGTTTCAATCCCGACAAATATTGCAGAAGGCAGCAGCCGAAGCAGTACAAATGATTACAAAAGGTTTCTTGAATACGCCCTTGGATCCACTTATGAACTGGAAACGCTCTTATTGGCAATCATTAGTGCAAATATTATCACTAACAGTAATGCTTCAGAAGAATTAATGAATTTGATTATTGAGGAACAAAAAATGCTCACCTCCTTCCTCCACACCCTTCCTCCCTAACCCACACTACTTGCAGCTTGTAGCTTGCAGCTTGCAGCTTGTATCTTGTAGCTTGAAGCTTGCAGCTTGCAGCTTGTAGCTTGCAGCTTGAAGCTGGCAGCTTGTAGCTTGCAACTTGAACCTACTTCCCGCCAATCATCTTCTTGATCTCATTCAGCTTCATTAACGCCTCCACCGGGGTCAGGGTGTTGATGTCGGTATTCAGGATCTCATCTCGGATCTGCTCCAGCAACGGATCATTCAATTGTATGAAACTCAGCTGATACCCTCCCGCCTCCTGCTTCTCCCTCGTCGTCCCTCCTTTCGTCGGGCCTCCTCGGGACAGGCCGCCTCCTACTTCCTGCCTCCCGCCTCCCGCTTCCCGCCTCCCGCCTCCCGCCTCCCGCCTCCCGCTGATCGCCGACTGCTCCAAGAGCCTTAACATCGCATCCGCTCTCTCAAGTACGGAACCAGGCATCCCAGCCATCTTCGCCACATGAATGCCGAAACTGTGCTCGCTGCCTCCCTCCTCCAGCTTGCGCAGGAAGATGATCCGGTTATTGATCTCCTTTATCGAAATATGGTAATTTTTAATCCGCGGGAACCTCGCAGCCATCTCGTTCAGCTCATGGTAATGCGTGGCAAACAGGATCTTAGGATGGAACAACGGATGCTCGTGCAGGTACTCGGCAATCGCCCACGCAATGGATATGCCGTCGTAGGTACTTGTGCCGCGGCCGATCTCATCCAGTAAAATGAGGCTGCGGTTGGAAATGTTGTTCAGGATGCTCGCCGTCTCGTTCATCTCGACCATAAACGTCGATTCGCCCGAAGAGATATTATCCGAAGCTCCCACCCGCGTGAAAATCTTATCCACCACGCCGATCTGCGCCTTATCGGCCGGCACGAACGATCCCATCTGCGCCATCAGCACGATCAGGGCGGTCTGACGCAACAGGGCCGACTTGCCCGACATGTTGGGTCCGGTAAGGATGATGATCTGCTGCGTCTCGGGATCCAACAGTACGTCGTTCGGGATATACCTTTCACCAGGGGGAAGCTGGTACTCAATGACCGGATGCCGGCCGCCGCGGATATCCAGCTGGTAGCTGTCGTCCATCTCCGGCATCACATAATGGTATTTGCGGGCAATCACCGAAAACATCAGCAGGCAGTCGAGGCGCGCGATGAGCCTGGCATTGAGCTGCACAGGTTCAATGTAATCCGTGAGGCTGGTCACCAGCGCCTCAAACAGCTGTAACTCCAGTTCCAGGATCTTCTCTTCAGCGCCCAGGATCTTCTCTTCGTATTCTTTCAGTTCATCCGTAATGTACCTTTCAGAATTGACAAGCGTTTGTTTGCGCATCCAGTCAGCTGGTACCTTATCTCTATGTGTGTGGGTTACTTCAAGATAATAGCCAAATACATTATTATATCCAACTTTCAATGAGGATATGCCCGTCCGGGCTATCTCACGCTGCTGGATCTGAACCAGGTAGTCCTTTCCGCTGTGCATGAGCCTGCGGAGTTCATCCAGCTGCTCGGAAACACCATCCCTGATCACGTTCCCCTTGCTGACCAACGCAGGGGGATCGGGCATGAGTTCCTGTCCGATACGGCGTGTGATCAAAGGGCATGGATTCAACTGTTCCCCGAGTCGCTGCAAAAAAGGCAGACCGGCTTTAAGGCAGGCCTGTCTGACCGGCTCGATCGCTTCCAGCGCCCTTTTCATCTGCAGGATCTCACGGGGGCTGATGCGCCCCACGGCTACCTTGGAGATCAACCGCTCCATGTCGCCCATCAGCTTGATCTGCTGATGGAAAAGATCGGCCAGATCTGTTTGTTTGATCAAATAATCAACCACCTGGTGACGCTCGGTGATGGGAGCCCTGTCTTTCAGCGGCAGCAGGATCCACTTTTTCAGCAGCCGTGAGCCCATGGGAGAGATCGTATGATCCATCACCTGAAGCAGCGTGGCGGCATGTTCGTTGGGTGTGCTGATCAGCTCCAGGTTGCGCACGGTGAACTTATCCAGCCACACATAACGATCTTCTTCCAGCCTGGATATTTTGCATATGTGCTGCACGCGGTCGTGCTGCGTCTCGGCAAGGTAATGCAGCACCGCACCCGCGGCGATGATCCCCTGGGGGAGGTCATCCACGCCGAAGCCCTTGAGCGAAGTGGTGCCAAAGTGCTTCTGCAAAAGATCCCGGGTGAAATCAATGGTGAAGACCCAGTCGTCGAACGTATTGATAAAGAACTTCTCACCGAAGAGCGTCCGGAAATGGGTCTGCATGTTCTTCTGCAGCAGCACCTCGCTGGGCTTGAAGGTCTGGATGAGCTTGTCGATATAGTCAATGGAGCCCTGCGATAGGTAAAATTCACCGGTGGATACGTCGAGGAACGCGATGCCGGTGATCTTTTCACCCAGGTGCACGCCTGCCAGGAAGTTGTTTTCCCTGGTTTCCAGCACTTTATCATTATAGGAGACTCCCGGTGTGACCAGTTCGGTGACGCCCCGTTTCACGATCTTTTTTGTGAGCCTGGGATCCTCCAGCTGGTCGCAGATGGCCACCCGCTGACCGGCCTTGACCAGTTTGGGAAGATAGGTATCCAGGGCGTGATAGGGAAATCCGGCAAGCTCTATGTATGCCGCTGCGCCGTTGGCCCTGCGTGTGAGGACGATATCGAGAATCTTGGAGGTCAGGATGGCATCCTGCCCGAAGGTTTCATAAAAGTCTCCCACGCGGAACAGCAGCAACGCGTCCGGGTATTTGGCCTTGATGGCGTTGTATTGCCTCATTAGGGGCGTCAGGTCGGTATTATCGGAGGTAGTAACCATGCGGAAATCCCAAATTCCAGGATCCAGGGTCCAAAAAAATTCCAAAATACAAATTCCAAAATTACACTATAATTGATTTCTGACACCCAGGGTTTGGAATTTGGACCCTGGAATTTATTTGCTTTTGGACCCTGGAATTTGGAATTTGTTTGGCCTTTGGATCCTGGGATTTGATATTTGCGACGCATCAAGCAGTATCTTTACATCAAAATTTCAAGCATTGCGTAAAACAAAGAATGAAGAGCTGGAACGCTTATCAATCGGAGAGTACAAAAAAGCATCCAAGCTTCCCGTCGTCGTCGTGCTGGATAACATCCGAAGCACGCACAACGTGGGCTCGGTCTTTCGCACAGCGGATGCTTTTCGTATCGAAAAGATCATCCTGTGCGGGATCACCGCTGTTCCGCCACACCGGGATATCTACAAGACAGCACTGGGCGCAACGGAAAGCGTTGAGTGGAGCTATGCGGAGAGCACGGTGGAGACCGTCAGGGAGCTGAAAAAAGCAGGATACCAGGTTTATGCGGTGGAGCAGGCGGATGAAAACATCTTCCTGGAAGATTTTACCCCGGACCCGGCAGCCAGGCTGGCCCTGATATTCGGCCATGAGGTCTCCGGCGTTCAGGAAGCGGTCCTGCCCCTGGTGGATGGATGCATCGAGATACCGCAGTCCGGGACCAAACATTCACTGAACATTTCGGTCAGTGCCGGGATCGTTCTGTGGGACATTTACCGGAAACTTGCCAAAAATTAATCTATCTTCGCCGTTTCCTAACCAACGGATGATCATTATGCGGTTCAACCTGTCTTATCTTATCGCCTCGCTGCTCCTGCCTGTGACCCTCACAGGCCAGCAGGGAACGGAGGACGGTACCCTCTCCGGCGATAACGAATTTGTTCAAAAGTACATTGTTCACGATGAACGATCTATCCTGGCTGTCCATCCCTATGAGGAAGGGCTGCACGAAAACAGAGTTGCCAACCTGTTCTTCGGTAAGGATGACTTTCGTATCCGGCCGGATCTGTCCACAAACCGGATCCCGATGGTAAACGAACACCTTGACCTACTTTTCAGGCCTCCCGGTAGCGGCTGGGAAGTGGACACAGTGGCGATCACAGCCTATGCCTCACCGGAGGGGGACAGTCTTTATAACCGCACCCTCGCTGAAAAAAGGGCCAGAGCAGGGATCAAATACATACAGGGTGCCCTTCGAAGCGCTGGGATTGATAAGCAATCCTATATTGTCCTGACAGAGATCACAGGTGAAGACTGGGCAGGCCTGGTCAGGATCCTCAGGGCCTCTGACCTGGAAGGGAAGGATGAGATCTTAAAGATCATTGAAGATCAACACAATACAGATAAGGAGCTGAATGATCTCCTGAAGGAGCCGCAGCTTTCGGAAACCATCAAAGTGAACTTCCTTCCTTTGTTGCGCAGGATCAACATCCGGATCCATTACCGGGAACCTGTCAAAACCGACCGGGAGCTGGTGGAGATGGCACTACCACAACCGGGTAAGCTTCGGTACAGCCAGCTGATGCATGCCGCCACGCTGGCCGGAAACCAGGAGGAGCAGCTGAAGATCTACCAGGGTGCATGCACTCATTACCCGGAAGAATGGAAAGCCTTTAACAACGCTGCCTGCATTTACCTGGCGAAGGACCAGCCGGAGAAAGCGGTGGTTTACCTGAACCAGGCCAGTAATCTTTTCCCGCAGAACGGTACCATTTTGAACAACATGGCAGCCGCGTCGCTCAAGCTGATGCGCTTCGACAAGGCCCTTCATTACCTGGAGCTGGCCGAAAAGGAGGGAGTGGATGTGATGTATAACCAGGGGATCGGTCACCTTCTTGCCGGTAATTACGACGAGGCCTGGGCTGTCCTGAAAAACCACCCCTGCCGGACCAATTCGGGCCTGGCAGCCATGATGTCGGGCCAATCCATGGAAGCAGCCCAGCAATTCATCTGTTCTCCCCAGACAGCCACGAGCTTATACCTGGCAGCCAGGTGTGAGGCAAGGACAGGAAATGAAGCAGCCCTCAGGCAGCATCTGGAAAAAGCTATTCAGCTGGATGCCAGCTTGATACAGATAATCAGAAACGAAAATGAATTTCTCCCGTATAACGGTTCAGCGTGGTTTCAGCAAATCCTCTCTCATTGATTTCTAGCGGTGGTGTTGATTATTTTGTTAAAATATATGATCCAGATAGCTGTTTAAATGAATTAATATATTAAAAATTTGCATTTGGGTTATTAATTCTCTAATTTTAACCCAAATTTTTAGCCTAGAATCATTAATTTCTCTATCTTTGCTTTTTTTATTGCAGGAAAACAAATAAATATCATTAAAATCATGAGCTTATGAAAAAATTTGTACTCTTGTCGCAAGTAGGGGTGCTGACTCTCTTGTTTTTAAGCATCCCCTTCCTGATCTCTGCACAGGAAACACAGGAACCCAAGAAGGAGAAGGAGAAAAAAACAGTTTCCTTTGATCCTTACTGGTTCCTGAACATCAACGGCGGATTATTGCTTTATCATGGCGACATTGCCTCACCCGATGATAAAGGTGCCGTATTCCCGAATACTGACGACTGGAATCTGGGATATGGCCTGGGGGTGGGTTATCAGATTGGCTCTGCGTTTGGTTTGCGCCTTCACTATCTGGGCGGCAAGCTGGAAGGAACCAAAGCTGATGATGACGTGATCAGGTTTTCAGACAACTACTACAACTGGCATTTTGAAACGAAAAGCTTTCATAACCCAAGACTGACGGGAGTTTTGAATTTGTCAAATCTCATTGGCGGATATAACCCCGACAGATTCATCAACTTCAACCTCATCGGCGGTATAGGGCTCGTTTTATCCAAGGGAGAAATTCACAGTACAGAAGGAAATGAACCGGAGATCACGAAGGAATACCTTGCTGAGAGCGTGCTGGACGAGAATGAGATCAAATGGGTAGGTGATGACGTGAAGACATCTGACAACAGGACAACGTATAGCATCCCGGTGGGTGTTGGTATTGATTTCCGGCTGACCCCAAAACTGGACCTCAACCTGGAA
>JAQUQD010000091.1 GCA_028716265.1 Bacteroidales bacterium | reverse complement strand
CCGACCGTAGCGGTCGTAACGAACTTTAAGGGACGCGTTGATATTTCAGCTTTTCAGGGTGCGGATTCCGTTTTCATCCAGTTGCTTGGGTATGAATCGGTAACGTACTCATACGATCAGTTGAAAAAGATGCAGTACAGACTATTTCTTAACCAGGTGGACTTCTCGCTGGATGAAGTAGTTATTTCGGCAACCCGGTGGGAACAGAGCAAACGGGATGTTCCTCAGAAGATCACGATGATCAAACCTACGGACATCGCTCTTCAGAATCCCCAGACAGCAGCAGACATGCTCCAGGCCAGCGGGGAAGTGTTTGTCCAGAAAAGCCAGCTGGGGGGAGGAAGCCCTATGATCAGGGGATTTGCCACAAACAGGCTGCTGATCGTAGTGGATGGTGTCAGGATGAATACGGCGATCTTCCGGAGCGGCAACCTGCAAAATGTGATCTCGCTGGATCCCATGGCCACTGAGAAAACCGAAGTAGCGTACGGACCCGGCTCCCTGATCTATGGCAGCGATGCCATTGGCGGGGTCATGAGCTTCTATACGCTGACGCCTTCTCTTTCGACAGAAGACTCACCGCTGATGAGAGGGAATGCCTTCGCTCGATGGTCGTCAGCGGATATGGAAAAGACCGGCCACCTTGACCTGACCATCGGCCTGAAAAAATGGTCATTCGTCACCAGCGGCACCTTCTCCGATTATGATGACCTCATGATGGGCAGGCATGGGCCTGAGGAGAATTATCTGAGGAAATACTATGTCAAAACGATCGATGGAACCGATACCCAGGTAACAAATCCTGATTCCCTGGTACAGGTCCCGTCGGCCTATCATCAAGTCAACGTGATGCAAAAGGTCCGGTTTCAGCCCAACGAACGCTGGAATTTCAACTATGGCTTTCATTTCTCGACCACCTCTGATTATTCGCGTTATGACCGCCTTCTCAGGGAAAAGAACGGGAAGCTGCGCTCAGCGGAATGGTACTACGGGCCCCAGAAATGGATGATGAACACCCTGAGCATGACCAACCGTCAGCAGACCGGGATATACGATATGTTCAACGTGACACTGGCCTGGCAAAAATTTGAGGAAAGCCGGCACGACCGTGACTTTGGCGATACCGAACTCCGGCACCGTACCGAAAAAGTGGATGCTTTTTCATTGAACATTGACCTTGAAAAAGAGCTGGGTGACAAGCAGGGTTTGTATTACGGCGTGGAAGCGCTGGTCAATACCGTGGAATCCGTCGGTGAGGATGAAGATGTTTCTACTGGCATCCGCATTGCCGGGCCGGCACGGTACCCAAGCCCTTCCAACTGGGAATCGTTTGCCGGTTATGTGAACTACCGGATCAAACCCGTGACCCATCTTACCCTGCAGGCCGGGCTGCGTTACAACCAGGTGATGCTAAACGGGGATTTTGACACCACGTTCTACCCATTTCCGTTCGATGACTTCGACATCAACACCGGCGCGCTGACAGGCAGCATTGGCATGGCATGGCTCCCCGGTGAATCATGGCAGGTCAACGTGAACCTTTGCACTGGTTTCCGCTCTCCCAACATCGACGATGTGGGAAAAGTCTTCGACTCGGAACCTGGATCGGTTGTGGTGCCCAACCCTGATCTCGAGCCGGAATATGCCTGGAACGGGGAGCTGAGCCTGACCAAGATCTTTGGCCAGTTTCTGAAAATAGATCTGACCGGATACTATACGTACCTCGACAATGCCATCGTCCGGCGTGATTATACCCTCAACGGAATGGACAGCATCATGTACGATGGGGAAATGAGTCAGATACAAGCGATGCAGAACGCAGCCTATGGCTATGTATATGGAGTCCAGGCCGGTATTGAGCTGAAGCTGCCGGCCGACTTCAAGATCCTTTCCAAGTTCAACTACCAGAAAGGGGAAGAAGAGCTCGATGACGGAAGCATGGGCCCACTCAGGCATGCAGCACCCTGGTTTGGTTCCACGCATCTGCTGTGGAAGCACGAAAGGTTTACAGCTGACCTGTCTGGGGTATATAACGGGGAGATACCGTATGAAGAACTGGCACCTGAGGAACAGGGGAAAACTTACATGTACGCGGTCGACCCGGATGGAAATCCATACTGCCCTTCCTGGTATACATTTAATATTAAGGCAATGTACCAGGTAACCAATTTCCTGATGGTAAGTGCGGGCATAGAGAACCTGACCGACCAGCGCTACCGGCCCTATTCCTCCGGTATAGTCGCCGCAGGAAGAAACTTTATTGTTTCCTTGAAGGGAACGTTCTAATACACCCTACCCCCGCCGAGGCTGTGTTAAAATGAATGTTGTTTATTAAACCACAGAGATCGCGGAGGAGAACGGATAACATAGAGGACTGATAACGAGTTATTTAAACTCCGTGATCTCCGTGAATCCTCCTTGCACTCCGTGGTTAAATTGTATTTTGACACTGCCTCGTGCAGGGGAGGGGTAATATAAATAATTCCACAGGTTTGCCCTGGGATTAATATCTTTGACAAGTAAATAAATGTTAAAAAAAGAAAACAAACAAACTGTTTTTCGTACCCTGGGATCATCCCGGATGGCCTGCTGGCTGGTAGTGGCCGTTTTGTTCTATTCCAACCTTGAATACCGCTTCTGGCGCCTCGAGGGAAGAGTCATTGCTGGCGATGTCGTTTCTTACTACCAGTACCTCCCTGCAGTGTTTGTGCATCATGACATCACCATGGAGTTCGCCCACCGGGATGCGGATAGATACAAGGACCACTTCTGGTCCACTCCCAAGGAGACCGGGAAGTATGTCGGAAGAATGACCCTGGGCATGTCGGTGATGTATGCTCCTTTTTTTCTTGCAGCCCATGGACTGGCAGCTCCGCTTGGTTATGAGACGGATGGTTTTTCGCCACCCTATAAATTCGCGCTGATCGTCTCATGCCTGTTTTATGTTTTCCTGGGACTTTGGTTCCTTCGCAAAGTACTGCTGAACTGGTTCTCCGATAGGGCAACAGCCCTTACGATCCTGATCCTGGGGCTGGCCACCAACCTGTACTTTTATGCAGTCATCGAGCCTCCCATGTCGCATGCATACAGCTTCAGCCTGATCGCCTGCCTGATCTGGCTGGTAACACGATGGTATGCCGTGCCCTCTGTGCGAAAAGCCATCCTCATCGGCTTGGTGGCAGGAATGATCCTGATGGTACGACCGGTCAACCTGGTTTTTTTACCCCTAATCTTTCTTTGGGAGGCAGGAAGCTGGTCAGCCTTAAGAGAACGGATACAGATGCTGAGAAAAAAGTGGCTGCACCTGCTCGTCATAGCGGGAGTCGCTTTTCTGGTGATCATTCCGCAAATGCTTTACTGGAGGCTGACCACCGGGCATTTCATCTATTATTCCTACGAAGATGAACGGTTCTTTTTCGATAATCCTCATCTGATCAGGGGGATCTTCGGCTACAGGAGTGGCTGGCTGGTTTACACTCCGGTGATGATCTTTTCCATCCTGGGAGTGTTCCTGACATTTAAACAACATCGCAGGCTTTACATTCCCATGTTGGGAGTCTGGCTGGTCTTCCTGTATGTGACCTTTTCCTGGTGGTGCTGGTGGTATGGGGGAGGGTTCGGCCTGAGGACCATGATCGATTCCTATGCCCTGCTCGCCTTCCCCCTGACTGCCTTCACGGTCTGGGTGGCGCAAAAAAGAAAGATGTTCAGAGCCCTGTATTTGATCCTGATCGGCGCATTCATTTCGCTGAACGTTTTCCAGACCTATCAATACTATACCGGGGCTATCCACTGGGACTCGATGACCAGGGAAGCCTACTGGGATTCCTTTCTGCGGAAAGACCCTTCAGTAACCTTTAAAAGCTTGTTGAAACACCCGGATCATGCACTGGCAAAGAAGGGCATTACAGGATTCACCAAATATGGTAAAGGACAGAGTCATTCCTCCGGAACAAGTGACACCACGGGTATGGCTGCTTTCATCAAACATGCCGAATTGACCATACGGAATGACAGCGCCTGGTATGAACTTGTCCTGACTAAATCGATCAAAAGGAACAAGCCGGTAGAAGAAATTCTTCATGAGGAAGCCCTGTGGATATGGAATAAGAAAAAGGAAAAAGCAGTTACCGAATAAACAATTTATTGACAGTAAACCGCATCTTTACGTTTTTTTTACTTACTTTGTATGACGTTCTCAATTTACCCTACCCCTGCACGGGGAAGGAGTATTCGATAGATTCCCCGGTGCTTGAACCGGAATAAGAGTCCAGCCCCGGTATCTATCGGGATGTTCTGGATTTCTGCTAGTCACTGTTGAACAATTAGTAAAGGAGGTTATTATGGGAATTTTATCCTGGATTGTCATCGGACTGATTGCGGGTGTTATCGCTAAATTCCTCATGCCCGGCAAGGATCCGGGCGGATTTATCATCACAATCCTGATCGGGATCGCCGGTGGTGTGATTGGAGGATTTATCGGCTCTTTATTGGGATTTGGAGGCGTGACCGGACTGAATTTCAAAAGCATCCTGCTGGCTATCGCAGGTTCCTTTCTTTTGCTGCTTATTTTCAGGTTATTCAGAAAAAAAACCTGATTCTAAATTGGCGGTTGATAATGTTGAGTCTCCTCCGAGAAGGGATTAATGAACCTTAATTTAGGGCTAAAGCCCTATAAACCAGTACTTTGCATTACCCCGGCCTTAAGGCCGGGGTAACTGATAATCAATCAGTTAATGGACTTTAGTCCCAAATTATAACTTTTCGGAGCGGGCTCAATGTTCATTTTCAATTGTCGACTTATTTCAAAAATTGAACATTGACAATTGACAATTAAAAGATAAAGTCGGTATTGAGGAAAGCGGACTGATTTCCACGGAGGATCTCTTTGATAAGGCCTTTATTTTCGGGGGAGGTTTTAGCTGCCACCAGTGTACGGATCGTAAAGACCCGAAGTGCGTCCGACACCGACAGGGTTCCTTCTGCTGAATCCTTCCTCCCTGTGAATGGAAACGTATCCGGCCCGCGCTGGCACTGGCTGTTGATATTGACACGGCAGACCTGGTTCACCAGGGGATCGATCAGGCGTGCGATCTGCTGCGGATCGTTCCCAAACAGACTGACCTGCTGGCCGTAGTTCGACTGTACCATATACGCTATGGGCTCTTGGATGTCATCAAACACCACGACGGGGATGAGGGGGCCGAATTGCTCTTCGTGGTAAAGCTTCATCCGTGAATCCACCGGGAAAACGACCGCCGGGAAAAAAAACGATCCATTGACCGTGGCGCCATGTTCATTGATGACCCTGGCGCCAAGTGATTCCGCGTCGCGGATCAGGTCGAGCAGATACGCGGGTTTCCCCTGCTCTGGCAGCGGGGTGATCTGTACCCCGTTTTCCCAGGGCACTCCCATAGACAGTGAGGACACTTTTTGGGAAAACTTTTTCAGGAATTCGTCGCTGACCATCCTGTGAACAAACAGGATCTTCAGGGCCGTGCACCGCTGTCCGTTGAAGGATAATGTCCCCAGGACGGCTTCATTCACGGCAAGATCAATGGCGGCATCCGGAAGGATGATGGCGGGATTCTTGGCCTCCAGGCCCAGCACGCAGCGCAGGCGGTGGGGCCTGGGATGCTGGTGCTTGAGGATATCCGCCACACGACTGGTACCGATGAATGCCAGCACATTGATCCGGCCTGACTTCATCAACGGACCTACCACCGCCTGCCCATCCCCGTAAACGGTATTGATGACGCCAGCAGGAAAAGCATCTCGGAACGCTTCCAATAAGGGATAATGAAGCAGCACTCCAAGCTTGGGCGGCTTGAAAATGACCACATTGCCCATGATCAGCGCAGGGATCAGGGTGGTGAAGGTCTCATTCAGCGGGTAGTTGAAGGGCCCCATGCATAAGACCACCCCCAGGGGAGCACGCCGGATCTGCCCCATGATGCCCTGCTCGATGATAAAACGTGAAGAATTCCTGTCAAGCTCTTTCAATGCCCCGATAGTATCACGGATATATTCAACCGTACGGTCAAACTCCTTTTCCGAATCGGCCAGCGTCTTCCCGATCTCCCACATCAGCAGCCGGACAATCTCCTGCCGTTTGTCAGTCATTTTAAAAACAAATGTTTCCATATGACGGATACGTTCCTCCACCGACATGGTTGGCCATTCACCCCGTCCGTTATCGTATGCCTGCTCGGCAGCCTCCAGGACCTCCAGCGATTCTTTTTCCGTCATCAGGGGATAGCTTCCAAGAGGAAAAGGTGCTGCCGATCCTCCATCAGAGATCAGGACAGGGGAAAGGACCTCCTGCACAGGTCCGTTCCATGGCTTCAGACGGCCATTCACCAGGTATTCCTTCTGATGCATGGGGCCATTCAGGATAAACTCTTTACCGATCTCCCTCAGGGATGGGAAGAGACGCTTCATAAGTTGAGGCATGACAGAAACTTTAGATTACTCATTTGGTGGAGGCGTGGCGGCGGCAGCTTTTTCCTCTTTGGATATCCATCCGCCTCCCAGGACTTTATACAGGTTCACATAGGAACTGAGCAGTTCGCGGAGTGTCAGTGACGCGTTAAGTTCGGTGTTGAACAGGGTGCGTTCCGAATCCAGCACCTCCAGGTAACTGGTCACGCCTCCGTCGTACCTGGATCGTGACAGAACTGCAGCATTCTGTGCAGCCACACGCTGCCGCTTCACGGCTTCCAGTTCGGTCCGGTAGGTGCTCACTCGGATGAGTCCGTCTTCCACCTCGCGAAAAGCTTCCAGTACGGTCTGTTCATAATCCATGAGAGCCTCCTGGTAGCGTTGGCGTTCGATCTCCACCCGCCGCTTGTTCTTGTTAAAATTAAAGATCGGTCCCAGTATGCCGCCACTGACCGACCAGGCTGCGCTGGCAGCCGAAAAAGTCAGTTCCGGGCTGGCCGCACCAAACAGACCGGTGAGGTTGAAGGAAGGCAACCGTACAGCCTGAGCCACGCCGATATAGGCATTCTGTGCCACCAGGGCCTGTTCGGAGTAAAGAATATCCGGCCTGCGCGTCAGCAGCTCCGAAGTGATCCCTGGCGGGATGTCGGGAGGTATGGGCTGGCTGTTCAGGTCCGGTCCGCGGACAATGGAGCCGGGCATTTTACCCAGCAGGACCGAAAGGGCGTGTTCTGTCTGAGACACCGCACGCTCATACTGGGGTATGTAGGCAGCGGCAATGTTCTCCTGGATCTCTGCCTGGTTCATATCTATTTCAGGGACGATCCCTTTGATGAATCGCTCGCGAACGATCCAGGTGGATTCTTTACGGGATTCAAGGGTCTGGCGGGAGATCGCCAGCTGGTTATCAAAGTCAAGAAGCTGGTAATACGTGGATGTGACGGCTGCGATCAGGCTGATCATCACTGAACGGTAGCCGTATTCTGTTGCCAGCAGGTTCGCCCGGGCGGCTTCGGTGGCACTGCGGTATTTTCCCCAGAAATCGATTTCCCACGACAGGAACGGAGCCGCATAATAGGTGTTATGGTTGGTGGTTTTCCCGGAATTGAGTACTGTATTCAGGTTGCCGCCCTGTATGTTTGCCTCATAGCCGATGGCCGGCCACATATCGGCCCTGTTGTAGCCGACCGCGGCCCTGGCTTCTTCAATGCGGGCCGCCGCAAGCCGTACATCCCGGTTCTCAGCCAGTGCGGTCCGGATCAGCTCCTCCAGCTGCGGATCCTGAAAGAGGGCCCACCATTCCAGGTTGAGTGCCGAATCCTGGCGGGTCGTATCATAATACGTGAAATGACCGGGTGTCTGTACCACGGGTTTCTGGTACTTCGGACCTACCATGCATCCTGACAGGATTGTGACGAACAGGATCACCATCAGGTGGATACTATATTTTTTCATATCATTCATTATTCTGTACGACAGTTTGTTGTGCTTTCTTCAGGTCTCGCTTCTTTTCATATTTACCTAACTTACCGATCAGGACAAATAACATCGGATACATAAAGATACCGAGCATAGTTGCGATAAGCATCCCGGCAAAAACGGCGACCCCCATCACGTTACGCGCCTGGGAACCGGCACCGCTGGCCGTGATCAGGGGTACCACGCCCAGAATAAAGGCAAAGGAGGTCATCAGGATCGGACGCAGACGCAATTTGGCACCTTCGATAGCGGCTTCCATCAGGGACAATCCTTCTTCGAACTTATCTTTGGCATACTCCACGATCAGGATGGCATTTTTTGCTGCCAGAGCCAGCAGCAGGATCAGCGAAACCTGGGCAAAGATATTCATGACGTAAAGGTCTGAAGTGAAACGGGCGATCCATATTCCAAAGAAAGCACCAAATATGGCAAAGGGTGTCCCCAGCAGAATGGCAAACGGCAGAGACCAGCTTTCATACTGGGCGGCAAGGATCAGGAATACAAATACCAGGGAGAACACGAAAATCATTCCGGCTGTGCCCGCAGCCTTTTTCTCCTGGTACGACATAGCATTCCAGGCATATCCAATGTCATCCGGAAGCACTTGTACTGCCACCTCCTCCAGGGCATCGAGGGCCTGTGCCGAGCTGTATCCGGGTGCGGGTGCACCGGTCACCTCGGCAGCGCGATACATATTGAACCGGAATGTGAATTCAGGTCCTCCGATGTTCTCGACCGTTGCGATGGAATTGAGCGGGATCATCTTTCCCTCGTTGTTCTTAATGAAAAACATGGCCATGTCCTCTTCGGTCAGCCGGTATTCCGGCTCAGCCTGGAGATAGGACTTGTATACCCGCCCAAAACGGTTGAAATCATTCACATATGTACCTCCAAGAAAGGCGCTGATCGTATTGTAAACATCCTGAAGGTTCAATCCCATCTTCATGGCCTTTTCCCTGTCTACATCCAGGTAACGTTGCGGGGTGGTAGCCTGGTAGGTGGTAAAGACCGAGCCGATCTCAGGTCGCTGGCGGACAGCCTGGATAAATTTCTGGGTCTGCTGGGCCAGGTACAGGGGTGTATTGTTGCTGCCTTTATCCTGGATCATGATGCTGAAACCGGAACCGTT
>JAQUQD010000090.1 GCA_028716265.1 Bacteroidales bacterium | reverse complement strand
CCAGGGTTACCGCCTTGATGTTCTCAATGTCTTTCCGGATATATCCCGGATCGTTCAGGAACGTATTGTAAAAAGCCAGCTGGATTGATTTTCCGAGGACACTTTCGATCCGGTTATAAAAGTAGCGCTCGCTTTTGGCCTTGACCCGTTCGATGTCATTCTCCGTAATCCCCTCTTTTTCAAATCGTTCAAATGCTTCATGCAGGGCATCTTCAATCTCTTTCAGAGTTTTTCCCTCATTGGCCCTGATCTGTACGGTAAACTCTCCAGTCAGCTCACCAGAATTGTTATACGCCGTAATCCCTGAAGTCAGGTTCTTTGCTTTCACAAGGACTTTGTACAGGGGGGCTTTCTTCCCATCTCCCAGGATGCTTGCCAGAAAATCCAGTGCATAGGCGTCTTTCTGGTACCCCTGCGCAACAGGCCATACGAGCGTTATTTCCGGAACATTGGCAAAATTATCCTCATGGTACAGTTTAACAGTCTTGTCAAGAGAAGGAATCATAGCTGTACGTGCATCCACCTGACCGTGAGGTTTGATCTCTCCAAAATATTTATCGATCAGTGATTTGGCCGAGTCAGAATGGAAATCCCCGGCAAGTACAAGGGTGGCGTTGTTGGGTCCGTAAAAATGTTCATAATAGGCCCTTGCATCTTCGAGCGTGGCGTTTTTCAGGTCTTCCATCTCCCCGATCACCTCCCAGCTGTAAGGATGGCCTTCAGGATAAAGGTTCTTATTGATGACGTAATCCGTAAAGCCGTAGGGTGAATTATCCTCATACTGTCTTTTTTCATTCTGCACGACATTCTGCTGGATGGCCATCATTTGATTGCTGACAGAGTTGATGAAAAATCCCATGCGGTCAGACTCCAGCCAAAGGATCTTTTCCAGTCCATTTTTGGGAAAAACTTCAAAATAGGTTGTCACATCACGGTTTGTAAATCCGTTGTTAATTCCTCCCAACCCCTCGATGATCAGATCAAATTGTCCTCTTGGGACATTTTCAGATCCTCCGAACAGCAGGTGTTCAAAAAGATGTGCGAATCCGGTCTTTCCGGGGACCTCACGGCTCGATCCAACATGATACATAATGGCATAAGAGATCATCGGATCTGAGTGATCCGGATGAAGGATGACCTGAAGTCCATTCGGCATCGTATACTTCTCATAGGCAACGTTCAGGTTGTCGTTTTGCGGCGCTTTGCTGCAGGCCGCACTGACCAGGATGATGATAAGGACAGGAAGTATCCTGCCAGCGGTAAAACATTTTTTCATGTTTGACAGTTAAATGGTTATTAGTATCGGAATCAATGGTATAAACCCCAAGGCAAGCCCCGGACTAGAATTCCGGTGCCAGCACCGGGGAATTTACCCGGAATGACACCTTCCCCTGACTGAGGCTGTGTCAAAATGAATGTTTCTTATCAAACCACAGAGATCACGGAGGAGAACGGAGAACACAGAGGACTGATAACGAGTTATTTAAACTCCTTGATTTCCGTGAATCCTCCGTGCACTCCGTGGTTAAATTGCATTTTGACACAGCCCCGACGGGGGGTGGAGTCACATCATTAAATGAGATGCAAATGTCTGGTAAAATGACAGAATTCACAACAATAAAGTAGAATTATATTCCTTGGAGGGCAAAGAAACGCTTCGCGTTTTCATGCAGTATCTTTTCACGGTCAGCCTGGTTGAACTCCCCGATGCTGTTGAAGAAATTGAGATAGGTTTTCTGATCGTACAGAGGAAAATCCGTTCCGAACAGAAGTTTATCCGTATCGCCGTAATAGGCCACCAGGTCCAGGATCTCTTCTCTGAGCTTTTTCGTGTACCGTTTGGCAAACCGCTCCTGGTGATGAGGCGGGCACAGAAGACCGGACAGGTCGGTAACGACATTGCGGTTCTTGCTGGCCACCTCGGCGGTTTCCCTGATCCAGGGATTGCCAAGATGGGCGATCATAATCTTAAGATCCGGATGGTTTGCAGCGACATCGTCAATGTACACCGGATTGGCGTAACGTACTTTGGACGTGGGAAACAGCCACCAGGTATCCCCTGAATGAAAGATCACAGGGATCCGGTTGTCGGTGCACAGCTTGTAAATGGGCTCGCAGATACTGTCGGAAGGGAAAAACGGCTCATACCCGGGGTAGAGCTTGACTGCCACAATATCCCGGTTTTGAGCAGCCTGCTTCAGGACATGAAAATGCCTGTCAAAATCGGGATTGTCGGTCATCCGGATGGAACCGGCCAGGTAAAGTTCCGGATGGCCGGCAACGACCGGGATCAATTTTTCCAGGGAAAAATATCCGGGTTTCTTCCATAAGGGGAAATAAAGGATGATGGAAGCATCAATGTAGTTGGCCTTCATGCTTTTCAAAAGGCTCTGCACCTTCCTGCCGTTATCCGCGTGTACGTGGCAATCGACGATCATGCAATCATGGTAATTTTCCCGCAAATATACTCAATGGATCTGATCTTTGTCCCAGGTGGTCCGGACTACTTCAGGTGATAACGTGTACTTCTTCCTCCCCTGGGATCTTTCGTCAGTATATCTTTCTCAATCAGATCCTGGATGTCCCTTAAGGCAGTGTCCTGGGCATTTTGTCATTTTTGCCCATTTGGACGTTGTTAAATGTCCTTCGATCCCATCGATCAATCGGTTAAGGATTGCCCTTTGTCTTTCATTTAATGAGGTTCCTGAATGTCTTGCCCAGAAATCTGATTTGAACAACACATTGGCCAGGACTGATTCTGTAGATGTCAATGCGTTCAAGAGGCAGTTTAAGAACCAGAGTAACCAGGGAGTGATCTCAAGATTTCCTTTTTGTGTCCGTTCGAGTATTTCATAGTATTTATTTCGTTCCTTTCTTATCTGGGACGACATACTGTAAAATCGCTGAGGACTTCTGTCGGACCTGGCAAGAAGCATATCAGTTAACGCTCTGGCGATTCTGCCATTGCCATCATCGAAAGGATGAAGGGTCACAAACCATACTGGTCATTGGTTTTTCGAAATTCCTGGTCGCATCGATCATCATGTCCACCATGCCGTCAACATTCCTTTCTGAGGCGACCAAACCTGCTATTTGTATTCCCAAGCGCCGAGCAAGTGAAGAACGTACCTGTTCAGAATTGAGTGGCTCACCTTCGATTTCCGTTGATTCAAGTACATCAAGGGTCAATGTTTCAAACTCTGCTTCCTTCTTCAGGCCAAAACCCAGGGATTCCATCCGCCCCAGTATATTTCCCTGCCTGTTTCGCACTTCTCCCAATAAAAGCAAGATCTGCTCATTATTCCAGGTAAAATGTGGCCAATCATGATGCTGGTAGATATAAACATTCATTCTCCGCAATTTTTGCGTCAAACATAGCCGTTATTCTCCGCAAAACAAATTATTCACCGCAATTCTTCGTTGATTACTATGTTTTCCAAGCATTAAAACTCTCTTTCAAACACTTTGTCACTGATCATCCCGTTCACCGGAACCTCACTATTTTTCTGCGCCTCGATTTCCAGCGAAGAATCCAGCTTTGTTTTTATCTGACCGGTCCAGGTCAATTGCCCTGGCGCAATATCCTAAAAATTGGACCTGGATTTCAAAGATAGAATAATTGAACAATTCATTGCCGGATAAAAAACAAGGGAGTTAAAATCTTAATTTTACTGATCAACATCCCCTGGTGATTTTCTGCAGATAATCAGCAGTTGTGTATCGGAATTAGTTTTCTATACTATTGTATTTCAGCAAGATATAATTTCAGCAAAACGTTAAATAGCTCATGCGATGAAAAAAAGATCTCCCCTCTTACTGATTTTGATTTCTGCGGGACTGACCATACAAGCCCAGCAGAATTACAACGGCATCGATGCCGGGATGCATAACCTGTACAGATTGTCGGACGCAAAGACACGTTCCATCAGCGCCGAGAACTTCGATGGGGCCAAAGGAGGCGGTGGCAGGGCCACTACCGGTACAGGAGCCAACGCGTCGAGGGAACTTGGGCAGGGATGGAAGGTAAGCCCCAGCGTGGTCATAAAATCAAAAACCACGTTCACGGTTGCAGAGATCCAAGGTGAGGGTTCGATCCAGCATATCTGGATGACACCCACCGGCAACTGGCGTTTTTCGATCCTGCGCATTTTCTGGGACGGGGAAACAGAGCCTTCGGTGGAAGTGCCGGTGGGCGATTTCTTCGGGATGGGATGGGGCAAATATGCTTCCCTGCAATCGCTTGCAGTCTGTGTCAATCCGGGAAGCGCATTCAACTGCTACTGGCCGATGCCGTTCCGGGAGAGATGTGTGATCACCATAGAAAATTTGGATGTCAGGGATATGACTCTCTACTATCAGGTTGATTACATCCTGACCGAAGTTCCCGAAGATGCTGCCTATTTCCATGCGCAGTTCAACCGTGTCAATCCCTTACCATACAAAGAAAACTACGTGCTTGCCGACAACATCAAGGGGAAAGGACAGTATGTCGGGACATACATGGCATGGGGGGTGCACAACAACGGCTGGTGGGGCGAAGGGGAAATAAAATTCTTTTTGGATGGCGACACCGGCTACCCTACGATCTGTGGTACCGGAACTGAGGATTATTTCTGCGGCTCATACGATTTCGACACGCGCAGGGTAAATGAAGCGGGGGTGGAGATCGTTGACTACACGGAATTTTCGAGTCCCTACACAGGATTGCACCAGGTGATCAGGGGCGACGGGCATTACAACGTCTCCCAGCGGTTCGGCATGTATCGCTGGCACATCAATGACCCGGTACGTTTTGAACAGGATTTGAAAGTGACCATCCAGGCATTGGGCTGGCGCAGTGAGGGCAGGTACCTGCCCCTGCAGGATGACATCGCTTCGACGGTGTTCTGGTACCAGACAGAGCCGCATCATCCCTTCCCGGAATTGCCATCGAAGGATCAGCTTGAAGTGAACTAAGCTATTTTTTCTTATTCTGCTTCTTATCCTGCTTCTTATCCTGTTCCAGCGGTTTTTCCATATAGTACCCTTCCCTGGATAACGGGTGGTCCAGATTGGCAACGCCATATACGACAACGGCCGTAACAATGGCGGTTTGTTCCTGGTATTCCCGGATGCTTTTGTCGTAGGTATCCCTTTCGGTGTGCCAGATCTCCTGGTAACTGAAGTCATATCCTTTCGGATCGCCTGTGTTGAAAGTGAGGGTGGGCACCCCTGCCACGGCAAACGGGCCGCTGTCGGTCCCCCAGGCTTTAACGGGTTTCTCCGAAGGTTTTCGCTCTTCGGTTTTAAACGGAAAATCCGTATTGATGCTATCCAAAGGTGCACAGATTTGCCTGAAATCTTCTATCATAGCCGCTGAAACGCTGATCCCAGTGGGAACTGTCGGGCCTCCGTCGCGGTTGAACATGTTGGAAATCCTCTCCAGTTTATCTCCGTTTCTGTCTACCCAACTCTGCGACCCGAGCAGTCCAAACTCCTCCCCTGCCCAGAGTGTGACCAGAATGGTTCTTCTGGGCTTTCCTCCTGCGGCCATGATCAGGCGGGCAGCTTCCATGGCCGGGGTGGCCCCGGAGCCATCGTCCACGCCACCGGTGCCCGCGTCGTACGAATCCAGGTGCCCTCCCATGATGACATATTCATCAGGGAATTCGGTGCCCGGGATGACGCCGATCACATTGTGATAAGTAATAGGCCCCGGCCTGAAATGATTCCTGATATCGAATTCCAGCAAAAAATATCGTCGCTCCTCCGTCATCTGACGGATGATTCTGTATTGATGCTCATTCAGCTTGATATCGGGTATGGTCGGGAGGTGATCAAAGGTCAGGCTGTCGAAGTTCTTCCTGTCGTACATGACCTGGATGGGTGTTTTCGACGACTGGATCACACCAAGGATCCCGGCTTCGCACATTTCTTTGTAAAAAAGAGCAGGTTCCTCTTTCAGGGGCAGCAATTTCTTCTCAGGAAGGCCCTTGTCCCTGTTTTCCCAGTTTTCTCTCCTGATCCGGTTATTTTCCTTCTCAATGGAATCATTCACGAACCTGACGGATTCACGGATACTGTCGGCGTGCGCTGAAAAATCAATGGGCCATCCTTCGTTTTCACCGTTGATCAGTACCCATGCACCTTTCAGCTTTCCTTTCATCCGGTCGAACTCAGCACGGGTACGCGGCTCGATCAGCACATGACCGCGTTGTACACCCTTTGTCCCCGCGGTGTACGAAGGTGTGGCAAAATGAAGCTGCATCCCCTCGTCAGAAAGCATTCGCCCTGTCCAGGGTCCGCGGTTGAAGCCTACCGGGAGCTCGCCCACGCTGTCCATGATCACCTGCATGCCCCATTCCCGGAACTTTGCGGCGGCCCACTCCGCTGCACTTTCAAAGGCGTCAGAGCCAATGGGGCGCCCGCCAAAACGGTTGCAGAGTACGTCAAGATGATCCATGACCTGGTTGTCGGCCTTCCCTATCTCAATGATCTTTTCAACGACCGTATCGGTCTGGGCCTGGACAAACGTAACCTGCAGGATGCCCAGGATGGCAAAAATTAGTAGGTTATTTTTCACAGCAGTAAATTTATTGTTATTGTTCGTGTACAATTCACCCCAAAATTCAGACAGGAAGCTTGATTTCACTAAAATTCAAGACCATGTAACTAATACACCCATGTCCGCAAGCCAATGAGTCCTTCTGAAAGCAGATACACCGAGACCACCACGCAAGCCAGGGTCACCAGCAATGCATGAACACGCACTGCACGATTCATAGGCCGGCCAAAGGATATAAAACTGGTAAAAAGGCTCAGTCCTGTAAAAACGACAAACAGGATAGAGAACAGCCAAAAGCCTGAAGAAAAAATGGTGATGCTCCCGAAATTCTCAATCATATCGCCGCTCATTCCCTGCATGAATAAGATCACAGCCATGCTAAGAAAAAACACGGCCAGGAAGGGCAGCACCCTAGCGGCAACGAACCGGCAGGGCTTACGTCGGATCAATCTGACAGGTATCCAAATCAGGGTGGCCAGGATGCTGCTCGCCATCAATAACAGGCACACTCCGGCCAGTACAATGTCGAACCAGACACGAAAACCGCTGGTTTTAACATAATTTCCCGAAAAACAAGGCGTTTGAAGATACTCCGCTCCTTCTCCATCTTTTATGTAAACCAGTGGTGTAAAGTTGTGGTTTTCAGTTTCAAACATCAGTACATGTTCTTTAATGGGGTAAACGGTGTATTTGGGCTCAAACAGTGGTTGATAGACAAAGTTCGTATCGCCCGGGCGGATATGCACAACATCTAATATCTTTTGTGCAAAGGCGGAGATTTCCTGCCGGCTGGTCGCAGAACGGTACCATCCGGACATGGCCGGATCGATGTTGATCCCTTTCACGGTCATATCTGCCGCGGTTTTTACCAGGGAGTCGGGGATCAGGGCACTCAGGATGGTTCGCTCCAGTTCTGAAAACCCTTCCCCATCACTATTCATAAAAAAAATATATCCAACACCCAGGTCGGTCATATACCCCATACCAGCAAGGAATCCGTTCATGCCACCGTTATGGCCGCAGACTTTTACGCCTTTGAAATAATCGGTTGCTATGTTCAATCCATATCCTTCGGTAACGCCTGCCTTAGCGGCAAGGGTCGTCCGGGGATGCTCCATCCGATAGATAGTTGTTGAATCCAGCAGCCGGACAGAATCCACTCTGCCCCGGTTCAGGTAAAACCGGACGTAGGCTGCCATCTCAGTGGCCGTCGAGTTGATGGCTCCGGAAGGTCTTCCCAGAATATGCCAGTAGGGAGCTTCCTTCAGTTCATCGCCAGTATATCCCTTTGCAAGATGCTTAGCTACATAGCTGGAGGGAAAATAATCGGAATGGACCATTCCCAGTGGATTGAAAATGCGACCCCTGACAAACTCCTCGAAAGGCTGACCACTCATTTTTTCGACAATATAGGCGGCTACGACCGGGCCAGAGTTGCAGTACGACATGTGCATTCCGGGTTTCCAGCGGGATGTGCGTGAGTCGGGATGAAAATCCAGACACTTCTGCGTGGTCCATCCTTCGGCCTGGGTGACATATTCCATGATGTGGAGATCGTCGAAACCCGAAGTGTGTTCCAGCAGGTTTACGATGCGCACCGGATCGGAGCTTTCCCATTTATTTTCAAATTCAATCTCCGGGATAATCCTGGAAATCGAATCATCAAGACTGATTTTGCCTTCTTCGACCAGCATCATGATGGATGCTGCCGCAAAGCTTTTACTTATAGAGCCGATGCGGAACATGGTTTCGCCGGTCACCGGCAGATTATTCCTGGTGTCGGCCAGGCCAAGGTTACCCAGGAACAGGATGGAATCCCGGTTCGTAATGGCAACCTGTACTCCAGGGATCTTGTTCTTTTCCATGATTTTCAACAGACTGTCCTCCATGTTCTGAAAGACCAGTTCATCATAATTCTGGGCGTAAAGCCAATCCAGCAACAGAAAACCTGCAAAAAGTACTGATAGAAATTGTTTCATAGTACAGAAATGATTAATTGAAGGAATAAAGGTAAGGAAAGAATTGGTCATGTGGAAATGCCTGATTTAGGGAGATAGGCCCGAAAAAAAATCTATATTGACTTCTATTTCACATTGATGTAATTTGCATAAAAAAATATATCCATAATAGAAAAAGAGTTCAGTAAAACCATCAGGACGCTTTCGGTTTATGAGCATTCACAAAAAATCCATGAAAAAAATGAAAAATACCAACAAAGTCTGGTTTGCATTATTCATCGTTGCTTTAATATCTTGCACATCATTAAAAGAAAATAAGGAACAAAAACCGTTGGTCGTTCAGGAGCAGGGCAGTTTTGCCGTCGGTGGGAAAGTCATTATCCATCCAGGGACATTCGATCCTTATCACCCTACTTCTGACGCACAGACATTCCATGGTGATCATGCTTATGTGTTTTATCAGATCCCGGCCGAAGCCCGTAAATTACCCCTTGTATTCTGGCACGGTGCAGGACAATTCTCCAAAACATGGGAAACCACGCCGGACGGCAGAGAGGGCTTTCAGAACATCTTCCTCAGACGCGGATTCAGCGTATACCTATTGGACCAGCCAAGGCGCGGGAACGCAGGAAGAGGATTGGATACAATCACCATTGTGCCAATACCGGACGAGCAGTACTGGTTTGATAGATTCCGAATTGGTATATGACCTGATTATTTTCCAGGTGTGCAGTTTGCCAAAGACCCCGAAACGCTGAACCAGTATTTCCGGCAGATGACACCCAACACGGGTGATTTTGACATAGAAGTGATTTCCGATGCCGTTTCTGCACTCTTTGACAAAATTGGACCGGGAATACTCGTCACCCATTCCCAGGGAGGCGGACCGGGATGGATAAC
>JAQUQD010000089.1 GCA_028716265.1 Bacteroidales bacterium | reverse complement strand
TATAACCACCATCATTGAATACACTGCCGGATGTTACATCCGCTATCGTCAGAGTAGTAATCGTTGCTGCAGCAGCAAGTGTCACCTCAGCTGAATTATTTATTTTTAGGGTTGTGTATGTTCCACCAACGGCTGTTTGTGCCCCTGATCCATTATATTCAACAGTGCCGCCCCATGTCTTTCCAGCCGGAATTGGGGTAGCACTTTTTACTGTGGGTATGGCTGTCTGGATTTTTCCATTATTCGTTAGCGTTGTCAAGGTACCCCCAAGTATGACGCCGGCGCCCAAGTCGCCCAAGTTAAGAACATCACCGGAGGTGGTAATCAAAGCATCGTTCACAGTCAACGTAGTCGAACTTTCAGATTGGAGATTCACTGTCGAATTGTTGGAGAGAATTAACTGTGCTATAGTTTGAGTGGGGACATTGGTTACTGTGATATTTCCACCACCACTAAATTGAAGAACGTCATATGTCGTAGGATTTGTACGGTTAGGTGTCCAATTGTTTGCAACTGTCCAGTCAGTAGTCGTATTATTCCATACATAATAATTAGTCTCTTGTGTGCCCCAAGTCGAATGGGCAGGTTCTGGATTCACATACTTGCGCGTGATAATGTTATCCCAATAGGTGTTAACAGTTCCACCTAGAGCATCCCCACCGAGACCGACATATCCACCATTGTTTGTAACACCATACGTGGTCGAATTTAGAATAGTGCCGGGAACAGGGTTGGTGCTGGTTGTGGCGTCGTAGTAGAGTGTTGACACAGTACCTGCCGGGTTGATGGCAATACCAAATCTGTACCAGGTATTAGCCGACGATGTCTGGCTTTCGCCAGGGGAGTTCCAGGTATTCCAATCGGTGGTAGTCGCAAAACCCGTGTAGTTTGTAGTTCCCCTCGCATCGAGGCGGTACATCTGCCCTGCACCGCTTGAATTACACAGATAATAGAAGTTACCTAAATTACCAGTTTGGGTTTGTACATTGCAAGATGTAAATGTGCTCGCGGCGATGCCGATGTTCCTGGACATGTAATTTTGACCGCTGCCGGTGTGGGTTTGAGCATATAGCGAATTTGGAGGGTTTCCTATGGAACTGGTTGTTCCGGCATCGCCGGATATGAACCACCCTGTTGTAGAAGAGCCATCATCATAATAGATAAATGTAGAAGAGCCTTTACTTGTTGTTGATACACCAGAATTGCCATAGTAAATATAAATTGTTTGAGCTGAACTGCTTAAGTCGGCCGATACTTTAACCCAGAAAACTGCATTATCAGATGCAACAGAAGATTGCATCCAGTAAGAAAGCGAGGTTGTACCATCAGCAGCAGTAAATCTTATGTCCCCAAAATTGGTCTTACAAAGACTACTGCAATAAATGTCTCCTAATGCATCAGTGCCTGATCCGTAATGAACTGTTATCTGAACTTGATAATCTGTTCCTGCCCCACTCGCTGGATTTATTATATGGCTTTTACGGTAATGCCAGCTTGAATTATACCATCCCTGGGCATGTGCCGACCCAATCTCAGTAAGTAAGAATAAGAATATCCACAGAAAATGTAAAATCTTCTTCATATTTCAAAAATGATTAGTTACGTATGGGCAAAGTAGTCAAATGACCCACGTACATTCATAAACCACTTCCTAGAAGGATGTGATTAAGTCGTCGTAAAAATAATCTTAAACGGAAACAGGAATAGAACTACCCTGTGAGGTATAAAATACTGTTTCATAGTTTTAGATTTAGGCTAATATTTTGATAAATATCAAAATATTAGTGGGTTACAAAAATTTCTGCTTTATCGAAATGGGCTTTTGGGGTGAACAGAAATTTTAAGCCATAAATTTATGAAAATATTATTTCACTATTGTATATATGAGCCTGAATTTTTTATAAATCTAAAATTTCGAGCAAATACACTCTATCCAGTTCTCACCATTTAGCTATCGCACTCAATTTCCGTATAAAACACAACCAGTGTCTGTTTTTTCCACTGCTGGTTTAAAGGTACGGACATAATTTACCCTTTAGATTTGTGGCTGTCAAACCTGGGGTTTTGATAATCAACAGATTCCTTGAATAATTCAGGCTAAAACGTACCATGAAATATCCGGGTACTAAACCCGATATTATGATGGACACTGAGGAATTTTCACTCTGGGAGTATGGCATTGATGGCCGGGTGCTGCATACTCCCGGTCATATAAAAGGTTCGGTTAGTGTCCTCCTGGAATCCGGTGAGCTTTTTGCAGGATGTATGGCGCATAACAGGTTTCCCTTTCGGTTGACACCCGGCTTGCCCATAATTGTACTTCCTTATTCTAATGTTCTTTATTTTTGGTTCAATTAATTAGGAACAGCAAAGGTTGATATGGAAACCATTGGAATGATTTTTTGCGGGCTGGGGCTGTTTTTCATCGGATTCAGAATGATCAGCCAGAACCTGCGGCAACTGACAGGCAGTCGCTTCAGGCGCATGGTCGGACAGGCCACACGAAACCGTTTCCTGAGCGGCTTGACGGGATTCGTTTCCGGGGCTGTCACCCAGAGTGCGATGGCATCAGCATTCATCACCACCGGTTTCTACAGTGCCGGTCTGCTTGGTTTCGGTCGTTCGCTCACGATCATCAACTGGGCCAATATAGGCACGGCCTTATTGCCTTTCATCGTGGTCCTGAATATCAAGGTCCTGGTCTACTACCTGATCGGGCTAATCGGTCTGGCCTTTTTTCTTCATCTTGACCGGACCATCCGGCATCAGGCTATGCTGCAGTTCCTGCTGGGTCTTGCATTGCTTTTCCTGGGGATTCTGTCGCTTAAAAGCGCATCCGGCCCTTTGCAGGCGATGCCCTGGTTCAGGGGAGCTCTGAAGATGTCATCGGAATCCATTATCCTGCTTTTCCTTTCCGGCATCGGTCTCACTATCGCAGCGCAATCTGGACCAACGGTCACGGTGGTGGCCCTTTCCCTGGCATCGGCAGGGATACTTCCGATGCCCCAAACGCTGGTCGTAGTGATAGGTACCGGTATGGGCTCGGCCATTAATATCCTGCTGTTGTCTTCTCGGCTCAAAGGATTGGTCAAGCAGCTCTGCCTGTACCAAAGTATGTTTAAATTTACCGGGGTGATTTTCGTGGTCCTGCTGGTGGGGCTGGAATATCTTCGTACAGAAGGCGGAAGGCATGCGCATATTTTATCGATGATCACTGACGACCACGGACAACAGGTCGCCTGTGTTTTCCTGATCATGCAACTCCTCCCTGCCCTGTTGCTGACAGCAGTCAGGGAGCCGGTGAAGAAGCTGATTCAGAGGATGTCACCCGTCACAGCCGGTGATCGACTTGCAGAAGCGGAGTACATCAACGATCTGTCCCTCAGCGAACCGGAAACTGCGCTCTACCTTGTATCCCGGGAACAGATGCGGCTGATGCGCCTGCTGTCTGACTATCTCACCCAAATCAGCCCCGACCGTGCAATCAAGCCTTTCATCGACCAGTCCGTGCTTCATGACGGTTTTCTCCGGCTGGATTATCAAATCACTCATTACCTTGACATACTCTCGAAACAACCTACCTCCAAGACCATCCAGGAAAAGATGATGGAAACCCGGCAGTTCTCTTCTTTACTACATGAACTCGAGGCCAACCTGAGGGAGTTTTCGGTGACCGCTTTGTCTGCACCAAAGACCCTGTCAGATAAGCCTCTGACCATCCAGATCATCGAATCGCTCCGCACCATTCTCGACACCTCGATCGAGAGCTTCGAAAATCCTGACCGTTCTGGTCTGGAGATCATACTTTCGATCACGGCCGACAGAGGTGAACTGCTCCAACAGATTCGGCAGGATTTCATCCAAAAAAATGCAAATCTGGACACTGACCAGCGACAGTCCCTTTATACCATGACCATTCTCTTCGACCGGGTCTGCTGGCTCCTGCATAAAATGACCGTCATCCGGCTGAATTGGACAGAGCTGATGAGTTTACCACACCTCGCCGGAAAACGATGACCACTTTATTTCATTGAAAGTCTTTCTGTTAGAGGAAAAGATTGATACCGGTGAAGAATGGTCAATCTGCCCGGCGCGGAGTTTATCCTGACAAAAGTCGGGACTCCCCGGGACAGGCCGCTGACTCCCCTACAGCGCCAGGATGACATTGACCGTCCCAATGATATCCAGCACGTTGATCATCAGGTCATCATTTGTATCAGCCTCGTCAAAGCAGAAGGGACTCGGGTTCTGTCCCATGATATAATTCACGATTGTTATGATATCCAGTACATTGACAATCCCATCGCAGTTGGCATCTCCGGAAAGTGCACTGCCCGAAACCGTGATCAGGAATGTGCAGAGATCGGTACAACCGTTTTCATCCTCATACGCATAGGTGATGATGTGTTCTCCATTTCCTGCGGTGGCAGGGTCAAACCATCCCTCTGTGACACCGTTTCCGCTGTAAACGCCCCCTGCCGGCAGTCCGCCGGTCAATGCGAAGGGTGGATCCGTCAACAGTGCCTCCATATCGTCAGGGCAGGTCACTTCCAACAGGATCACGGTAACGGTGACCGATCCGGTGACAGTATTGTATCCATCATCTACCACGACGGTATAGGTGGTACTCACCGTTGGGCTGACAAGCGGATTCGCCTCTTCTGAAGTGAATCCGACAGGATCAGAGATCCAGTTGTAGGAGTATGTTCCTGATCCACCCGATGCATTGGGAAATAACTGTGCTCCCTCTCCGGCGCAGAGTGCATCCGGTTCGGCAGATGGATTCACCCCCAACACGCTTCCCGTGATCATAATGGTCATCTGATCGCTTTTGACACAGGTATTTCCATCCGTTACCGTCAGGGTATAATTTCCTATTAAGAACAGGTTAACGGTTGTCGGATGTAGTATTCCCGGATCCACAAAAGCAGACGCCGGTGCCCAGGAATAGATCAGAGGGGCGGTGCCGGAGGCTGTAGCATCGCTGATGGTGGTCGTCGTGCCGTTGGGAATGCTCTGGTCGGCCCCTGCAAATACTTCCGGTAATGGGTGGATGGTAAGGGTGACCGCTGTTCTGGACAGGCTCTGGCAGCCGGTGGCGAGGTTTCGGGCCTGTGCATAAAAAGTACCCGCGGCGATGGGTGTATAGGCTAACGTTCCGGAAGCCAGCGGCGTACCGCCGTCAGGATCCGCATACCAGTCGGCAGTCTCCCCTGCTCCTACGATCACCGTCAGCGGGGGAATGGACTGACCGGTGCAGCTCGCCTGATCCCCGCCACTGGTTGGCGAAAGAGGCAAGGCATTGACCGTGATGGCAAATCCGGGTGAAGGGGCTCCGTTGCCGCAGTCATTCACCCCGTGCACCGTCAGGGATCCTGCGGTGGCCGTCAGGCTGAAGCTGACAAGCGCCGTGGTCCCGTTATTGACGATCGTTGCACCGGTGCCACTGTAGGCCCAGACATAGCTCGTGGCATACGGGATAGCGGCTATGCTGTAGGTCACATCATCCTGTCCCTGGCATACAGCAGACGGGCCGGTTATGGTACCGGCAGGTCCTGGCAGGGGATTCACCGTCACCGGGAAATTGGGCGAGGCGGTCCCGTTGCCGCAGCTGTTTGTCCCGTATACCCACAGGTTTCCTGAAGTGGCTTCCGGGCTGAAGGTGACCGTGACGGAGGTGCCGGCGCCATTGATGGTGGCGCCCGTCCCGCCGTAGGTCCACACATAGCCTGTTGTAAAGGCGATGGGGGAAACACTGTAGGAAACAGCGCCCTGGCCCTGGCAGACCTGGGTTGTCCCGGTCATGGTGCCGGCAGGTCCTGGCAGGGGATTCACCGTCACCGGGAAATTGGGCGAGGCAGTCCCGTTGCCGCAGCCATTCACCCCGTGCACCGTCAGGGATCCTGCGGTGGCCGTCAGGCTGAAGCTGACAAGCGCCGTGGTCCCGTTATTGACGATCGTGGCACCGGTGCCACTGTAGGCCCAGACATAGCTCGTGGCATACGGGATAGCGGCTATGCTGTAGGTCACATCATCCTGTCCCTGGCATACGGCAGACGGGCCGGTTATGGTGCCGGCAGGGCCTGGCAGGGGATTCACCGTCACCGGGAAATTGGGCGAGGCGGTCCCGTTGCCGCAGCTGTTTGTCCCGTATACCGACAGGTTTCCTGAAGTGGCTTCCGGGCTGAAGGTGATCGTGACGGAGGTGCCGGCGCCATTGATGGTGGCGCCCGTCCCGCTGTAGGTCCACACATAGCCTGTTGCAAAGGCGATGGGGGAAACACTGTAGGAAACAGCGCCCTGGCCCTGGCAGACAGCGGAAGTGCCGGTGATCGTGCCAGCGGCTCCGGGTACGGATTTTACGGTAATGAGAAAGTTGGGGCTCGCAGGACCCATGCCGCAAAGGTTCACGCCGCGAACCTTCAGGTTCCCGGAGGTGGCCAGGTTGCCGAAATCAATGGTGACCGTATTCCCGTTACCGTTGATGGTGGCCCCTGCACCGGTATAGGTCCAGGAGTAGCTGGTCGCACCGGTTACCGGCTCCACACTGTAGACCACGCCCGTCTGGCCCCGGCATACCTGAGAGACGCCCGTGATGGCGCCGGCAGGCCCCGGCAACGCATTCACCGTTACCGTAAAACTGCAGCTGGCCGTGGGCCCCTCACTGGTGGTGGCCAGGAAAGAATTGGTGGTCGTGCCCGATGGGAAGTACGACCCGCTGGGAAGGCCAGCCGTCTGGACAATGGTCACATCCGAACAGTCACCTCCGGCAACAGGGGGCGGATAAGTCACCGTTGCCCCGCATTCACCCGGAACGGGAACGACGGAGAGGTCACCGGGGCAGGTCAGGCTGATGGTACAGGGGTCGGGTGCAAAGGGCGAGTAAATGATACCCGTGTAATCAAATCCGCCCAGTTCAAGGTAGACATCTCCATTGTTGGCCCCGGTCCACTCATCGTTGATAATCTCAAAAAAAGCACCATCACTGCCGGTGTAGGAAAAGGAAGATATGATCCTTTCCGTACCCGCAGGGATAGGAGTTCCTACAGGACTCATGGGAACGGCCCAGAACTTTTGGTAATAGTATCCTTCATCCAGCACAGGGGGACCATCAAAAGCCACACCGAACGGGGCGATGTTGTCGAGCGTGGTGATCACAATGGTCCCATCCGTCCAGCGAAGGGTATACAGGATGCCCGTAATGGTCTGAGTGCCATAAATGGTGAAATCAGGTCGGATCCTGACCTCGATCTTCCCGGGCGTTGAGGATTCGAAGATACCGATGTCAATCCGATCGGCGTATGACCAGTGGTTCCAGACAGAAAGCAAGAAGAGCACCGCAAGGATCTTTCTTCCAGCACAGCTTGTACGTTGCAGTAAGTTCTTCATATAACTATATATTGAATATAACGATTCCATAGTAAGCCATGGGGAGATTTCCCGGAAATCCTACTGCCCCATGATGATGTTCACCGTACCAATGATATCCAGCACGTTGATCATCAGGTCATCATTTGTATCTGCCTCGTCAAAGCAGAAGGGACTCGGATTCTGTCCCATGATATAATTCACGATTGTTATGATATCCAGTACATTGACAATCCCATCGCAGTTGGCATCTCCGGAAAGTGCACTGCCCGAAACCGTGATCAGGAATGTGCAGAGATCGGTACAACCGTTTTCATCCTCATACGCATAGGTGATGATGTGTTCTCCATTTCCTGCAGTGGAAGGGTCAAACCATCCCTCTGTGACACCGTTTCCGCTGTAAACGCCCCCTGCCGGCAGTCCGCCGGTCAATGCGAAGGGTGGATCCGTCAACAGTGCCTCCATATCGTCAGGGCAGGTCACTTCCAGCAGGATCACGGTAACGGTGATCGATCCGGTGACAATATTGTATCCATCATCTACCACGACGGTATATGTGGTGGTCACGTCAGGGGTGACCTGCGGATTGGCCAGTGCGGTCGTAAAGCCCGGCGGGTCGGAGGTCCAGCTATAGGTATAGGTTCCCGAGCCTCCGGATGCATTGGCTGTTAACTGTGTTGAGCCACCGGCGCATACCAGGTCAGGAGAAGCAGCAGGGTCCGCATCGAGCGGGCTGCCGGTGACGTTAATGGTCATTACGTCGCTTTGTGTGCAGCCATTCGCATCGGTGACGGTGAGCACACAGGTCTGTGCCGACGTAAGATTGACCGTTGTGGGATTCAGGAGGGACGGATCCACAAAGGTGGCCGCAGGTGTCCACACATAGTTGAGCGGAGCAGTGCCCGCGGCCGTGGCATCGCCGATGGTGGTGGATTTGCCGAATGGAATGGACCGGTCAGCACCGGCAAACACCACCGGCCGGGGGTATGCGGTAACGGTGACCTGCCCGTTCACGACGTTGTAGTCGTCAAATACCACGACGGTATAGGTGGTACTCACCGTTGGGCTGACCAGCGGATTCGCCTCTTCTGAAGTGAATCCGACAGGATCAGAGATCCAGTTGTAGGAGTAAGTTCCTGATCCACCCGATGCATTGGCAAATAACTGTGCTCCCTCTCCGGCGCAGAGTGCATCCGGTTCGGCAGATGGATTCACCCCCAACACGCCTCCAGTGATCGTAATGGTCATCTGATCGCTTTTGACACAGGTATTTCCATCCGTTACCGTCAGAGTATAATTTCCTGTTAAGAACAGGTTAACGGTTGTCGGATGCAGTATTCCCGGATCCACAAAAGCAGACGCCGGTGTCCAGGAATAGATCAGAGGGGCGGTGCCGGAGGCTGTAGCATCGCCGATGGTAGTGGAAGTGCCGTTGGGAATGAATTGGTCAGCGCCTGCGTATGCCGCAGGTAATGGATGGATGGTAAGGCTTACCGCGGTACGCGTCAGGCTCAGGCAACCTGTTGTAACATTTCTTGCCTCAACGTAAAAGGTACCGGCACCTGCTGGCGTGTAACTCAGGGTACCGGAGGCAAGCGGTGTGCCACCGGTGGCTCCGGAGTACCAGTCGGCGGTCTCCCCTGCTCCCACGGTCACGGTCAGCGCAGGTACCGGCTGGTTGGCACAGATCTCATGGTCCCCGCCGCTCACAGGAGCAGCCGGGAGAGTATTGACGGTGATGGGGAACGGCGGGGAAACTGCTCCATCACCACAATCGTTCGTGCCGTAAACCGTCAGGTTCCCCGAGGTGGCCAACGTACTGAAAATGACCGTAATGGATGCTCCGCTTCCGGTTATGAGTGCCCCCGTTCCGCTGTAACTCCACACATAATCCGTGGCATCCGTAACGGCAGCCACACTGTAGGCCACATCGCCCTCACCCTGGCATAACGACGAGGTGCCACTGATGGTACCGGCGGGGCCTGGTAAAGGATCAACGGTGACCGGAAAAGCGGGCGAAACTGCTCCATTGCCGCAGCTGTTTGACCCGTAGACCGCCAGGTTCCCGGAGGTAGCCTCTGGTCCGAAGCTAATGGTGACCGAGTTTCCGGTGCCCGTAATAGTCGCCCCCATGCCCCTGTAACTCCAGAGATAACCCGGTGCATCCGGGGTTTCCGCAACCC
>JAQUQD010000088.1 GCA_028716265.1 Bacteroidales bacterium | reverse complement strand
CGTAGTAAAAGATCATATATAATAATACGATAACAATTGAAATGCAGAATGAGAGAACCCCGGCATTGATGGCTTCACGTCCCAGAGTTGGCCCTACTACTTCTTCCTGGACGATGCGGGCGGGTGCCGGCATCTTGCCGGCTTTCAGGATATTGGCTATGTCCTGTGCCTCTTCCACCTCCATTCCTCCACCACTGATAGAGGATTGCCCGTTTGGAATTTCAGATTTCACATTGGGGGCCGACCGTACGTAATCATCCAGCACGATCGCGATCTGCCTACCGATATTTTCTCCGGTAAGTCTCTTCCAGACGCGTCCGCCTTCTGCATCCATCGACATACTCACTTCCACCTGCCCGTTCTGGTCATAATCCTGGAAGGCGTTGGTGATGGCGCCCCCGCCAAGAGGAGCTGAACCATCGCGGGTGGTTATTTTCAGTGCATACAGGGTCAATATGTCTTCAGTCTGCCAGCGTTCGGGTTTTGCCGACCAGGCAAGCTTCAGATCGCGTGGGAAGACATCCTCTGCCAGCCGCAGCATATGATTCACCGTGGCCGTGTCCTTGATGGGGGCATAACCGACGCTTGCTCCCTCTGAAGCATACATTTTGCCGTCCTGCTGGTAAAAAGCAGGAGAAAGGTAATTGAACAGCGGATTTTCTTTGGCCCATTCCTCCCGTGTCTGATCCTCCTGGTTTGCAGCTTCTTTCGCTGAATCGGCCGCGATCAGGTCTTCCAGTGCGGTGGTGTCCGACGCCAGCTGATTGGTGTCGGAAGGAGTGGGAGTGACGGGCTTGTTCTCCACCGACAATGTGGTATCGGCCATGTTTGTGGAATCATTCACCGCGGTTTCGCCGGATTGGCCCGTTTCAATGTCCCTCAGCCGCTGGTTGGCTTCGCTGAAGTAAGGGGCAAGCTCCGTAAAACTGTAGGTTTCCCAGAACTCAAGGCTTGCCGTCCCCTGCAGCAGCTTGCGGATACGTTCGGGTTCCTTAATGCCGGGTAGCTCGATCAGGATGCGGCTTTGCTGGGCCATGCGCTGAATGTTCGGCTGCGACACGCCAAACCGGTCGATACGGGTACGGAGGATCTGGTAGGATTGATCAATATACCGCTCGGCTTCATCCCGGATCACTTTGATCACCTCATCATTGGTAGAGGTGGTAGTGATCCCCTGATTCTTGAACTCATAAGCAAAAATGGCTGCCAGACGCGCATTGGGATCCGTCTTCTCAAACGACTCCTGGAATAGATCCACAAAATCCCGCTGGCTGTTCCGCTGCTTCTGCTTCGCCAGATCCATGGCCCTCTGGAAGGTGGGATCCTGACTCTTACCCGACAAACCCCTGATGATGTCCTCTACAGATACCTCCATCATGACATTCATCCCCCCCTTCAGGTCCAATCCCAGGTTCACCTCTCTTTCCTTGCAGTCCTGATAGGTATATTTTTTCAGTAATATGTTGTATACCACTTTATTCGACATCGAATCCAGGTAGTGCCTTTCCCTGGCCTTCGAGATCGAATCCATTACATAATTCTCCCGCAAAAAATCTCCTTTTGCCAGTTTCCGGGCTATCGAAACTGCCTGTTCGCTGGTTGAGTACTTTTTCGAGTTCCGCTCCACTTTCTTCGTAAAAAATGTAAAGGAAAGCTGAAATAAACTTGCCAGGGCGAGAATGATAGCAAATGTCGCAATCGCACCTCTATTCTGCATGTGATGTTGATTAATTATTAATTCGAAACAGGTTATTTTTTTGAGCCTGCAAAATTAGTAAACCTGATGCAATTAAACAATAAAATAATTTGAAGAAAATTCAGGGGGAAAAGGATTGATTACCGCTGGAAATGAGGGGGGATAACGGTATGGTCATTCATGGTCATTCGTTGCTATATATGGTTATTCGTTGCTATTCATGGTTATTTGTTGTTACTCATAGTTATCTGTTGGCGTTCGTGGTTGAGGGGTATATTGATTATATTTGTTGCGGAGGAGTTAAAAAACCGGACCTGTGAAAGGATATTTTGTAGTCTGCATGACAGGGATTCTTATCCTGACTATCTTCCTTGGCTTGCGGATGCATGCTCAGGATGTGATCACCCTGGGGCAGGAAATAGTCAGGGAAAAGGAGGATTATGGCTTTCGGAAAGATTTCTCCATTCCGGTGAACGACAGCAAGGGGATGTTATATGAGCAACCCTGGGTGGGAGGCCTCAATGCATGCCAGTTTACCGAGGTTGATCTTGACATGGATGGGACCCTGGACCTGGTCGTATTTGACCGGCATGGAAACAGGATCCTGCCATTCATCAACGAGGGAAAAAAGAACCGGACCGGATACACATACGCACCTGAATACCACACAAGATTCCCGGCGATCAGGGAATGGATGAATCTTGTGGATTATGACATGGATGGCAAAAATGATCTGTTTACCTATACCACCGGAGGGATCCGCGTCTACAGGAATGTTTCCGATACCGTCCTCACCTTTGCCCTAGAGGAATCCCTGCTCTATTCATACTATTATTCCGGGTTTGTGAACCTGTTCGCCCTCCCCGATGATTATCCTGTTTTTACGGATGTGGACCTGGATGGGGATATGGACATCTTGAATTTCTTTTCACTGGGCAAGTATCTGAATTTTCACAGGAACCTGTCGGTCGAGAAATATAGTATCCCGGATAGCCTTGATTTTCGACTGGCTGAATTATGCTGGGGCCATTTTGAAGAAAATGAGCTCTCCAATGTTCTTTACCTGGGAATTGACTGCGGAGGCCGTTCCATGAATGACGTTTCCGACCGGCACGCCGGATCGACCCTGCTGGCCCTGGATCTGGACAACGACCTGGACAAGGATCTTCTGGTGGGTGACATTGATTATGCAACGATCGTCGGGCTGGTCAATGGCGGCTCTACGGATTCAGCGTTCATGGTCAGCCAGGATACCCTTTTCCCGTCTGGAACGCAACCCGTTAACCTGATGTCGATGCCCCTCTGCACCTATGTGGACATTAATAATGACGGTGCCAGGGATCTGCTGGTTTCTCCTTTTGATCCGGGCCTGGACCGGACCGATAATGTTGAGAGTGTCTGGCTGTACAGGAACCTTGGAAGCAGCATTGCACCGGTTTTTCAGTTTGAGCAGAAAGATTTTATGCAGGAATGGATGATCGACCTTGGTGCTGGAGCCTATCCGGTGATCGCCGACGTCAACGGTGACGGATTGATGGATCTGTTGGTGGGTAATTTTGGCTACCTCGATACAGCCTATTATTCACTCGGATATCTTTACCTGATCTACCGCTCGCAGGTAGCCCTTTTTCTCAACACAGGAACTGACCGTGATCCGGAATTTCGTCTGACGGATTCCGATTTCGGCAACCTGTCGTCGCTGATAATCCGGGGAGCCTATCCTGCGCTGGCGGATCTGGATAATGACGGGGATATGGACATGCTTGCCGGCCACAGCGACGGAACGATCCTTTTCCTGGAAAACCTGGCCGGCCCTGGCCAGATACCTTCGTTCGCTCTGCCTGTCCCGAATTATCAGGAGATCGATGTCGGTGAATTCAGCACACCCCAGCTGATCGACCTTGACAGGGACGGCCTGACAGATCTTGTCGCCGGGAAAAGGAATGGCACCTTGAGCTATTACCGGAACACGGGCTCAGCAGAAGCGCCTGTTTTTACCCTGATCACTGAACACTTTGGAGATGTGGATGTCACCGATGATGATGTCTCGCTGGATGGATATAGCACCCCCTGTTTCTTTGAGGCTGAAGGCGGGTACAGGCTCTTTGCCGGATCCGAATTTGGCCTGATCTATTATTATAAGGACGTGGAGGAAAACCTGGACGGAGCCTTTACACAGGTGAGCGATCATTACCTGTACATCGATGAAGGATCGCGAACCGGCTTTGCCGTCTGGAATTTCAACAACGACACGTACCCTGATCTCATCGCCGGAAATTATTCCGGCGGCCTGGCCCTATACAGGGGAGTGACTCCGCATGAACTGAGCATGGAAGAGGCAGATGGCGCCCTCCACGGCTTCAAGGTCTACCCTAATCCCTCCTGCGAAAGGATTACAGTTGAGGTATCCGGATCCTTCCTGAACGATAAATATGATGTTGGACTGACCGATCTGCTGGGACGGCAGGTATACATCGGACAGAAGCTCTCAGAGAAAACGGTTTCCCTATCTGTCGGCTATTTGCCGGCAGGGATCTACCTGGTGACGGTCAGAAGCCGGAATGGTTTTTTTGAAACCTGTAAGTTGTTGAAATACTGAAACTTATTAGAAATTGGGCTTTAATGCGTATTTCTGGTAAAAATCAACAATTTCTTTGACGGCATCTTCCGCTGTGTCAACCAGCCTGAATAACTCCATGTCCTGCGGACCGATCTTTGTTTCAGACAGGGGTTTGTCACGCAGCCACCCGATCAAGCCATCCCAGTATTCTTTACCCACAAGCACCACGGGGAAACGGACCATTTTGTGGGTCTGGATAAGGGTTACGGCTTCAAAAAGCTCATCCATGGTGCCCAGACCGCCAGGCATCACGATGTAACCCTGGGCATACTTGACAAACATCACCTTCCTGACGAAGAAATGGTTGAACGACAGGAACTTGTCAGGATCAATGAACTGGTTGGGGATCTGCTCGAAAGGAAGTTCGATGTTCAGGCCGACAGATTTTCCACCGGCAAAGTGAGCTCCTTTGTTGGCAGCTTCCATGATGCCGGGCCCACCGCCTGTTATGATCCCAAATCCGTGTTTGGTCAGCAGGTAAGCGATCTCCTCCGCCAACCGGTAATACTTATCGGAAGGTTTGGCGCGTGCAGAACCGAAAATGCTTACGCACGGACCGATCCTGGCCAGGGACTCGAATCCGTCGACCATTTCCGCCATGATCTTGAAGACGGCCCACGAATCCTGTGTCTTGATCTCATTCCAGCTCTTTGGCTCAAACGCCATCCTGATCTTCTGCTCCTCACCTATTTCCATCCGTTCCATGTCCTCTTCTTTCATCATATCACTATATTTTTAAAATGATCCATTACAAAATTACTTTGTGCCTCTGTGCCTTTGTGCCTTTGTGCCTTTGTGCCTTTGTGCCTTTTTAAAGGTACTCCCTCAAATACTCCGCCGTATAGCTTCCCTTCATCCTGACCAGTTCCTCCGGTGAACCTTCGGCGATGATGTAACCACCACGTTCTCCGCCTTCGGGTCCGAGGTCAACGATATAATCCGCCATCTTGATGACTTCCATGTTGTGTTCGATAACGAGGACGGTGTTTCCCTTGTCGGTGAGTTTATTGAGGACGTGCATCAGCACGTTGACATCTTCAAAATGAAGTCCGGTGGTGGGCTCATCCAGTATGTACAGCGTTTTGCCCGTATCTTTCTTGGAGAGTTCCGCAGCCAGTTTGACCCGCTGGGCCTCTCCGCCGGAGAGCGTTGTCGATTGCTGTCCAAGCGTGATGTATCCAAGCCCGACATCATTCAGCGTCTTGATCTTTTGAATGATAGAAGGGATGTTTTCAAAGAATTCCACAGCCTGGCTGATCGTCATATCCAGGACATCGCAGATGGATTTGCCTTTATACCTCACTTCGAGTGTTTCCCGGTTATAACGTTTCCCGTTGCAGGTTTCGCATTCGACCTGGACATCGGGCAGGAAATTCATCTCAATGATCCTGACGCCTGCTCCCTTACAGGTTTCGCATCGTCCTCCCTTTACGTTGAATGAGAACCTTCCGGGTTTGTATCCTCTGACTTTGGATTCAGGCAGTTGATGAAAAAGGTTTCGTATATCGTCGAAGACTCCGGTGTAGGTTGCAGGGTTGGAACGTGGAGTACGTCCGATGGGCGACTGGTTGATCTCGATGACTTTGTCGATCCATTCCAGTCCCTGAAGCGATTGGTAGGGCAGGGGCCGGATGCTGGAGCGATAAAAATGCCTGCTCAGGATCGGGTAAAGGGTTTCATTGATCAGGGAGGATTTCCCGCTCCCTGAGACCCCGGTGATGCAGATCAGGTTTCCAACAGGCAGATGAAGGGTCACATTTTTCAGGTTGTGTCCGCTGGCGCCGGTCAGCACCAGATATTGTCCGTTCTTTTTCCTTCTTTTCTCTGGGATGCGGATCTCTTTTTTCCCATTGAGGTACTGGCAGGTGATCGTGTCGCAGCGTTTCATCTCATCCGGGCTGCCCGTTGCCACGATTCTCCCGCCGTGGCGGCCGGCCCCTGGCCCTATGTCCACCACATAATCAGCCGACAGGATCGTGTCCTTGTCATGCTCTACCACAATGACCGAGTTACCGATGTCGCGAAGATCCTTCAATGATCGGATCAGGCGCTGGTTGTCACGGTGATGCAGGCCGATGCTCGGTTCGTCAAGAATATAAAGCACTCCGACCAGCTGGGAACCGATCTGGGTAGCGAGTCTTATCCGCTGCGATTCACCACCCGAAAGGCTTCTTGCAGGCCTGTTCAGGGTAAGGTAATCGAGCCCCACATCCAGCAGGAACCTGATCCGTGAACGTATCTCCCGGATCAGTTCATAACCGATCGTACGCTGACGGGAATCCAGCCGGTCGGGGAGCTCCCCGAACCACTGGTCCAGCTGTATGATATCCAGGGATGCCAGTTCGGCAATGTTTTTTTCCAGGATACGGAAATGAAGGGACTCTTTCTTCAAACGGGTTCCGCTGCATTCGGGACAGTCCACCCTGTTCATGAATCCGCTCACCCAGTTTCTCAGGCTCTGGGAACTGTTTTCCGTGTCCTGGTTCTGTATGAAATTAACGATCCCGTCGAAGGTCAGCGAGTAGGTCGAGGATATCCCAAGGTAATCGTTCTTTACCTTGAAGACTTCATCGGATCCGTAGAGAATGGTATTGACTGCCTTCTCGGAAATATCCCGGATGGGTGTGTCGAGCGTAAAACCGTACTTCTGGCCGATGGCCTCCATCTGGCGGAAGATCCAGTTTTGCTTGTATTCGCCAAGCGGAGCCAATCCTCCTTTTTTTATGCTTTTTGAATCGTCAGGGATGATCTTGCGGATGTCGATCTCGGAAATGATCCCCAGCCCACTGCATTGCGGGCAGGCGCCATAGGGTGAGTTGAACGAGAATGTATTGGGCTCCGGTTCCGGATAGGATACCCCGGAGGTGGGACACATCAGTAGCTTGCTATAATACTGTATGACTGAACTATCCACGTCCAGGATCTGGATCAGTCCCTTGCTGTGTTTCATCGCCACCTGAAGAGCTTCCTGGATGCGCTTTGATGAATTTTCACTTACGGCAATATGGTCGATCACGATTTCAATATCGTGTATCTTGTACCGGTCGAGCTGCATGCCAAAGGTTATTTCCTGAATGATGCCGTCAACCCGAACCTTCAAAAATCCCTGTCTCCTGACCTGCTCGAACAATTCCCGGTAGTGGCCCTTACGACCTTTTACTATGGGGCTGAGCACGGCAATGCGCTTGCCTGCATATTCCTTCATGATCAGGGCTAGGATCTTTTCGGGAGTGTACCTGACCATTTTTTCGCCCGTCACGTAAGAGTATGCTTCCCCGATACGGGCATAAAGCAGGCGGAGAAAATCATAGATCTCGGTGATGGTTCCCACTGTAGACCTCGGATTCCTGCCGGTGGATTTCTGTTCGATGGCAATGACAGGGCTCAGGCCGGTGATCTCGTCCACGTCCGGGCGCTCGAAATCGCCGATGAACTGCCTGGCGTATGCTGAGAACGTCTCCATGTAACGTCTTTGGCCCTCTGCATAGATCGTGTCGAAGGCCAGGGATGATTTGCCGCTCCCGCTCAGACCAGTAATGACCGTCAGCTGGTTGCGGGGGATACGCAGGTCGATGTTCTGCAGATTATGCACCCGTGCACCGTAAATTTCCAGGTAGTCCTTTCGGGGATTTTCCATGATGCTGGTCTGCTCCTTATTCATTCTCATTGCGCGCCGATGGGATCCACCGCGCGTGGTACTCGTCAATATAAAAACGGGCTGATGAAGTCCCGGAAAAGGGGAGCCTGATCATCCCTGGCAGAAACAACGGGATCGGAGATTCCCCATCGGATGTCCAGATCCGGGTCGTTCCACCGGATGCATCCCTCATGCTCTTTATTATATACCTGCGTGCATTTATACGAAAACAGCGTGCCGTCCTTCAACGTCATGAAACCATGGGCAAAACCGGCAGGGATCCAGTACATCCATTTGTTCACTGAAGTGAGTACGACGGTGGTGTACTTACCATACCACGGGGAATTCTTTCGTATATCTACGGCGACATCCAGCACGGCACCCCTGACCACTCTGACCAGCTTTCCCTGTTCAAAGGGAGGGTACTGGAAATGAAGCCCCCTGGCCACCCCTTTTTTCGATTTGCTCTCATTATCCTGTACAAACTCCATGAACAATCCGTTACGGGAAAAGGTTTCTTTATTGTACGATTCAAAAAAGTACCCCCTGCCATCCCGGTAGAAATCAGGCTTAATGATCAGCACATCCGGTATATCTGCTTTTATTATTTGCATGAATGATCAGTCGGCAGTTAGTAGTTTGCAATTAACAATTTAACAATTTAACAATTTAACAATTTAACAATTTAACAATTTAACAATTTAACAATTTAACAATTTAACAATTTAACAATTTAACAATTTAACAATTTAACAATTTAACAATGAACATCATATATGTATCACCTCCCCATATGCCGCCGCTACCGCCTCCATGATCGCTTCGGACATGGTGGGATGGGGGTGGACGGATTTCAGGATCTCATAACCCGTCGTTTCCAGCTTGCGGGCCACCACCACCTCTGCGATCATTTCGGTGACATGTTCGCCGATCATATGGGCGCCGAGCCATTCTCCGTATTTTGTATCAAAGATGACCTTAATAAATCCATCCCTGGCGCCTGAAGCACTGGCTTTTCCGGAAGCCGTGAAAGGAAATTTCCCCACTTTTACCTCATAACCAGCCTCTTTGGCTGCTTTTTCCGTATATCCGACCGATGCAATCTCAGGATGGGTATAGGTGCATCCGGGAATGTTTTTATAATCCACGGGCTCGGTATGATGACCTGCAATCTTCTCGACGCATGTGATCCCTTCATGGGAGGCCACATGAGCCAGCGCAGGGCCCGGCACGATATCGCCGATGGCATAATAACCTTCCATATTGGTACGGTAGAAGGGATCCACCTTGATCTTGTCTCTTTCCACCTGTATGCCGACCTCTTCCAGCCCAATGCCTTCGATGTTCGATTTGATCCCGACAGCCGACAGGACGATCTCCGCTTCGATGACCTCTTCGCCTTTGGGAGTCTTCACCTTTACCTTGCAGAGCTTTCCTCCGGTCTCGACGGATTCTACAGACGAGGATGTCAGGATGTTCATCCCGGCTTTTTTGAACGAACGGGCGAGCTGTTTGGATACTTCTTCATCTTCCAGCGGAACAATCTCGGGCAACAATTCAATCAGTGTCATGCGTGTTCCCAGGGTGTTGTAGAAATGGGCGAACTCCGATCCGATGGCTCCTGAGCCAACGACGATCATGGAGGCAGGTTGTTTCGGCAGGGTCATGGCCTCACGGTAGCCGATGATCTTCTTGCCGTCGATCTTCAGGCCGGGAAGTTCTCTGGAGCGGGCGCCCGTGGCAAGGATGATATGCTGGGCTTCATAGTCCGTCGCCTGGCCCGATTCATCGGTCACTTCCACCTTTTTGCCCGGACGGATGACACCCGTACCCTTAATATGATCAATTTTATTTTTTTTGAATAAAAACTGAATGCCCTTGCTCATCCCTTCGGCGACGGATCTGCTGCGTTTAATGATGGCTTCAAAATCAATTTCCGGTTTCTCTTTGATGCTGATGCCGTAGTCGGCGGCGTGCACTGCATAGTCGAAGACCTGCGCACTCTTCATCAGCGCTTTCGCCGGGATGCCGCCCCAGTTCAGGCATATACCACCCAGTTCCGCTTTTTCGATAACCGCTGTTTTCATCCCCAGCTGGGATGCCCTAATGGCTGCAACGTAT
>JAQUQD010000087.1 GCA_028716265.1 Bacteroidales bacterium | reverse complement strand
GCTCTTCCGATCTTTGATGATTCGGAGCTGCAGGCACAGCTGAAAAAGCTTCAGTTGGAAGAAAAACTGGCTCAGGATGATCTGTACCGGAAGCAAAAACTTCTGGAGATCAAGGCTGCCACTGAAGAAGAATTTCAGATCTCCCAGAATCAGCTGGGTGTTATCCAGGCAGAGATTGAACTGGTGAGATCACAAATAGCAAAAACCGCCATTTATGCACCTTTCAGCGGTTACATAGGACTGCGGTACGTCAGTACCGGGGGTTATGCTTCTCCTTCGCTGGTGGTTGCCCGGATACAACAAACGGATCCCATTAAGATTGAATTTGCGATCCCTGAAAAGTACATCAACTTCATCCATAAAGGCTCTGCAGTGAAATTTACGGTTGCAGGAGCTGAGAATACATTCGAGGGGATGATCTATGCCATTGAACCCAAGATTGACATGATGACCCGGTCGTTCACCGTCAGGGCGAAGTGCCCCAATCCACAGAATAAACTTGTTCCGGGTGCCTTTGCCAAAGTGGAGATCATCCTCCAGACCGTCACGGATGCGCTGGTTGTTCCTTCCGAAGCGCTGATTCCGGATATCAGGGGTGAAAAGGTATTCCTTTGCAGGGAGGGTAAAGTCAGAACGCAGTATGTCACTACCGGGATTCGTACGGATTACGAGGTTCAGGTACAGGATGGAGTGATCCCGTGTGATACGGTGATCACCACCGGTATATTGCAGCTGAGGAATGACATGCGTGTAAGTGTGAGTATACAGGAGGCATTCTGACCTTCAACTTCCTGCGGCCATGAATATCTCATCCCTAAGTATCAATCGTCCAGTTCTGGCAAGCGTCATTTCGATCGTCATTATCCTGTTTGGCGTCATCGGATATACTTTTTTAGGGGTAAGGGAATACCCAAGTGTTGATCCTCCAGTCGTTTCAGTTTCAACAAGTTATGTCGGGGCCAATGCCGATGTAATCGAGTCACAGATCACCGAGCCCCTGGAAGAATCGATCAATGGAGTGGCCGGCATACGGTCGCTCACCTCCTCCAGCAGCGACGGCCGCAGTAACATTACGGTCGAGTTTGAGCTGGGAGTGGATATGGAAGCGGCTGCCAACGATGTGCGTGACCGTGTTTCACGTGCCAGCCGAAACCTTCCCAAGGACTGTGATCCTCCCATCATCACAAAATCGGATGCTGACGCAGTTCCTATCCTGTTGATGACCTTGCAGAGCAGCGCGCGCGACCTGATGGAGCTCTCGGATATTGCCAACATTGTATTCAAGGAAAGGCTCCAGACCATCCCGGGAGTAAGCGAGGTCCGAATCTGGGGGGAGCGTAAATATGCCATCAAGCTGATGATGGATCCTGCCCTTCTGGTCAGTTACCGGTTGACTCCCTCGGATGTGAGGGATGCACTGACAAGGGAAAACGTGGAGTTGCCCTCCGGTCGCATCGAAGGATACCGGACCGAAATGGTTATCCGGACACAAGGCCGGCTCACCACACCTGAAGAGTTCAATAATATGATCATCCGCGAATCCAATGGATCCCTGGTACGTTTCCGTGACATCGGTCAGGCCATACTGGTTCCTGAAAATGAACGGACCATCATGCGGGGCAACAACGGGATTCCGCTTGTAGGCGTTGCCGTTGTGCCTCAGCCGGGTGCAAACCAGATTGCCATTGCCGATGAGGTCTACAAAAGGACAGAACAGATCAAAGTTGACCTCCCCTCCGACATCAGGCTGGGAATAGCCATGGATACAACAAAAACGATCCGTAAAGCCATCACCGAAGTCTTTGACACTCTCCTGATCGCCTTTGCCCTGGTCGTACTTGTAATCTTTGTCTTTCTCAGAAACTGGCGCACCACCCTTATCCCTGTGATCGCCATCCCGATCTCACTGATCAGCGGATTCTTTATAATGTATATCGCCGGATTCTCCATCAACATACTGACCCTTCTTGCGATCGTGCTGGCTACGGGGCTTGTGGTTGATGACGCCATCGTGGTGCTGGAAAACATCTATCATAAAGTGGAATCAGGGATCAGCCCCATCGAAGCAGGCCACAGAGGCGCCAAAGAGATCTATTTCGCCATCATCTCCACCACGATCACCCTGGCGGCTGTCTTCATGCCGATCATCTTCCTGAGCGGACTGACAGGAAGGTTATTTCGGGAATTCGGTGTGGTGGTGGCAGGGACCGTTCTGGTCTCCGCGGTGGTCTCACTGACGCTCACACCCATGATGAGCTCACGCCTGCTGCGGAAGAATGTCAGACACAGTGGTCTGTTTCTGAAGACAGAACATTGGATCGATAACTTCATCAACGGCTATAATCGTGTCCTCCGCAAATTCATTCGACACCGCTGGCTGGCACTGGTGATCATCGTTGCATCTGTCTTTATCATCATTGGCATCGGTGTACTTCTCCCCTCCGAACTTGCCCCCATGGAAGACAAAAGCCGCTTTGCCATTACCTGTACCGCACCTGAAGGCACCTCGTTTGAACTGATGGATGATTATATCATGCAACTTCTGCCCATAATTGATTCGATTCCTGAAAAAGAAGCCATGATCGTTATGACGGCACCTGGCTGGGGATCGGCCTCATCCACCAATAACGGTTTTTTCCGGATTACCCTGGTGGACCCGTCAGAACGGGAGCGCAGCCAGCAGAATATTGTGGACGACCTGGGCCCTGTCCTTCGCAAATACAATTTTGCCCGTGCGTTTGCCACACAGGAACAGACCATCGGTGCAGGCCGGGGAGGAGGATTGCCGGTGCAATTTGTGATCCAGTCGCCCAATTTTGAAAAACTGAGAACGATCATCCCTGACTTCATGGAAATGGCACAGACCAATCCAAAATTCCAGGTGGTGGATATCAACCTTCAGTTCACAAAACCAGAGATCGCCGTGGAGATTGACCGTGACCGGGCACGGGCACTGGGAATCAATGTTCGGGATGTGGCTGAAAGTCTCCAGCTGTTCTTCAGCGGCCAGCGGTATGGTTATTTCATCATGAATAACAAGCAATACCAGGTGATCGGGCAGGCAACGCGGGAAAACAGGAGCGAGCCCCTTGATCTCACTTCGATCTACGTGCGTAACAACCGCAATGAGCTGATCCAGATCGATAACGTGGTAAAACTATCCGAGCAGAGCAACCCTCCGCAGCTATACCGTTACAACCGGTATGTTTCTGCCAGGGTGTCGGCCCAACCCGCCAAAGGCGTGACGCTGGGCCAGGGGATCGAGGAAATGAGAAGGATTGCGAAAGAGACACTGGATCCATCCTTCTCAACTGCGCTGGCCGGCACATCCAAAGAATACGAGGACAGTTCAAAAAGTCTTCTATTCGCTTTCGTTCTGGCATTGGTCCTGATCTTCCTGGTTTTGGCCGCCCAGTTTGAAAGCTACATCGACCCCCTGATCATCATGTTCACTGTGCCGCTTGCAGTGGCAGGAGCCGTACTTTCGCTGTGGATGTTCGGGCAGACGATCAACATTTTCAGCGAGATCGGTGTCATTGTGCTCGTCGGGATCGTCACCAAGAACGGCATTCTGATCGTCGAATTTGCCAACCAGCGAAAAGCGACAGGTCTGGATCTCCACGAAGCAGTGATCGATGCTGCCACGCGTAGGCTGAGACCCATCCTGATGACCAGTCTGGCCACTGCGCTGGGGGCCCTGCCCATCGCCCTGTCGCTGGGGGCAGCGTCCCACAGCCGCGTTCCCATGGGGATTACGATCATCGGAGGATTGATCTTTTCACTGGTACTTACCCTTTTTGTGATCCCTGCACTGTATACCTATATGTCCAGAAAAATAAAGAAAGCCGATAATGATCCTACGGATGAAAGCTAAAAACACTCTGTTGTTCATTCTGCTATCCTGTAACGGCTGGTTTGCCATCAGTGCCCAGGAATCCCTGAGCTTATACCAGGCCATTGAAACCGGATTGAAAAACAACTATTCGATCATCATCCAGAATAACTATGCTCAGATCGCCGGCAACAACAACACCCTGGGTAATGCAGGTTTCCTCCCTCAGGTGAACCTCACGGGCACCCAGAACAATACCTTCACCAGCACCCACCAGGAGATGTTTAACGGTACGGTGAAAGACATCGACAATGCAAAAAACAGGTCGATGAATGCAGGCGTTCAGCTAACATGGACCCTTTTCGACGGACTGAGCATGTTTGCCAGCAAAGACATGCTGGAGATCATGGAGGGAACGGGAAGGACCGAGGTGCGCATCGCTATGGAGAATACCGTGTCCGCCATTGTCCTGAACTATTTCGGAGTGATACAGCAGCAAAAGCTGATCGCCGTCATGCAGGATGCACTCAACCTTTCAAAGGAACGCAGGGAGATCACCCGGGCCAAGATCGACCTGGGAGCGGGCTCCGAGATGCAACTGCTCCAGGCTACAGTGGATATGAACACCGACAGCATCAACCTGATCCGTGAAATGTCAGCGCTGAAACAGACGAGGGCTGACCTGAACCGGTTGATGGCACTGGAGCCTGCCATTAATTTCACCCTCACCGACTCTATCATACTCAATGGCCCTCTTTCGTTCGATAAGTTGCTCGCCGTGGCACTTAAACAGAACAACGATTTACTTATCGCACGTAATGATTTGAATATCAGTATGTTGGAACTAAAGGATGCACGCTCCCAGCGTTATCCGCGTATCAACCTGAATGCAGGCTACAGTTACAACCAGATCAACTCACAAACAGGCTTTGCCGAGTACAGTCACAACCTGGGCCCGTCGGTCGGATTGTCCCTCTCCTATCCCATCTTTGACGGACTGAACGTAACCCGGACGATCAAGAATGCCAAACTGACGATCGATTCCCATGAAAACATGGTGAAGGACACGGAGCTTACCCTTGCCAATGACCTATACAAGCTGTACACCGATTACCTCACGCAGCTGGAGATCGTCCAGATTGAACAGGTCAACCAGGATGTGGCGAAGAAGAACCTTGAGGTGGCATTTGAAAAATACCGGTTGGGAACCATCAACGACATTGACCTGCGCGAGATCCAGAAAAAGTACATTGATGCCCAGTATCAGCTGCTTCTTTCACAGTTCCTTGCCAAAAAGGCCGAAACCGACCTGCTGAGGATCAGCGGGGAGTTGGGGAAAACAATGGTATATTAGCTTCAAGCTGCAAGCTGCAAGCTACAAGCTGCAAGATTCTGACTACTTAAGAATCCTATTCAAAACTCCAATTAGCCTCCTTACCTCCTCCAGTGTATTATAATGCACCATACTCACCCGGATCACTCCGTTTCTGTCCGCAAGACCAAGGTCCCGGATCAGCCGGCGGGCATAAAAGTCGCCCCAGCGGATGCCGATGCGGTGCGGATCGACCTGCAGCACTGCTTCATCGCTCCGGATACGATCAGAAACAAAAGAAATGGTGGGCACACGTACCGTTCTGCCGGATGTTGTCTCTCCGATGATACGAATACCGTTCCGGGACAAAAGGAAATCCAGGAGCGCGTCGGATAATTCCTCCTCATGGGCAGCAATTTGTTCAAACAAACCGGGATCCGGCTGAAAGGTGTTGCCCGATGCTCCGCTGTGATGATAAGAGGCCAGAAGGGTAAAATAATCCAGTATCCCAAGGAGGGAATAACTGAGCTCATAGTTCACGTTTCCGGGCTGAAGTTTATAGGGGACCTCTTCCTTTCCGATAAAGAAGTGGTTGATGGAAGGCAATGTTTCCAGATGTTTTTTCTTTCCGTAGAGAAGGGAATAGTGAGGGCCATATACCTTATAGAGGCTGAACACATAGAAGTCAACATCCAGGTCGGTCACATCGATGAGGCGATGAGGCGCATAGGCCACTGCGTCGATGCACACCATCGCGCCATGCCTGTGAATAAACGAGGTTAATTCCCTGACAGGATGGATTGTACCGATAATGTTCGACACATGGGTGAAAGCCACCAGGCGCGTTTTTTCTGTCATCAGTGGCAGCAGATACTCTGTATGCAGCTGCAGATCATCCCGATTGATCCTCCATTCTTTCACGACGATCCCAAAACGCTCCAGGTATCTCCAGGGGCCGATATTGGCCTCGTGGTCGCAGTTGGTGACGATCACCTCGTCACCGGGCTTAAAGACCATACTGAAAGATTTTGCCAGATTTTGCAGGAGCTGGGTGGTGGAAGGGCCGAAAATGACCTCCGAGGGATCTGCTGCGTTGATCCATCTTGCCCACGATATCTGGGCATCTTTGACACGCTGGCTGGAATGCTGGGATATTTCGTACGAAGCACCCAGCTGGACATTGGTATGATACAGGTAGTCGGTAAACCGTTCGCCAACCTGTCGTGCCGTCTGCGTGCCGCAGGCACAACATATCGGTAGAATCCGCCTGCAAATCCAAGCCAATTCCGTCCCGTACGGGACGGTATAAAATATTGTCATTCCCGTTTTCTACCCATATCCAGGCCCACGGGCCCTGGATGTTAGTCACATATTATAAAAATCGATACTTTTGTGTTGATGAAAATATCCATTTCCCGGATTCTCCGCTCCCATCGCCGAACCATCGCCCTGGTCATCACCCGCGATGCACGCCTGGTCGTAAGGGCTCCCCTGCAAACCACCATGGCCGAAATAGAAACCCTTGTCGAACGGAAACGGAACTGGATCACTACAAAGCTCGCACAGGCTCAACAAAGACAGGGCCTGCACCGGATGAACCCGTTTAGCGATGGGGAACTGTTCCGGTACAAAGGGCAACAGTATCCGCTGACCATCACCACTAACGAGCGATCCATCCGACTAAATGATCATCATATCCTTTTCCCGGAACGGCTCCTGGCCAATCCTGAGCGAGCGATGATATACTGGTACGCTCACGAAGCCCTTCGGGCGGTTACCGAGCGTGTTCAGTACTACAGTGAAACCCATGGATTCCGGCATACCGGCATCACAGTTACCGGCGCAAGGACCCGATGGGGATCCTGCAGCCAGGCAAACCGGCTCTGCTTCTCATGGAGACTTATCCTGACACCCGAGCCGGTAATCGACTATGTGGTGGTCCATGAATTGTGTCACACGGTGGAAAAGAACCACTCGGCAAGGTTCTGGAACAGGGTGGGAGCCATCCTGCCAGATTATAAAGAGCGAAAAGCCTTATTGAAGGAATACTGATCCTTTCCTGTCACAGAGTTTGCTGCAGATGCATAATCTTTAAATGATCCTTAAACTCTTCCAGATTGCCTGATTTTGGGAAGGTCACTTTTACTTTCTCTCCCGGCAGGATATCGAAAAAGTTATCCGAGAACTGGCCGCCATATCCTTCAGCCGTCAGAAATACATTTTTGGCCAGTGAGGTACTGGCCAATGTGACCTCAAATGCATCACCTTTTACACCTATCTCAACGGTGATCCCGGGATCGGCAAGCTTCAGGTATTTTGGCTGCGTGAAATAATGAAGCCCTGTATCATTAAAAACACCTTCTGCGGCCAGTGACGCGACCAGCACTGTTTTACCGATATCATAACCTGTGATCTCCTTTTCATAATAATTGGAAGATGACCTGGCGGGAATATCTACTGGAAGCGATTCCTTCCAGAGCTCCTGTCCCTCAAAGGTCATGATTTTCATGGTCAGAACCGCCTGACGGGTTTCAGGAAGGTCCGACACAATATGCACCTGGACTTTACCCTCATTTCCATCCATCACCAAGGCCACCGGCTTGAACGCCTCTTTGACGAAATAATGCAGCGCCTTCCACCGTCCATAATAATCGATCCCCGACCAGGATGCCACGGGCCAGCAGTCGTTGATCTGCCAGTAAAGCGTTCCCATGCAGTAGGGCATGTCGGCCCGGTGACATTCAATAGCCATTTTAATGGCTTCTGCCTGCAGCAGCTGTCCGACGTAAAGAAATTGCTCAAAATCCTCCGGGATCGTATAATCCGCCTCCATATACTGCCGGATGCGCAGGTTGCCGATGCCGCTGCGCTGATGCGACATCATTACCTCCGACTCGATATCGTAATCTACGGGAAGTGTGTACCTCTTCACTGAATTAAATTCCGGGAACGACTGGAATCCGTATTCACTCATGAACCGCGCCCGGTACTTCCGGAAATCGCTGAAGGGATTCAAACCGTGCCACACTCCCCAGTAATGCATATCCCCGGATTTCGTATCATAGCCTGCCAGCTGCCCTAATCCTGCCGAAGGGGAGGAGTGCCAGTAGGTCACCGCCGGATCATGTTCGGCAACCACGGCGGGAAGGATTTTATGGAACAGGGTATCGTAAGCTTCCCAGATCGCCGCTCGCTGTTCGCTTTTGTACAGCTGTTTCCATCCCCATCCCCTGTTTTCATCCCACTCGGCCCAGGCGTTCTCTATTTCATTGTTGCCACACCAGAGCACGATGCAGGGGTGGTTGCGCAGACGCTTGACATTATCGGCCGCTTCCAGCCTGACACTCTCCAGAAAAGCATCATCTCCCGGGTACATGGAACAGGCGAACATAAAGTCCTGCCAGACCATGATCCCATAATCGTCGCACAGATCATAGAAAAGATCATCCTCATAGATCCCTCCTCCCCACACGCGTAACATATTCATGTTTGCCTCAGCGGCAGACCTGACGATATATTCATACCTGTCGGGCGTGACCCTGGTCAAAAAAACATCGTTGGGTATGTAGTTGGCTCCTTTGGCAAAAACCGGCACACCGTTGATCTCAAAGTAAAAGCTTTTACCGGTGCCATCCGGATCCGGGTCCTGCACCAGACGGAGTGTTCTCAGCCCTGTGGTGACCTCGGTCTCATCAGCTATTTCTTTCCCTTGGCCGACAACGACCCTGATCCTGTAAACTTTCTGGCCGCCCATACCGTTGGGCCACCATAGCTCAGGCTGCCGGATGGAAACAGGTACGCGGATGGGGTTCTCCCCCGGCATGAGCGTCAGCTTCCCTTCATGAATAAGCATAGTGTCAGCGTAGATCCTGGCATCCAACCGGATTTTTTCGCTGGCAAGGACGGTGAAATGTGCCTCCAGATCCACTTGCTCATGTCCTACCATCTTCGTGATAACATGAAGATCCCTGATGCGCGCTTCATCCCAAGCTTCCAGGGTTATGGGACGCCAAATCCCGGAAGTCACCAGGCGCGGTCCCCAGTCCCATCCGAAGTGATATGGCGCCTTCCTGACAAACGGACTTACCCTTTGATCACCCAGGCCTCCTACCTCCGACTGGTCGTTGGAAGCTGGAAGGGGGTATCCATGAGCCTGCAGTTTTTTCAGGCCTTCGTTCACAGGCGACAAAAACCTGATCCTGAGTAAATTATTTCCCTCCTTTACGTATCCTTTACCATTCACCCTCCAGGTCCTGAACATGTTATCCGCCTGAAGGATCTGTTCATCATTCAGGTAAACTTCCGCATAGGTGTCCAATCCATAAAAAACAAGATCAATGTGTTCCTTCGCCAGGATTGCCCGATCAATCACAAACCTCGTCCGGTATTCCCAGTCTTCTTTATCGATCCATTGCACCTGTCTTTCATTCAACCGGTAATACGGATCTTCAATGACTTTGTTGGCAAGAAGGTCGGTATGGACCGTTCCAGAGACTGTCGCAGGCATCCACGAACCGGTATCTGCCTGACGGAATTCCCAGTTCTGGTCAAGCAGGATACGGTCCATCTTCTTTATTTCCGATCGTTGGTTGCAGGAAACCAAAAACAATCCGGTCATCAGAATTAAACTAAATGTTCTCATCCACTGTATATTTTACTTTCTTTGAATCCATTACCAGGGATATAAGGTAATAGCTCGATGTGGTCAGGAAATCCCTGACAAAAGGGATCGCTGCTATGAACCTGGACTGTTTCCTTGGCCGAAGTTTGAATTTGATCTCATAATTCGGGTTGATCAGGTAGTGGTGCATCGTATCGATCCTATACCGTTCCTTTTTCAGGATCCGCTCAAACCGTTCAATGGATATACCGGTCTCTTTCACTTCCATCAATCCCTGGATCGTTCCTTCACTTTCTCGGAAACTTTTTAGAATCCATCTGTAAAGGGAGTAAGGCAATAAATGTAAGTATGGCAGATGGCAGAGGATCCTGCTCCGGCAGACCTGCTGATGGCCTCCGAAAGGATTGTACCACGGTGGGAAGGCAAAAAATACTTTCCCGCCGGGGATAAGAAATTGCTTTAAAAAATCCATAAAC
>JAQUQD010000086.1 GCA_028716265.1 Bacteroidales bacterium | reverse complement strand
AGCCTGTACCATATCTTGTCAAAGGGGAACGGACGTTCACTGACAGCGTCGAAATCATCATCGCAGGCACTAGGGGTTCAAGGATATTTTATACGACAGACGGATCGGTTCCTGGTGAACACTCGATGGAATACGTTCAGCCATTGCAAATATCCGAGCCGCTGACCTTGAACGCGGTATCTGTCCATGGGGAAAACAAAAGCAGTTTGCTTACGGCCGACTTCATCAAACTGCCCAAAGGAAGGAATATCAAGCTTGGTACCACGTATGCAGGGCAGTATGCTGCCGGAGGCGACAGGGCGTTGATTGACGGACTGACTGGTCCGCTGAATTTCCGGACCGGCACCTGGCAGGGATATGAGGGCGTGAACCTGGAAGCCGTTGTCGACCTGGGGCAGGTGCAGCAGGTACAAAATGTATCCGTTGGCTTCCTGCAGGATAACAACGCGTGGATCTTCCTTCCTACGGAAGTTTCTTTTGAGGTTTCCACAGATGGAGATCACTTCATGAAGATAAAATCTATAACGAATGAACATTCTCCACGGGAGACCGGAATGTTTAAAGCTACGTACCCAACGGCGGTTGGGAAAAAAGCAAGGTACGTTCGCATTACAGCCATAAACATGGGTACCTGCCCCGACTGGCACAAAGGCGCCGGTAAGAAGGCATGGATCTTTGCGGACGAAATTGTCGTGGAGTGATCCTTTGGGGATGAATTTAAGGATATTGGACCGGTCTGCAGTCAGCAGTAAAACAATAGAAACAATAGAGCAATAATACAATTCAGAAGTAATCGACAAAAATCTTTCCCTTTAAAGCAGTTGTTGGATTTATGTTTATTTTTGTTTACGAAATGAATTATTAACCAAATAAAAAATCATCATGAAAAAATTACTTTTTTGGAGCATGGCCATACTGTTTTCAGTAGCGGCTTTTTCTCAGACTGTTCTTTATGAGGACGATTTTGAGTCCTATCCCGTCGGTTCGTATATCGGGGTGGAAAATTCAGACTGGTGGACCACCTGGTCTGGGACCACCGGCGGAGACGAGGATGCCATGATTGTTGACACGTATGCCAATTCCGGTACAAGATCCATTTGTGTAGATGAAACAGCAACGCATACAGGCCAGACCGACCTGATCTGGAAATTAGGCGATAAGGTTTCCGGTGCGTATGAAGTCAACTTCTATATGTATGTCGCCAGTGGCTTCAGCGGGTATTACAACATACAGCATTTCCAGGATCCGGGTATAGAGTGGGCCATCCAGGTTCACTTCAAAACCACCGGTGACGGTGAACTCTATGCCGGACAAGAGGATCCCTTCCCGTTTGTTTTCGAGCACAACCATTGGATGCACCTGGTGCACATCATCAATCTGGACGAAGATGAGGCTGAAATGTACATTGATGGTGCGTTGATCCATACATGGCAGTGGTCATTGGAGTCGTTTGGGGATCCGGGCACCAACCAGCTTGGCGGTATTGATTTCTTTGCCGGCGCAAATGAGGAAAGCCAGGACACCTATTACGTTGATGACGTCGAATACATACAGACAGCAGCTCCGACAGATCCCGAGATCGAGATCTCTCCCATTTTCTTCAATGTTTCCGGAACTTCCGGCGAAATTGAAACACGCACGCTGAACATCGAAAACGTCGGCTATGGAGACCTGACCTGGGAAGTTTTCCCGATCTATGACCTGGATGCCGTCCGTGCTTATGGCGTTGATCTGAAGCCTGAAAAAGTCTTTACCTACAAAACCCTTTCACACAGCCAGGGACCTCAGATTGACCCGAATGCAAAACCAGGAGGTCCTTCCGCTGAAACCAGGGATGAAGTGCTACGGTGGGATGACGGAACAAACTATACATCCGTCTACTGGAATTCTGCACCCATCGATGTCAAAGTAGGAGCCCGCTTCCCGGCCGGTACAACAACACCCTATGCAGGTATGGAACTGACATCCGTGGAAATATTTATCAGTGATGCTTCGGCAACGAACTGCTCATTGAGGATCTACGGGCACGGATCTTCCACCACCCCCGGACCGCTGATTCACACGCAACCCTTTACGCCCGTTGCCACCAGCTGGAACACGCTTGTTCTTACCGACCCTGTTCTGATAACCGGAGAAGATCTCTGGATCACTTATAATTTCACACAGATAGACCTGGTAGGAACTCCAGGCTGTGATGATGGCCCACAAAATCCCAATGGTGATTTTGTTTCAACCGGTGTTGGCTGGAGTCATCTCGGTGAGGTTGGTTCAGGTTCTGGCTTGTTCCCCAACTGGAACATTGCCGGCCACCTCACGGGTGAACCCATTGCCCAGTGGTTATATGCAGAACCGGCATCCGGTACAATAGTCCCTGGCGCATCCACCAACGTTACGATCCACTTTGACGCCACCGGACTTCCCCAGGGGAATTATGCAGGTAAATTGTACATTCTGAGCAATGACCCGGAAAACTCACAAAAATACGTCCCCTGCGGATTCACCGTGGCAGCTTCACCGCTGGTACCACCGACCAATCTGACCGCTGAAACCCAGTGCAAGGACATCGTACTGAGCTGGGATGCACCGGCCGGTAAAGCAGTTTTGGAAGGCTACAATATCTACCGTAACGACGTGATGATCAATCCGGAACCGGTGACGGAAACCTCCTACACTGACGCTGATATGATGGAAGGTGACTATTCCTATATCGTTAAAGCCGTTTACGATGAAGGCTTATCCCTGCCATCCAATATGGCATCCGCATCCGTTGAAGCGATTGAACCGATCAATGAACTGGAGATCGCTAACGAATACGGAACACCGGATGTTTACCTGACCTGGCTGCCCCCCGGAGAACTTCCTCAATGGATCCACTATGATAATGGTGTACTTGACGGATGGATTGGTTTAAACAATTCGGGTACCTTCCATGTGGCCATTATGTTCAATACAGAGTTCCTTGCTGATTATGAAGGGATGTCCATAACTAAAATTAAGTTCTGGCCGCATAGTGAGTTGACTACCTATGTGCTGAAAATATGGGCAGGGACAACTGTTTTGATGGAACAGCCGGTCACTCCGACAATTGACAACTATAACACCATCGATCTGGATACACCATTCATGATCGATGCCACCCAGGATCTCTATATCGGTTATTCCTGCGTGAACCAGCCAGTCGGAGAATATCCTGCAGGTTATGATCAAGGCCCAAGTGTAACAGGTGGTGATTTCATCAATCTGTCGGGAAACTGGCAAAGCATGCATGCTATTGCACCTACATCCTATGATTTCAATTGGCTTATCCAGGCCTATGTTGACTGGATTGTACAACCCAGTGCTCCTGTAAAACCGGTTCAGGAGAAACAGTATATCAATCCTTCCAATACGGCGCCTATTGCATGTAAATCACCTTCGCCTCAATATTCCAAGCTCGACGCTCCAGAGCGTTCGCTGGTTGGATATAACGTCTGGAGGAATGGTGCAATCATCAACGAAGCTCCGATCACCGAAACGTCATATGCTGACCTTGAACTGGCCAATGACACCTATGCATACTGCGTGACGGCCAACTATGGGACGGAATGCGAATCAGAGGCTGTATGTGGCGAAACAAGCATCGTCATCTCCGTCGGGATGAAGGAGATCGACAACTCCATGGTGAAGATCTATCCAAATCCGGCCAATGATAACGTGAACATCATGACCACCGTACCGCTCAGATCCATCCGGATGATGAGCTATACGGGACAGATGATCTACAGCAACCAGGATGTGGATTCCAATGAGATCGTGAAGATCAATACCTCTTCCCTCGAAGCAGGTATCTACTTCATCATTGTGGAAACGAATGACGGTACCTATTCGAAAAAGGTAACGATCCAGTAGTAACCTAAATGAAAGGGCTGTCGCGAAATGAAATTCTTAGTTTAATCACGGAGAACTCAGAGAAGTCACAGAGTACACGGAGGAAAATCTTGCAATTCTCTTGAACTCCGTGATCTCTGTGAATCCTCAGTGCACTCCGTGGTTAAATTGAATTTAAAACAGCTTGATTCAGAGGGAGTGGCAAAACCGCTCCCTCTTTTTTTTACATCCTTTCAGGTACTTCTATTCCGAGCAATCCCATGGCTGTATTGATAACATTTCCCACAAAACGCGACAGTTCGATGCGGAAATGCACAATATGGGGGTCCCCGGCCTTCAGTATGGAATGATCGTGGTAAAACTGATTGTATTCCTTTGCAAGAACATATACATAGGCTGCCACAACGGAAGGATTGTACATCGCTTCCGCTTCCTTCACGACATCAGGGAAATCTGCCAGCAATTTAATGAGTGAAATTTCTTTTGGGATAAGCTCAAAATCCAGCGATAAGGAATCCTGGCCCGGAAAATTCACTTCTGCCGCTTTCCGAAGGACCGACTGAATGCGGGCATAGGTGTACTGGATAAACGGCCCTGTATTCCCGTTAAAATCAATGGATTCCTCCGGGTTGAACACCATAGTCTTCATGGGGTCCACCTTCAGGATGAAATATTTTAAAGCTGCCAGTCCCACCTGCCGGAATAACGCAGAAGCCTCTGCCTCGCTGAAATCTTCCATTTTCCCCAGCTCGCGGGTCATTTTTTCAGCGGTGACGAACATCTCCTGCATCAGGTCATCTGCATCGACGACCTTCCCTTCGCGGGACTTCATTTTTCCCTCCGGGAGTTCCACCATTCCGTAAGAAAGATGGTAGATATTGTCAGACCAATCCCTCCCGAGTTTCTTTAATAGGAGTTTAAGGACATCGAAATGATAGATCTGTTCATTACCGACGACATAGACGAGTTTTTTCGGATGATATTCGTCATAGCGCAGTTGAGCCGTCCCCAGGTCCTGGGTTATATAGACGGAAGTTCCGTCGGAGCGGATCAGCAGCTTCCAGTCCAGGCCTTCGTCGGTCAGGTCAGCCCATACCGATCCATCCTCTTTCCGCTGGAGTAGCCCTTGTTTCAATCCTTCTTCAACCAGTTGTTTACCAAGTAGATACGTGCCGGATTCGTAGTATATCCTATCAAAATCAACGCCCATCTGCCGGTAGGTTTCATCAAACCCATCGTAGGCCCATTGGTTCATCCGGTGCCAGAGGGCACGTGTTTCCGGATCCTTATCTTCCCACTTTTTCAGCAGGCGTTGTGCTTCCCCTATTAAAGGGGCCTGCCTGAGTGCATCCTCTTCCGTCATTCCTGAACCGACCAGCTCTTTTACCTGTTCCCTGTACTTATTTTCGAAAAGCACATAATATTTTCCGATCAGGTGATCACCCTTCAGATGCGCAGATTCAGGAGTTTCTCCCCTGCTCCACTTCCGCCAGGCAAGCATGGATTTACAGATATGGATCCCCCGGTCGTTGACCAGGTTGACCTTGACCACGTTCTCCCCGCAGGCATTCAGTATCCGTGCGAGGGAAAAGCCGATCAGGTTGTTACGGATATGGCCCAGGTGAAGCGGCTTATTCGTATTGGGAGAAGAATATTCGATCACCACAGGTTCATCAGTGGTTATTTTATGAACGCCAAAAGAAACGTTGCCGTGATCACGAATGAAAAAATCCTTCCAGTAACTCTGCCTGACCGTAATGTTCACATAGCCGGAGACGACCTGGTATGCCTGTACCAGGCCGGATGTTGACAGCAGGTATTGCCCCAGTTCTTCACCGATAGATTGCGGTGACCTGCGAAGAAGTTTAGTCAATGGGAACACCACGATAGTCAGGTCACCGTCGAACTCTTTGCGGGTTTTTTGTACCAGGTTCGTGTCGGGTTCGAGATCGACTCCAAAGATTTCTTTGACAGCCAGGATGGTTTGTTCCAATAGGATGTGATCAAGCATAAGGTGATAATTCGATCCGCATGGTTGACAAAATTAGCGCTTTTTTTATTGCCGGAAGCGGCGAAAAATTTACCTTTGCAAAAAGTGTTTTTGTATTATATGTTTAACTAATCTACTGTTTATGAGAAAAAAGGTCATCATTATCGGAGCTGCAGGAAGGGATTTCCATAATTTTAACACGTATTACAGGGACAACGACCTCTATGAGGTTGTTGCATATACGGCAGCACAGATACCCGACATTGAAGGAAGGAAATACCCTGCTGAGCTGGCAGGGAGGTTTTATCCCAAAGGAATCCCGATTTATGCGGAGAACGATTTGCCTGCTCTTATCAAAGAGCATAAGGTTGATGATTGTGTTTTCTCCTATAGTGATGTTTCTTATTCTAAGGTCATGACCCTCAGCGCCATTGTCCATTCGGCAGGCGCCAACTTCATTTTGCTGGGACCCAGAGACACGATGGTCAGGAGTGTGAAACCGGTCATCTCTGTATGCGCCACACGTACCGGTTGCGGAAAAAGCCAGACATCCCGTAAAGTGATAGAGCTGCTGATGAGCAAGGGATTGAAGGTGGTGGCGGTCCGCCATCCGATGCCGTACGGGGATCTGGTCAGGCAGAAAGTACAGCGGTTTGCCACCATTGAAGACCTGGCCCACCATGAATGCACTATCGAGGAGATGGAAGAGTACGAGCCGCATGTGGTGAGAGGCAACGTGATCTATGCGGGTGTGGATTATGAAGCCATTCTGAGGGCTGCGGAAAATGATCCCAATGGATGTGATGTGGTGGTCTGGGACGGGGGCAATAATGATTTTTCGTTTTATTTGCCGGATCTTTCCATTACGGTGACCGATCCGCACCGGCCGGGTACCGAAGTCAGCTATTTCCCCGGTGAGGTTAATCTACGCACATCGGATGTGGTGGTGATCAACAAGATCGACAGTGCAAGTCCGGAGGGCATCCAGATCGTCAGGGAAAACATTGCAAGAGTAAATCCACAGGCCATTGTGGTCGATGCTGCATCTCCCATCCGGGTGGATGATCCTTCGGTGATCAGGGGCAAGAAGGTGCTCGTCATCGAGGATGGACCCACCCTCACACACGGGGAAATGAAGCTTGGTGCAGGCATTGTTGCCGCCCGCAAATACGGGGCAGCTGCCTGCGTCGATCCAAGGCCGTTCGTCGTCGGAAAACTGGCAGAGACATTCCGCATCTATCCCAATATTGGACAATTACTGCCGGCGATGGGATATGGCGATCAGCAGGTCAGGGACCTGGAGACGACAATCGCCAGGACGGATTGTGAGGGAGTGATCGTGGCGACACCCATCGATCTGAGACGGGTCGTCAGGATTGACAAGCCCAGCACAAGGGTGTATTACGACCTGCAGGAAATCGGCGATCCGAACTTTACCCAGATCATTGACAACTTTGTCAGGACCCATCTTCCTAAATAAAGCAACCAATCGTGTATGAATCCTCTCACGAACAGAAGTCTGGTTTCCATCTGTGATTTCAACACGGAGGAACAACTATCCATTCTGGACATGGCGGAGGATTTTGAGAAAAATCCCAACCAGGATTTGTTAAAGGGATATGTAGTGGCCACTCTGTTTTTTGAACCATCCACCCGCACGCGTCTCAGTTTCGACAGTGCCGCATCCCGTCTTGGTGCCAGAGTCATCGGTTTTTCCGAATCCTCCTCCTCCAGCGTATCCAAAGGAGAAACGCTGAAAGACACGATCCTTACCGTCAGCAACTATTCTGACATCATCGTCATGCGTCATCCCAAGGAAGGCAGTGCACGGTATGCCAGCGAGGTGTCACCCGTTCCTATCGTCAATGCCGGCGACGGGGCCAACCAGCATCCCACGCAGTGTCTGCTGGATCTCTATTCCATCCGCAAGACACAGGGCCGGCTGGAAGGCATCAACATCGCTTTCGTCGGTGATCTCAAATATGGCAGGACTGTACATTCGCTGGTCATCGCCCTCTGCAACCACGGAGCCACCTTTCACCTGGTCTCCCCCCCTGCCCTGCAGTTACCGGAATTCATCAAATGGCACATCAGGTCAAACAACCTGACGTACAGGGAATATGAAGAACTGGACCAGGTGCTGTCCTTCGCCGACATTATCTATATGACACGTGTTCAGCGGGAGCGTTTTGCGGATCCTATTGAATATGAGAAAGTTAAAAATGCCTATGTGTTAAGAAGCGAAATGCTGGGCGATACAAAAAACAATCTCAGGATCATGCACCCGTTACCACGAGTGAATGAGATCAGTCAGGACGTGGATGAAAGTGAAAAGGCGTATTATTTCCACCAGGCGCTGAACGGTGTGTATATCAGGCAGGCTATCCTAACTTCAATACTGGGGGCAAAATAATGGAAAACAAAGGGCGGCGTAAGGAACTGCAGGTTTCCGCCATTGAGAACGGAACGGTCATTGACCACATACCTGCCATGAACCTTTTCCAGGTTCTTCGTCTCCTGAACCTGGAAGGGTTCGAGAACCAGATCACTTTTGGCACCAACCTCGACAGCCAGAAATACGGGAAAAAAGGCATCATCAAAGTTAGCGATAAATTTTTCAAGGCAGAGGAGATCAACAAGATCGCTTTGTTTGCGCCGACTGCCACCCTGATCGAGATCAGGGATTACCAGGTTGTGGAGAAGAAAAAAGTGGAGATTCCCGATGAGCTTGTCAACATGGTCAAATGTTTCAATCCCCTCTGCATCACCAACCATGAGCAGATGATCACCCGTTTCAGTGTGATTGATAAAAAAGAGCTGAAGGTCCAATGCCGTTATTGCGAAAAGATCATGGAGAAGGACGACATGGTCTTCCTTTAGAAGCAGAGCGGCTTGTCAGTACACTTTAATTTTCCTGCCGATCTTCAGGACAGTATGCGGATCCATGTTGTTGATCTCACATAGCTGTTCAATGGTCGTATTGTAGTTCCTGGCGATCTTATAGAGTGAATCACCCTTCCTGACCGTATAGGTCCGGGGTACTTCCTGCTGTGGTTCCTTTTCGGGCGGAACATTTTCCACGGGCAGGTTTTCGGTCAGATACGGATTTTGTTGTGCCAGAGGCTGGAGGTTTCTGGCAGCTTTTGAGGGTTGTGAAGGTTTAAAGTCTTCGGGCGTCAGGACGACCGTATCTGAGACCAGGCATTCATTTTCATAATCGATGATAGAGAGTGGATCAAAGGGAAGGTCATACCAGCGTGTCTCGAAGTGCAGGTGTGCTCCGTGGTAGGTGGATCCTGTGGATCCTCCCGTGCCGATGATCTGCTCTGCTTTCACCATTTGATCCGGTTCTACATGGATGGCCGAGAGGTGGGCGTAAAACGTTTCGAGCCCATTGAAATGCCTAATGATGACCAGATTGCCGTAACCATTGTTATGATAGCGTGCATAGCGCACTTTCCCGTCGAAGGCAGCTTTGATGGGTTGTCCCTTTTCAAGGTCCAAGTCCAGTCCGTCATGCGTCCTGCCGCCTCGCCAGCCGAATCCGGAAAGGATCTTGCCATAGTATGGCAGCTCAAATTTTCGGTTGCTGTCGGCGAGCACCAGCAGGATGGCTTCCGGGATCGTGTGTCCCAGCCCATTTTGGGAGTAGGCATAGATGGAGGATCGTTCCCAGTTGCGTGTAAAGATGCCGAGTGTATCGGCAGCGCGTGCGTCGGCCAGCAGAGGATCTTCCGCAGGCAGTTCCTGCCAGATATTATTCTGATAGATGACGACCTGTTTACCCTGAAGATCAATGGTATCCAGGGGGATGAGGTATTCCTGGGCGTAGGTTGTATGCAGTGAAAGAAGAAGGATGATTCCTATAACGAAGATTATCAGATGATCGTCCACGCTGTGCGATGCTTGCGTTATTAACCGTGCAAAGGTAAGGAAGATCCTTTCAGGAGGGCATGGACAAACGGATAATCTATAACATTTTTTAACAAAACCGGTAAAAGTACTATTTTTGCAGCGGAGAAATGCCGGAGTGGTCGAACGGGACTGACTCGAAATCAGTTGTCCTGCTCAGGCGGGACCGGGGGTTCGAATCCCTCTTTCTCCGCCAGATGGGTGTGAATGGCTAAAATTATAACGGCAATTTTAGCCATTTTTGTATGGGCGTGAGTGTGGAAGTTAGAAATCCTTAAATATTTTATCTTTGAAAAACAATCTATCCAGGATGAAAATCAGAACCATTGTTTTATTGTCATTGGAAATGATACCGAAAAATAAGATAGTAGGGTTGATTCTAATCATATTGACTGTTTTCATGATCTCCTGCCAAAAAAATGATGAAGATCCCGGTCAAGTGATTAGGATCGGTGTGCTTCTGCCTCTCACAGGTACAGGGGCTTCGACAGGTGAAAGCTCCAATGCAGCCATTGAAATTGCGGTTCAGGATATCTCTCAGTATCTGAAAGAAGTGAATCCGGATTTTCAAGTTCAGCTGACCATTGAAGATACACAGTCAGATCCGGTGGCTGCC
>JAQUQD010000085.1 GCA_028716265.1 Bacteroidales bacterium | reverse complement strand
CAACGGCCTGACATCCGCCCGTCACGATGTATTTCACCGGAAGTACGCAGAAAACTACCCCGAAAGCTACGATCCCTCGCTGCCTTCCGATCTGGTGTATTCGGGCACGTATGATCTCACTTCCCCCTCCACTGTTCCCGGTGTGGATATGGGCAAAATGGTGCTGTCACCTGCCCGGACCTATGCACCCGTGGTTAAAGAGATCCTGAATCATTTCCGGAAAGACATTCACGGTATGATCCACTGCACAGGCGGCGGACAGACTAAAGTGCTTCATTTCATCGGGAAACTTCATGTCATCAAGGACAATCTATTCCCCGTACCTCCTCTGTTCCAAATCATTCGCGAACAATCCGGGGCTTCCTGGCGGGAAATGTACGAGGTTTTCAACATGGGGCACCGCATGGAGTTCTATGTCCCCGCCTGGATTGCCGATGACATTATCCGGATCTCAATGTCGTTTGGTGTGGACGCAAGGCTGATTGGCCGCTGCAAGCAATCAGATTCCCGTAATTTGACGATCCTTACCCCTGAAGGGGAAGTCACTTTCTAAATTCATTATCCTTTGCCCACTGTCAACTTATCGCATCCTTTGCTGACTGCTGACCCCTGACCGCCAACCCTCTACCGCTCCATCATCCCGTACAGCCTTCGTATCTCCTCCTCCCAGCGCTCCTCTTCAGGGGTTTCAAGGATAAGCGGGATGTCATCAAAACGGGGATCGTTCATGATGCGGCGGAAGACCTCTTCCCCTAAAAACCCTCCGTCTATCACCTCATGGCGGTCGACGCGGCTGGCAAAATCCTTCTTGGCATCGTTCAGGTGCATCCCTTTCAGGTAAGAAAATCCGACGACCTGTTCAAACATCTGGAAGGTAGCTGCATACCCTTCAGGAGTTTTAATGTCGTAACCTGCTGCAAAGGAATGGCAGGTGTCAAGGCACACTCCCACTCTGCTCTTGTCGCGGACACGATCAATGATGAAACGAAGATGTTCAAATTTATACCCGACGTTGGTTCCCTGCCCTGCTGTATTTTCTATTACGGCCGTCACACCCGACGTTTGCTCTAATGCCCAGTTGACCGATTCGGCGATGATCAGCAGGCATTCCTCTTCACTGATCTTTCCCAGGTGGCTCCCCGGGTGAAAATTCAGCCTGTCGAGCCCTAACTGTCCGCAACGCTGCATCTCATCCAGAAACGCATCCCTTGACTGCTTAAGACCTGCTTTATCCGGATGACCAAGGTTGATCAGGTAACCGTCGTGTGGCAATATATGGGAGGGAGGAAAGCCATATTGTTCACAGTTCTTTTTGAAATTGTCAATATTCTCAGGTGTATAGGGTTTGGCCCACCATTGCCGCTGATTTTTTGTGAACATGGCAAACGCCTTTGCCCCGATCGCATGGGCATTAACCGGGGCATTCTCCACTCCTCCCGAGGTGCTGACATGAGCTCCAATGTATTTCATAATTGTCAAATTGTTAAATTGTTAAATTACTAACTGGCGGCTGTCAACTGGCTACTGCTTGCCGGTAAAATTCTATCTCCCGCAAATATAGCCCCTCTAATGATATTTTCCGTAAATTTGCACCCACTTTTGAAAGGAACTATGCTGGAAAAACTTGAAGCCATACACAACCGCTGGTTACAGATAGCCGAGGAGATGAACAATCCGGAGGTGCTTTCAGACATGAAGCGGTACATCAAGCTGAACAAGGACTATAAAGACCTTCAGCCTGTGGTGGATGCCTATAAACGGTATAAGACCATCCTGAACAACATTGTCTCTGTCAGGGACGTATTGTACACGGAAAAGGACGAGGAATTCAGGATCATGGCCAAGGAGGAGCTGGAGGTGCTCACCGAGCGGAAAGAGGAGATGGAAGAGGAAATCAGGATTCTGCTGGTACCTAAAGATCCGGAAGACAGCCGCAACGCGATCGTGGAGATCAGGGCAGGGACGGGTGGCGATGAGGCCGGCCTTTTTGCGGGAGACCTTTACCGGATGTACGCCAAATATTGTGAGGACAGAAACTGGAAAGTGGAGGTGCTTGACTTTACAGAGGGAACAGTGGGAGGATTCAAGGAAATGATCTTCAAGGTACAGGGTGATAATGTCTTCGGTCAGCTGAAATATGAGTCGGGTGTTCACCGTGTGCAGCGTGTGCCCATCACTGAAGCGCAGGGACGAATTCATACCTCTGCTGCCACCGTCGCGATCTTGCCGGAAGCGGAGGAGTTCGACGTGGAGATCAATCCCGAGGATGTCCGAAAAGATACGTACTGCTCCTCCGGTCCAGGCGGACAGTCGGTGAACACAACCTACTCCGCCGTCAGGCTCACCCATATCCCTACCGGTATCGTGGTGACCTGCCAGGACCAGAAATCGCAGATCAAGAACCTGGAGCGGGCAATGGTGGTCCTCCGAAGCCGTATCTACGAGCTGGAATATGAAAAACGGATGGAGGAGATCTCCTCCCGGCGCAAAACCATGGTCAGCACCGGAGACCGTTCTGCCAAGATACGAACCTATAACTACCCGCAGGGACGGGTCACCGACCACCGTATCAATTTAACACTGTATAACCTTCCCTCCATTCTCAACGGCAATATTCAGGAGTTCATCGACGCCCTGCAGGTCGCCGAAAACGCAGAACGTCTCAAAGAAGCTGTCAGCAGCGAATAAACCTTCTCGTATGACCTATCAGGAACTAACCGAACAAATCCAAAAGAGAAAATCCTTTCTGTGCATCGGGCTGGATACCGATCCCTGCAATATCCCTCCGCATCTTTTGGCAGAAGATGATCCGGTGTATGCATTCAACAAGGCCATCGTCGAGGCCACCCACGACCTAGTGATCGCTTACAAGCCCAATCTGGCCTTTTATGAGAGCCAGGGAGCAAAGGGTTGGCAAAGCTTTGAAAAGACTGTTCGTTACATCCGTTCCTGCGATCCTTCGGTGCTGATCATCGCAGATGCGAAACGTGGGGACATTGGCAATACCTCAAGGCACTATGCAAAAGCCTTCTTCGAGACAATGGACTGCGATGCAGTGACGGTCGCACCTTACATGGGAGAGGACAGCATCACTCCATTCCTTTCTTACCCGGGTAAATGGATCATCGTACTGGCCGTCACCTCCAACAAGGGGGCGAATGACTTTCAATTCTTTGCCGATCCTGCGGATAAAAGGCTTTTTGAACTGGTGCTGGAGCGCACAAAGGCTTGGGCGACAAAAGAGAACCTTATGTTCGTCGCCGGTGCCACACGCCCTGCGATGCTTGCCGACATACGCAGGATCGTTCCTGACCACTTTTTGCTCGTTCCTGGCGTCGGAGCCCAGGGTGGCAGTCTTGAAGAGGTAGTGCGGTATGGCATGAATGCCCACTGCGGACTGATCATCAATTCGTCAAGAGGGATCATCTACGCCTCCAAAGGGGAAGACTTTGCTCTGAAAGCACGTGAGGCAGCATCGCAAATCCAGCAGGAAATGGCACGGATGCTACAAAACGAATAGCCATCTATCAATTTCTACCTCCACCTCTCCCTCTACCTCGTCAATCGGTGATGGATATTGACTCACGCTCCTTCCACCACCTCTGTCCATCCGTAGGGATCGGGCTCTTCGCCGTACTGGATGGCGGTCAGCTTGCGGTATAACCGCTCAGATACACTGCCCGCCTTACCATTTTTGCAGTATTCATAAACCTTCCCGGTTTTCCTGTCGTGTATCTTTCCAATGGGAGAAATGACAGCTGCAGTACCACAGGCACCGACCTCATCAAACTCTTCCAGTTCCTGTACGGGGACATGCCGCTGTTCGACTTTCATTCCCATGTCCTTTGCCAGCTGGCGCAGGCACATGTTGGTGATGGAAGGGAGAATGGTGTTCGAATCAGGCGTTACATACGTATTTCCTTTTATCCCAAAGAAATTGGCCGGCCCCGCTTCGTCGATGTACTTGTTTTCTTTGGAATCCAGGAACAGGACCGAAGAAAATCCTTCCTTGTGTGCCCGGTCGGCAGGCCGAAGACTTGCTGCATAGTTTCCTCCAACCTTGATGTGTCCGGTGCCCTGTGGAGCCGCCCGGTCATAATCCCGGACCAGCTGAATGAGTACCGGCTTGAAGCCTTCTTTGAAGTAGGGTCCGACCGGTGTGACAAAAATGATCAGCATATACTCCCTGGCAGGCTTTACGCCCACCTGGGCCCCGCTGCCGAAAAGGACCGGGCGCAGGTACAGCGAAGCACCGGTGCCATATGGAGGTATGTATTTTTTATTCAGCTGGGTGACCGTCGTGATGGCTTTATGAAACAGGTCAAGGGGAACAGGCGCCATCATGATGCCATCGGCTGATCGCTGCAGCCGCTTACCGTTCTCCTCCCACCTGAAAAGACGGGCTTTCCCGTCTACACCCCGAAAGACTTTCATGCCCTCAAACGCCCCCTGGCCATAGTGAAGCGTTGTTGCTGCAATATGAAGGTTCACATACTCCGAGGAACTGATCTCCAGTTCCCCCCACTCTCCATCCCGGCAAACAGATCGCACATTGTAATCCGTCTTGAAGTACCCAAATGGCAAATTTCCCCAATCGATGTTCATAACTTTTCGCTTTTAGATTCAACAATATAGTGCCTCACAAAGTTAATAAAAAGGGATGAATCCATCATGCATCTCGTTATTAATACTTATTTTTATCCAGTTTAAATTAGCTAAACACATGGGTATGCTACTGGCTGTTGATCTTGGCATAAGGACCGGATTTGCACTTTACAACACTGAAGGGGAACTGTTATGGTACCGTTCGCGAAATTATGGTAACAAGCAGCGGTTGAGGAGGGATATTCAGAACATGTTCAGCCAGATCCCTTCCCTTTCACATGTCATCCTGGAGGGTGGAGGAGATATTGCACGCATCTGGCTGAAAGAATGCCGGCAAAGAAACATCTCGTTCAGACAGATCTATGCCGAGGAGTGGCGCAGGGATCTTTTTGATCCTAAAGAAATCAGAACAGGGCAACAGGCCAAGCTGAAAGCCATTCATCTGGCCAGGGAGATCATCAGCAAGTGCAACGGGCCCAATGCCACCTCGATGCTGGATGATGCCGCCGAGGCAGTACTTATTGGGTATTGGAGTCTAATTAAGGAGGTGGATTGATGGGGCACTGTGATACAGTTGCAAGTTACTGGTTGCATGTTACAGGTTTTAATGTACCCCACCCCTGCACCCCTCCCCTGCTCGCAGGGGAGGGGACGGGGAGGGGTAAAAGGGTTAATTCCCCGGTGCTTGCGCCGGAATTAGGGTCCAGGGCTTGCCCTGGGGTTCATACCAGTGATTTAATAATGAAACCTGAAACTTGAAACCTTCTCCCGCCATTTTGTCAGCCCCCACCGCATGGCATATCCTTTGCTGAATTTGACTCTCAAAAAATTAAAACCCACCGATATGGAAAAAGGAACGATACAGGTCAAAACTGAAAACATCTTTCCCATTATTAAGAAATTCCTCTACTCTGACCATGAAATCTTTCTCAGAGAGCTGATATCCAATGCGGTAGATGCTACGCAAAAGCTGAAGACACTGGTTTCCCTTGGTAAATACAAAGAAGAGCTGGGCGATACCACCATCGTGGTGGAAATGGATCAAAAAGCCAGGACGATTACCGTTAAAGACCGGGGCATTGGCATGACCGCCGACGAAGTGGACAGGTATATCAACCAGATCGCGTTCTCCAGTGCTGAAGAATTTCTGAAAAAGTTCAAAGGCAAAAGCGAGGATGAAGCCCGATCGCTGATCGGTCATTTCGGACTTGGATTCTATTCCACCTTTATGGTTTCCGACAAGGTGGAGATCCTCACCAAAACCTATAAAAAAGGGGCAGGAAGCAGAGCCGTGAGATGGGAATGCGACGGATCCCCTGAATACACCATTGATTTTACCGACAAGGAAGACCGGGGAACCATCGTCACACTCCATATCGCAAAAGATTCGGATGAATTCCTCAATGAATACCGGATCCTTGATCTGCTGAAAAAATACTGCAAGTTCCTGCCGGTGCCGATCATCTTCGGAACTGAAAAGACCTACGAACCCGTTGAGGGTGAAAAAGATGAGCATGGTCACGAGAAAACAAAAGAGGTCGAGAAACCACGCATCATCAATAACACGAACCCGGCATGGCGCCGCAAGCCTTCTGAGCTTAAGGAGGAGGACTATCGGGTATTTTACCGCGAACTCTACCCGGCAACCTTTGATGAACCTCTTTTCAACATCCACCTGAATGTGGATTATCCTTTTAACCTGACCGGAATTCTTTACTTTCCAAAAATAACGAACTATTTGGATGTCAGAAAGGATAAGATCCAGCTCTACTGCAACCAGGTCTATGTGACCGACTCGGTGGAAGGGATCGTACCAGATTTTCTTGCGCTGCTTCATGGCGTAATCGACTCACCCGATATCCCCCTGAACGTTTCAAGAAGCTACCTTCAAAGTGATGCAAGCGTGAAGAAGATATCCAGCCATATCACCAAAAAAGTATCGGACCGGCTGGAAGAAATCTTTAAAAACAACCGGGAAGATTTTGAGAAAAAATGGGAGGACATCAAGCTTTTCATTGAGTATGGAATGATATCCGATGAAAAATTCTATGAACGGGCCCGTACGTTCACCCTGCTTAAAAACACCGAGGGCAGATACTTCACTCTGGATGATTATGCGGCACATATCAAAGATACCCAGACAGATAAGGATAAAAAACTCATTTACCTTTATGCTTCCAATGTCAGTGAGCAACATGGTTATATTGGAAACGCTAAGGAAAGAGGTTTTGATGTGCTGGTCATGGATGGACCGCTGGATCCCCACTTCATCAACGCGCTGGAGATGAAGCTGGAGAACAGCCACTTTACGAGGGTTGATGCAGATGTGATCGATAAGTTGATAAAAAAAGAGGAGGAGATGCCTTCCAAACTAAGCGATAACGAAAAAGAAACCCTCAAGACCATCTTTGAAAAAACCCTGGATAAGGATAAATTCATGGTCATCCTGGAAAGCCTGAGTGAAAAGGATCCGCCCGTCAGCATCACCCAGCCTGAGTTCATGCGAAGAATGAAAGACATGTCGAAACTTGGCGGCGGAATGCCTTTTATGAAAGATATGCCGGAACATTATAACTTTGTGATCAATACAAACCATCCTGTGATAACCAAACTGATGAACACAAACGAGAATGAGGAGAAGGACAGGATGACCAAACAGCTGAAAGATCTTGCACTTCTTTCACAACAAATGCTGACAGGTGAAGATTTAACTAATTTTGTAAAAAGAAGCGTGGAGATTTTGTTGTAAGTAGTCAGCAGTCAGCGGTCTAACAATTTGACAATTTGACAATTTGACATTTTTAAGAATTTAAACCTTACTTCCATGACAAACAAGTACACAAAATGGGTCGTCATCGTAGTGATCATTCTGGTGGCCATTATGCTGATTTCCTGGGGAACAAGGATCTACAACAGCCTGGTTACCCTTGAAGAAAAAGTATCGGCGCAGTGGGCCCAGGTGGAGAACGTCTATCAGCGCAGGGCCGACCTGATCCCCAACCTGGTGGCTACGGTAAAGGGATATGCCGAACATGAGCAGGAGACCTTTACCCGGGTCATTGAAGCCAGGGCAAAAGCCTCATCCATCACCGTGGATCCGAAAAACCTTACCCCTGAAACGCTCCAGCAGTTTGAGCAGGCCCAGGGCGAACTCAGTTCAGCTCTTTCCCGGCTGCTGGTCACCGTGGAACAGTATCCTGATCTGAAAGCAAATCAGAACTTTCTTGAGCTTCAGGCACAGCTGGAAGGCACAGAGAACAGGATCACGGTCGAACGGCAAAAATTCAACGATACCGCACGGGAGTACAACACCAGCGTTCGCAGCTTCCCGCGCAACCTGTTTGCCGCCCTGTTCGGTTTTGAAAGAAAACCCTATTTTGAATCAAAGCCCGGAGCCGACGAAGCTCCTAAAGTGGAATTCTGATCATGAAGCTGAATGCATCTTCTTTCTTCTCTCCGATTGAAAAAGAAGATATCACAATGGCTATCCGGCAGGCAGAACTGGATACCTCCGGAGAGATCAGGGTACACGTGGAAACCTCCTGCACGGGCGATGTCATGGATCGTGCCTCGCGGTTGTTTGAGAAGCTGAACATGCACAAAACCAAGCTCCGCAACGGCGTACTGATCTATCTGGCCGTACGGAACCGGAAATTTGCCATCATCGGCGATATGGGGATCAACAGCGTTGTGCCGGATCACTTCTGGGAAAACGTGGAATCTGAAATGCTCAATTATTTCCGGGAGAACCATTTTACCGACGGCCTGATGAAAGCCATCGAGATGGCCGGATCTCAGCTGAAGAAGCATTTTCCTTATGTCACCAACGACATCAATGAACTGCCGGACGATATTTCCTTCAGCGACGAATAACCCAGGGAGTCACGATGAAATCAACTGTCCATTTTAAACCATTTGCTACCCTTCTCCTCCTTTTGCTGATCTTAAGTCAGATAAGCGGTGCCGCACAGACGATCCCTCCAAAGCCCTATCCACCGCATCTGGTGAATGATCTGGCCAACCTCCTTACACCGCAGCAGGTTGATCAGTTGGAAAACAAGCTGGTCCGTTTCAATGATACCACTTCAACCCAGATAGCGATCGTGATTGTCAATTCATTCGGGGGTTATGATAAAGCGAGCTTTGCGTATGAAATCGGTGAACAATGGGGCGTGGGGCAGCAGGGATTCAACAACGGGATCGTTGTCCTGCTAAAACCGAAGACAGCCGACGAATCCGGAGAGGTATTCATCGCGACGGGATATGGGCTGGAAGGGGCCATACCCGACGCGGTCGCCAAAAGGATCATCGAGAACGAGATGAAGCCCCTGTTCATGAAGGACGACTATTTCACAGGCCTCGATCAAGGCACCAATACCCTGATCGCCCTGGCTTCCGGTGAATATACGGCCAACCAGCAAGGCACAGACACTCCGGCATGGGCCTTCCTTATCCTTTTGATCATTTTCATCCTGATCATGTTGTTCTTCAGAAGCAAGGGAAACAGGTACTACTCCGCCGGAAAGAAAAGCATTCCATGGTGGACCACCCTGTGGATACTGAACAGCATGGGGAAGAGGAGCAGTGGCAGCTGGGGTGACTTTAAAGGAGGTCGTGGAGGTTTCGGAGGCGGTTTCGGAGGCGGAGGTGGCTTCGGAGGTGGGGGCGGTTTTGGTGGCTTCGGCGGCGGAAGCTTTGGCGGTGGCGGCGCGGGAGGCTCCTGGTAAAGGGAGGCAGAGGCAGGAGGCAGGAAGCAGGAGGCAGGAAGCTGGAGGCAGGAGGATTATGAAAAAAATTTTCGGATTTTTCTTTTCCATCCAGTTTGCAATGGCCGTAATGCTGGTCGTTGCTTTTTCTATCGCTATTGCCACATTCATCGAAAATGATTATGGAACGGATTCAGCCAGAGCCTTTGTCTACAGTGCAACCTGGTTCGAGATCCTGCTGGCGGTGGCCGGGATCAGCATGCTGGGCAATATCCTTCGGGATAAGCTAATCCAACGGAAAAAATACCCTACCCTGATCTTTCACTCTGGTTTCACCGTCATCCTGATGGGTGCTGCCATCACCCGGTTCACGGGGTATGAAGGAACCATGCACATCAGGGAAAATGAAAAATCCAACGTGATCATTCTGGACCAAACCAACCAGCAGATCATCATCCCATTCTCGCTGGAACTCCGTGATTTTCAGCTGGAACGGTATCCCGGTTCCATGAGTCCATCCTCCTTTGCAAGTGAGGTCACCCTGGTGGATGAACGCCACGGCATAAATGAACCACGGCGGATTTTCATGAACAACGTGCTGAGCTACGGTGGATACCGCTTCTACCAGTCGTCGTACGACGCGGATGAACTTGGTACGGTATTATCGGTCAACCACGATTTCTGGGGAACATTCGTAACGTATACAGGTTATTTTCTTCTGGCTGCCGGACTGATTATGAACCTCTTCCGCCGAAAAAGCCGTTTCCGGTTCCTGATCAGCGAGTTGAAACGGACCAGCCAGGAAAGAAATAATGCACCCCTGCTGATCATCGGTTTTCTTTTTATTATCCTGCAGGCGGCCGGACAATCATCTCCCCCGGTCCAAAATCCGTCGAATGAGCTGAAAACAATTGATAAAAACCATGCCAGGCGGTTTGGAGAGCTCATGGTTCAGGACAACGGAGGCCGGATCAAGCCTATCAATACCCTGTCGTCGGAGCTCCTACGGAAGGTATACAGAAAAGACAGATTCATGGGATTGAATTCCGACCAGGTTTTGCTGGGTATGATCGCTGATCCCGTGGCGTGGCAAAAAATACCCATGATCAGGCTTTCCGACGAATCGTTGAAGAAGGTCATCGGAACCAGGGGAAATTATGCTTCCTACGAAGACTTCATCAACCTGGATAACGGGATCTACAAGATAGGCCCGTATGTGGAGGAAGCATACAGTAAAAAACCGGCTCAACGCAGTGCCTTTGATAAGGATGTCATCAAGGTGGATGAGAGGATGAATATCTGTTACCTGATATACTCGGGCGCTGTCCTGAGGATCTTTCCCATACCCGAGGATTACACCCATACCTGGCATTCTCCGGCACAGGAATCGGGGCAGCCACCCGACAGCGCCAACGCCGAATTTATGTACAATATCCTCTCCATTTACCTCGGGGCGGTGAAGGATGCAACTGAAAACGGAACCTGGGATCTGGCCGGCAAGTCGGTCAACATGATCAGGATCTACCAGGAAAGGTACGGAAAAGAAGTATATCCCTCCGACTTAAAAAGGAAGGCGGAGATCACCTATAACCGGATGAATCTATTCAAACGGTTGTTTCCGGCCTATGGATTGGTCGGTTTCCTTTTCCTGTTTCTGCTCATAGCAGAGATCGTGTCAGGAAAACAAACCGCAAAATGGATGAAGCGGACATTCATCGTCCTGATCAGTGTGCTTTTCATCCTGCACACAGCCGGGCTTGCCGTCCGCTGGTACATATCCGGACACGCTCCCTGGAGCAACGGGTACGAAACGATGATTTACATCGCCTGGGCGATCGTTCTATCGGGCTTGATCTTTTCCAGGCGATCCATCATCGCCCTGGCAATCACCACCGTACTGGCTTCCCTGGCACTGATGGTGAGCAATATGGCCTGGTTGGATCCCCAGATCACGAATCTTGTACC
>JAQUQD010000084.1 GCA_028716265.1 Bacteroidales bacterium | reverse complement strand
TGATGCTGGAAAGGGGTGAAGAGGTTCTCATCGGAGCCTTCATCCTCATGAAAGCCCTGCAGGTAGAGCAGGTGATTATTGGGATTGAGCGGAACAAGCCCGACGCCATCGCTCACATATCGGATCTTTGTAAAAAGTTCCCCGGTTTTGTGGTGCAGCCCTTGAAGGTGAAATACCCTCAGGGCGGGGAGAAACAGCTGATCAAGGCAGTGTTGAACCGTGAAGTGCCTTCTGGAAAATTACCCTTTGAGGTGTCCTGTGTCGTCCATAATGTTGGAACCGCTTTCGCAGTCTATGAGGCAGTCCAGAAGAACAAGCCACTCATTAACAGAATCGTTACGGTGACAGGAAAATCCCTGAAGAACCCTGGTAATTTCCTGGCGCGCATCGGCACTCCCATTTCCGAGCTCATTGAGCAGGCCGGAGGCATCCCGGAAAATACCGGTAAGATCCTGAGCGGAGGCCCCATGATGGGGAAAGCCCTGATCTCATACGATACGCCTGTTGTGAAAGGGATGTCAGGCATCGTACTGTTACCCGACAACGAATCGGTCCGCGTCAGGGTGCAAAACTGTATCCGTTGTGCCAGGTGCGTAGGGGCTTGCCCGATGGGGCTGGAGCCCTACCTGCTGGCACAACTGGTTGCTGCCGGGAATTATGAAGGTTCAGAGAAGGAACGGATCATGGATTGCATCGAGTGCGGTTCTTGTCATTATACCTGTCCTTCCGGACGGCCCCTGCTGGATTATATCCGCGTAGGGAAGATCAAAGTGGGTCAAATCATCAGAAACAGAGGAAAAAAATAAGTTATGAGTACATTAACCATCTCCGGATCTCCCCACATCCACACCGACCAGTCGGTTCGTAAGATCATGACGGGAGTGATCTATGCCCTCATTCCTGCGTTCCTGGTATCGGTTTACTTTTTCGGACTGGACGCCTTGCTCCTCACCGTCGTTTCCGTAGCTTCCTGCATGCTGTTTGAATACCTGATCCAGAAATACTTGATCAAGGGGGATATTACCATCACCGACGGATCAGCCGTTATTACCGGCGTCCTGCTGGCCTTCAACGTTCCCAGTAACCTACCGCTTTGGATCATCATCATCGGCGCTTTCGTTTCGATCGGGATCGGCAAGATGGCGTTCGGGGGCCTTGGAAAGAACATCTTCAATCCGGCCCTCGTAGGACGTGTGTTTCTGCTGCTCTCTTTTCCAGTTCAGATGACCTCCTGGCCCGTTCCCAGGGCACTGTTCATGCCCCAGCTCACCGACGCGGTCACAGGCCCCACAGCACTCGGTATCCTGAAAGAGGGCCTCGAGGCAGGCAGATCGGTCCAGGAACTGATGCCCCAGCTGCCAAGCTATGTCAATGACCTGCTGGGTAACCAGGGAGGCAGCATTGGCGAAGTTTCGGCCATCGCCCTCCTGTTAGGTGCAGCGTACCTGCTTTACAAGAAGATCATCACCTGGCACATCCCGGTCGCTTACCTGGGATCAGCCTTTGTCTTCGCCTCCATCATGCACCTGATCAACCCCTCGCTTTACATCACCCCCTTCTTTCACCTGATCACCGGCGGGATGCTCCTTGGCGTGTTCTATATGGCCACCGATATGGTCAGCTCTCCTATGTCGCCACGGGGTATGATCATTTTCGGTCTCGGTTGCGGCATCATCACCATGCTGATCAGAATTTGGGGTTCCTACCCGGAAGGTGTGTCCTTTGCCATCCTGCTTATGAATGCGGTCACACCACTGATCAACAGGGGCTTTAAGCCAGCACGCTTCGGCTGATGAAGATACGTTTCGTTCATTAAAAAACCAGGCATAACGATGATTGTGTTCTATTGAAAAGAAACCAGCTATGGCAAAAAAAACTGAATCGACTTTTATCAACATGTTCCTTAGCCTTCTGATCTTTACTGGCGTTGCCTCTTTTGCACTGGCAGGCGTTTACAATATCACCAAGGACCCTATCGCAAAAGTCGAGAAACTGAAAAAGGAAAATGCGATCAAAGAGGTCATTCCGGAGTTTGACACGATTGTCACCCGGGAGATTGCCATTCCAGGCCAGGACAGGCCTGTCGTCATCTCCGAGGGATACATGGACGGAGTTCCCGCCGGGACCGCAGTTCAAACTTTCTCCCTGAAAGGCTACAGCGGATTGATCGAACTGATGGTCGGCTTCGACACGGCTGCATGTATCACGAAGATTGCTGTATTGCAACAGAAAGAGACGCCCGGTCTGGGGACGAAAATGGAAACTCCTGAGTTCAGGGAGCAGTTTTATGGGAAGAATCCTTCTGAATTCAGGCTAAAAGTAAAGAAGGACGGAGGTGATGTTGATGCCATCACCGCTGCTACGATCAGCTCGCGCGCATTCTGTGATGCGGTCCAGCGGGCCTATGATGCATATAATAAGGAAGGAGGGAAATAATGAACCAGTGGAAAAATTTTACCAAAGGATTCATCAAGGAAAGCCCGACGCTGGTCCTTCTTCTGGGGATGTGTCCCACCCTGGGTGTGAGCACATCTGCCATGAACGGGCTGGGGATGGGACTGGCCACAACCTTCGTACTGATTATGTCGAATCTGTGTATATCGGCCATCAAGAACGTCACTCCGGATAAAGTACGAATCCCCGTCTTCATTGTGGTCATCGCTGCTTTTGTTACGATCGTCGATCTGTTCATGGCAGGTTACGCTCCAGCCCTTCATAAGCAGCTCGGGATCTTCATACCGTTGATTGTTGTAAACTGTATCGTTCTGGGAAGGGCGGAAGCTTTTGCATCCAAGAACACTATTCTGTCCTCCATCATTGATGGAGCGGGCATGGGACTGGGATTTACCCTGTCGCTTACAACCCTTGGCTGCATCCGTGAACTTCTTGGCAATGGCTCTCTTTTCGGTTTCAAATTCATTCCCGGTGATGCGATCCTCATTTTTATTCTTCAGCCTGGTGCTTTCCTCACCCTGGGATTCCTCATCGCACTAGTGAACAGACTTAAGAAGACAACATAAAAACTCATACGATATGGAATATATCATTATCATCATATTTATTGTTTTTGTTAACAATATTGTATTTGCACAGTTTCTCGGGATCTGTCCCCTGCTTGGGGTATCCACACGGATCTCCACAGCCACCGGAATGGCGGGTGCTGTTCTCTTTGTGATGACACTGGCTACCATCGTCACATGGCTTGCTCAGAGATACATTCTGGATCCGTTTCACATTGGATTTCTCCAGACCATTACCTTCATCCTTGTCATTGCCGCACTGGTGCAGATGGTTGAGATCATTCTGAAAAAAGCAAGCCCGGCACTTTACCAGGCGCTGGGCATTTATCTGCCCCTGATCACTACAAACTGTACGGTATTGGCTGTGGCCATCCAAACGATCACCCGTGACCTTTCCCTATTACCCGCTGTCGTATTTGCCATATCGAACGCACTGGGATTCGGACTGGCCCTGCTGCTTTTTGCCGGTATCCGGGAACATCTGGCGCTTGTCCAAGTTCCTAAAGGAATGCAGGGAGTGCCCATCGCCCTGGTCATTGCAGGGATCCTTTCCATGGCGTTCATGGGATTTGCCAACCTGGTGAGCTGGTAGGATTTTTTACGGACATGGCTCAGGCAGCAGCTTTACACCACAAGCCTTATGCTAATCAGAATATTCTAAAATGAGTGACGATTCGATCATTGATCTTCAGAACCTGGCAGTCTTTCAGAAGAACATTCTGATCCTGTCCAATGTCACGTTTTCGATAAAAAAAGGAGAATTTGTTTACCTGGTCGGGAAAACGGGTACAGGTAAATCCAGCCTTCTGAAGACCTTGTATGCTGAACTGCCTGTGGTCGATGGGTTAGCCCACGTAGCCGGATTCGACCTTGCCTCCATCAGGCAGAAGGAGATCCCTTACCTCAGAAGAAAGCTGGGGATCGTATTTCAGGACTTTCAACTTCTGACCGATCGCACGGTCAACGACAACCTTCACTTTGTCATGAGGTCCACAGGCTGGGAAGACAAGCATAAGATGGAGTTCCAGTCGCAGGAAGTGCTTCAGAAAGTAGGGTTGGGCACCAAGGGCTTCAAGATGCCGCACCAGCTCTCGGGGGGTGAACAGCAACGGGTATCCATCGCGCGCGCGATGGTGAACGACCCTGAAATCATCCTGGCCGACGAGCCAACTGGTAATCTGGATCCGGAAACCTCCGAGGGTATCATGAAGCTGCTGTTCGACATCAGTAAAACAGGATGCGCCGTGCTGATGGCGACGCACAACTATTCCCTTTTCCGAAAATTCCCGTCTAGAACCCTGAAGTGCGAGGATGGCAGGATCGATACTTCAGAATATATATTCTACTAACCGCCCTGCGTTCTCAGGATTTGAGTAGTATACCGACAACATGCTCCGCCTGCGGCTGATCTCATGTTCCTCAAACCTCTCATCGCTAAGCTGTACCAGCGCTTTCCGCAGCTCCTCCGGAGAATCGGCGATGTTACAGAGCTCATCGAGCCCCGTGCCGTTCAGCATAGCATGGTTCACAAGAATGAACCTCCCCAGAAATAGAGTGTTCAGTAGCTTCAGCTTCAGCCCGGTTGCCTGAAATGTGACCAAAATGTTGATATGCGCGTTGACGATGAGCTTGTACAGTTCCTCATCCGAGGGGCTTTCAATGATCTGGATGTTGCTGCTGCTCTGCGCCAGTCGCTTCAGGTAACGTGGAGGATGGTGCCCTGCTATCTTCAGAGTGATACCGAGTTGAGGAAATACCTCACGGATTAGAAAGGCTGCGGCGACGGAGTTCTCTGCAACAGACAGATTGCCGTGGTAAAGGCAGTAGGTACCCTTACCTGCACGGCAGGTCACATCGCTGTTGGAATGAAAACTGGGTAGGTAACGGACAGGCACTTCCGGAAACTGCTCCCTCAGATATTCTTCATCTCTCCGGCTGACAGCTAGCATCAGGTCGGCATGTTGCAGTATTCTCTCATACCGTTTCAGTTTGACGCTGGCCAGCAGGAAATAGATCTTTCTGATCCAGTTCTTTTCTGCTTTATATAAACTGAAGTAATAATGATGTTCGATATTGCTTTCCCTGTAGATCTTTTTCCTGTCTTTCAGACGGGGATCGTTCAGGTAATAACATGTATGCAGTCCTTCAAAGAGGATCGGGAAGTTGTCTTTCAGCAGGTTATGGATAAGTTCCTCCGAACGGCGGCTTAAAACAATGTAAGGGATACGGCCAAGGGTAAACCGCAGGCCGGTCTTCCTCTTATAATATATTACCGATTCGCATAATTCAATCAGTTCAGCTGCAGGTTTACGGTCATATTCAAAACAGTGCAGGTGTATTTTCACTCCAAGTTGGTGCAAGGCTTTGATCTTGTAATACACATCGATGACCCCTCCATAATCCGGAGGGAATGGGATGGTAAACGACACGATGTGTACATGCTTTTCAGGCATACTTACGAAAAATGTCAAGAAGAATCGTTTGTTCCTGGTCCCAGTTCAGTTCTGCTGCTGCTCGTTTGAGATTGTCTTTCCAGGTCTTTCTGCGGGCGTCATCCGTTAGCATCGTATGCATTCGTTCCGCAATATGCTTCGGATCATGTGAATCGATGGTCATCCCGATCTGGTAGCGCTCGAGGATCTTCCTGATCTCGGGCAGGGGTGACGCAAGGACAGGCAGACCTGCGTGGATATAATCAAAGAGTTTGTTAGGCAAGCTGTACCGGTAATTGATATTGGTGTCCTTATCCAGTGTTATGCCGATATCTGCACATCTGGTAAAATGAAAAAGACGCTCAAAAGGTTGCTTGGGGAGAAAAAAAACCCTGTCGCTGAGGTGCAGGCTGCTGACAATCTGTCTTAATATCCCCATCACATCGCCGCCGCCGATGATTAACAGGATGGCCTTGTCGAGGTACTGCATGGCTTCGATGGCTTCCTCAGCGCCGCGTTGAACGTTGATGCCTGCGCCCTGTAAAAGTACGATGTGCCGGTCTTCGGGCAGGTTCAGCTCTTTGCGGGTCATGGCCGTCTGTATGTGGCGGTTGGGAGGAATGTTCCTGACAACATGCAACGTATTGCCGTATTCATGCTGATAAAGCCCGGCGATCGAGTCGTTGACCGTGATGACAGTTTCCAGACGCGGGAAGATCCATTTTTCAATCCTCTTCCAGAATTTCTGCACGAACGGCCTGCCGGTAAGTTCCGGAACACCCGTGAAGTATTCGTGGCTGTCATATACAATGGGTATCCGTTTGATCCTGTGGATGAGATAATTGGGCAAAAGTGTGTCCAGATCATTGGAAACCAGCAGACTGGCTCTGTGGAACAGCAGGTACAGGAGGAGCCTAAGGTTGTATTCGGCATAAAAAAAAGTTCCCTTGTCAAACAGAAGGCACATCCTTTTAGTGGAATAGTTCCTTGGTTGCAGGGGAAGGCTGCCTTTTCTTTTCCTGCCTACAAGCATTACCGCGAAGCCGCACTGTCGAAGGCATTCCGCCGTTTTATCCACTCTCTGGTCGGTGACCAGGTCGTTGGTTACGGAAACGATGACTCTTTTCAAATCCTCTTCTTCCTGTTAATCTTATTTAACGAATCTGTCACGCATTTGTTGCATTATGATGATAGCGCTAAAATTTGTTATTTTGCTGATGAAATGACGTGCCCGGAATATGGATAGAATAGAAACCATAAGGCAGGATGTTTCACTGAAGGACTACAATACCTTTGGTATCGAAGCCAGGGCGAAATATTTTATCTCGGTCAGGACAGAGGAGGAAGTGTACCGGCTTTTTGACCCGGGTAGTATGATCCGGGGTGAAAGGCTGCTCATCCTTGGAGGAGGAAGCAATATCCTTTTCACAGATGATTTTGATGGCCTGGTGGTAAAAATGGATCTTAAGGGCATTCAGACGATGCAGGATCAGGCTGATTATGCGGAAATCAAGGTATCTGCAGGGGAAAATTGGGATGGATTGGTCCAGCATTGCGTACAAAGGCATCTTGGAGGGCTGGAGAACTTGTCGCTGATCCCGGGCACTGTAGGTGCCGCTCCAGTCCAGAACATTGGCGCGTACGGGGCAGAGATCAGGGATGTCCTCATCGAAGTGAACTGTTGGGATCGTTGGTCGTCGCAGGTGGTCGTGTTACCGGCAGAGGACTGTCAGTTGGGTTACAGGAACAGCATCTTTAAAACTTCGGCAAAAGATCGTTACGTTATCCTGTCCATCACCCTGCGGCTGTCGAAGCAAGCTGTTTTTAATATCGGTTATAGTTCCCTGGAGCTGGAATTAGAACACATTGGAGTGAGGGAGCTGTCGCTGGAGGTGATACGGGATGCGGTGATCTCGGTTCGACGTAGGAAGCTGCCAGATCCCGCCCGGGCAGGGAATGCCGGAAGTTTCTTCAGGAATCCTGAAGTGTCCGGAACGATTTACGATGATCTTAAGCTGGCATTTCCCGGACTGGTAGGATACCCTCAGCCCGATGGATCGTGTAAGCTGGCTGCGGGCTGGCTGATCGAGCACTGCGGCTGGAAAGGATACCGGCAGGGCGATGCCGGAGTACATCCCGAACAAGCCCTGGTCCTGGTGAATTATGGGAACGCTACGGGACAGGAGATTTTACAGCTCGCCACCCAGATACGGCAGTCGGTGAAAAAGCGATTCGGAGTGGAACTGGAGGCAGAAGTTAATATTCTATAAATCCCAAATTCCAAATTCCAAGCAAAATTCAAATTCCAAATTCCAACCTGTCTTTCCGGTTATTGCTAACTGCCAATCCTGATTTCGCGAAGTTAATCCCGACGAGAGTCGGCCCTTATCAGGACAAACTGCCAAATGCTCCATTTATCCCATCAATTCTCTGAACGTAATATACCGCTGATCGTACAATAGGGTCAGGAAACGGGTGACCCGTGTTTCGGCAGCGCTGACCGTTTGTCCGGATCGTTCTTCGAGTCGGGAGCAGATCTCCCCGACTGTGGATTGACCATCAATCAGGAGCCAGGTGGCAGAGCCCAGCTCGTCGAGGTGGATCCGGAAATGCTCGGATTTGCCGCGGGGGATGAGCCAACTCCGGAGGGCCGGATTTTTGAACTTGGGAACGAAAAGGGTCACTTTCCCGTCCTGGCCGACTTCATGCGCATGGATCCTGACAGGGGTCAGCGTCAGGTAGTTGGCTCCTTTCAGGATCCTGCGCCGTTGAAAAAAGTTCATCGTCACGTTCCGCGGGCTCTTATTCGGATGCTTTTCCTGCTTTCATGGGTATCCTGACCAGGATATAACCGATGATGATCAGTATGACGATCCCCACCAGGTAACTTGGCTGCCTGAAGATGCCGGGAGGGAACATGTTACCGACGGCAAAGATGGCAAAGATAAGTCCCACCAGCGCTTCCCCTGCGATCAGCCCGGATGCCAGCAGGATCCCCACGTTATCGGAGGCAGTGAGTTGCCCGGCAGAAAAGCCTCTCTTTTTCGTATAATAATCCACGATGCCTTTAATGATACCACCGACAAAAATGGCGAAGGTGGTTTCCAGGGGAAGGTACATCCCGACGCAGACAAGCATCGGGCTTCTTACCTGGGCCAGGATGAAGGCAAATCCCATCAGCATTCCGGCGATGATCAGCGGCCATGCCATTTTGCCGCCCACGATCCCCTGTGAGAGCAGGGCCATCAGGTTGGCCTGTGGTGCCGACAGCTTGGTACTTCCAAAGCCGCCTTCATAGCCTTCCACAGCTCCCTTGGCAATATCGCCGTCGTTAAGGAAGCGAAGCACAAAGAACATCACCGCTGCGGCAACGACCACACCCAGGATATCACCCACCTGCATGCGCCAGGGTGTACCTCCCAGAATATGCCCTGCCTTGAGATCCTGTAACATCTCTCCGGCCACGGCTGCTCCAACGCACACGATCGCCGCCACTCCGAGTGTCGTGGCGACTCCCTCCTGGCCATGAACGCCCAGCATTACCATGATCAGCGCTGTCACCACCAGCGCTGTCAGCGTCAGCCCGCTGATCGGATTGTTGCTTGATCCCATGATCCCGACCAGGTAGCCGGACACTGCCGCAAAGAAGAAGGCCAGGATGATGAGGATGGTTGCCGCAACCAGGGCAACATGGAATTCGGCATGAAAGATGAACTTGGTCACGATGAAGGTAGTCACCGCAACAGCTATGATCCCGATGATGATCCAGTTGAACGGCAGGTCCTTTTCCGTGCGGGGAACGTTCACTTCGATGCCTTTTGCAGCCTTTCTCACATCTCCTACCGAACGCCTGAGACCGGTAGCCAGGCTGGCTCTCATCTTGTAAAGCGTGAATATGGCGCTGATCAGCATGCCTCCAATAGCGATGGGACGAACGATGAAACGCCAGACCTTATAGGCCGTATCCACCCACGCTTTGTCCATTGCCGCACTGTTGGTCAGGTTGGGATCGGCTGCCATGAAGTTGGCTGCGATCGCCTGTATGTCGAAACCGGGAGCCAGAAAGTAAAGGATCATCGGTGTCAGCATGCCCCAGGCCAGTAATGTGCCTGCGAAGTTCAGGGCTGCCAGCTTGGGCCCGATGATGTATCCTACACCGATGTATGCAGGGGCTATCCCCGGCGAAGCCATCAGTACGCCACCATGACCCGTGAAATTGGTACCGGTGATCATCTGTTTGGAAAATGTATAGAACTTCTCCCAGTAGGTAGCGAACAGTTTGAATTCTCCCAGCGTTTTGATCAGTCCGCCCAAGCCCATGGCTGCGAAAAGATACATCGATCCCCGGCTTGCCTTTTGTCCTGACTTGTGGATCTCTGCAGCGGCGATGGACTCAGGGAACACCAACTCGGTGTCCTCCACCATGACTCGCCGCAGCAATGCCACAAACATGATCCCCAGCACACCTCCCGCGATCAGGATAATGGTCGTAGTACCATACGTGAAGAAATTCTCCGCCGCCACGCCCTGGCGCTGGGAGTCAAGGTAAACGATGTAAAATGCGGGGATGGTAAAAATGGCCCCCGCTGCAACTGATTCACCGATAGAACCCACCGTACGGGTGAAATTCTCCTCCAGGATGCTTCCCAGCATGGCTTTGATCAGAGCCATCCCTATCACCGCCGCTGGATAAGTGGCTGCTATCGTCATCCCGGCTTTCAATCCCAGATAAGCATTGGCAGCGCCAAGGACGACGGCAAGTACCAACCCGATAACCAATGCCCTTATAGTAAACTCCTTCAGGTTGGTTTCGGCAGATACAAACGGCACATACTTTCGTTGTTCTGACATAGGTAAATGATTTTAGGTAAAAATTAGCAGGCTAAATAAATAAATAATATTGACATGTCCAAGCAGTTGTTAACTATTTGGGATACGTCACTGTTGCCGGAAAGGGATGAACACGATCTTCTTTTCGTGGAAATAGGATTCGTTGAACCAGTCCCCAATGGAGAAAATCCGGAATGACCGGTTCAATGACCGGAGCTCTTCGGTCAGGTCACCCTCCTTCAGGTAAAGGATTCCGTTTTCGACCGGATGGCAGCTTTCGGCGCGGATCTTGCCCCGGCACCAGCCTAAAAATTCCGGGAGCGCGGCCACGGCACGACTGACAATGAAATCGTACTGTCCGGAGAGATTCTCTATGCGATTGCACTCAGCCACCACATTGACCAGGCCGGTCTGTTTGATGATATCCTCCACCACCCTGATCTTTTTACCAATGGAATCCACCAGGTGAAACTTAGCCTCGGGGAAAAGGATCGCCAGAGGTATGCCGGGGAATCCTCCGCCGGTGCCAGCATCCAATACCAGGGTACCTTTACCCGGGGTGACCAGGCGGGCAAGGCTCAGGGAATGCAACACGTGGTGCAGGTAAAGGTTTTTGGTGTCTTTGCGCGAAATAACATTGATCCGCATGTTCCAATAGGAATATAGCGGGGAAAGCCGTAAAAACTGCCCCTTCTGCCGGTCGGTGATGTCAGGGAAATATTTCAGAATGCAGTCGATCACCTCTGTCGTTTCATGTGTGCTTCATTGTACCCTACCCTTGCAGGAGGGTGTGTCAAAATTCAATTTACCACGGAGTGAACGGAGGATTCACGGAGGTCACAGAGTTTAAATGACTCGTTATCAGTCCTCTGTGTTCTTCGTTTTCCTTTGTGAATTCTAAGACCAAATCACGAATTAAGCAAAATTTTGTTGGTACGTTATCACATAGGGTGTTTGTCTTTTGACGACTGAGAACACCCTGTTAACCAACTTACAACTAATTGCAT
>JAQUQD010000083.1 GCA_028716265.1 Bacteroidales bacterium | reverse complement strand
TGGTGAATTATCAACAAAGAAAAGAAAAAGAAGCAAAAAGAAAAGAAAATCAATACATTACATTCAATATTTTGCTTTTTCATTTCTCCTCTGTCAATAACACAAATCTAAAGGATCTCCGTGGTTTAATAAAAAAATCATTCATTTTGACACATCCTAAGTTTATGATTCGGATTCAGATTCAGTTTCTGACACGTCTTCGGTTTCTCCACCGAGCAGGAGGGTGCTTTCCGCTTCCGGCAGCTCCTGGATCGTGCGGAGCTTCGACTGGATCTTCCTCGTGCGCGCCCCTACCAGCGTATCGATGTCCTCACTCGCTTTGTTGATCTTCTCCTGGGCCTTCTTGAGGGTTTCGCCGAATTTTCCGAATTCAGTTTTTATCGCCCCCAGCACTTTCCATACCTCGCTGGTGCGTTTCTGGATGGCTAGCGTGCGGAATCCCATCTGGAGGCTGTTCAGCAGCGCTGCCAGTGTGGTGGGCCCTGTGATGATGATCTTGTAATCCCGCTGCAACGTCTCGATCAGGCTGGTTTGCCTCACCACCTCGGCGTAAAGTCCTTCCACGGGAAGAAAAAGGATTCCGAAGTCGGTAGTGCCCGGTGGATTCAGGTACTTGTTACGGATGTCCCGGGCACACCGTTTGATTTCAGTTTCGATGGACCGGGAGGCATTTTTTATCGTGTCCATATTCCCGGTATCATAGGCATCCAGCAAGTGATGATAGGTCTCAATGGGGAATTTGGAATCAATCGGCAAATACACCACTTCACCCGCTTCATCCTTGCCGGGAAGTTTGATCGCGTACTCCACATTCTCACGCGATCCTCTCCGCGTGACCACATTCCGGTCGTACTGTTCGGGGGAGAGGATGTTCTCCAGGATGTTTCCCAGCTGGATCTCTCCCAGGATGCCGCGCGTTTTGACGTTGGAAAGCACTTTTTTCAGATCCCCCACGCCCGAGGCCAGGTTTTTCATCTCACCCAACCCCTCATGGACCTGCTGCAACCGCTCACTGACCTGGTTGAACGATTCTGTCAGCCGTTTTTCCAGTGTCGACTGCAGCTTTTCATCCACCGTTGCACGCATCTCCTCCAGCTTTTTGGCGTTCTCCTGCTGAAGCTTATCCAGTGTGCGTTCCATCGTTTCCCGGATCTTTTCGAGCTTACCTTCTGTTTCAACGCGTATCTGTTCCTGTTTCTTCACCAGGTCATCGAATTTCATCCGCTGAAGATCGTTGAAATCTTTAACGTTCGTCGCAAATTTTTCTTCGAACGATTTGAGCGAACCGGAGAGCTCAGTCCGGTTCTGACTGAAAGAGGTACCCAGCTCCTCACGGGTTTCCCTGAAGGTTTTCTGCGACTCTTCCCGGTTGCGGGTGAATTCCTCACGCATCAGCGGATCCAGCCGGGTGAGATCGGTTGACAATTGAAGCAGGTCCATTTTCAGATCATCCTTTTTCGGTGGCTTTTTGAAAAGAACGATCAGGATCAGGATGACCAGCAGGCAGATGGCGATGATGAGAAGGATTAAATCAGTATCGTTCATTGGAATTATCTCCCGGATATTTTGGTTCATAAAAGTAAAGAAAGTCCGGGGATATTTGGGAGATTCCAGAAAATATCCTGTTTTGATGTACCCCTCCCCCGTCGGGGCTGTGCCAAAATACAATTTAACCACGGAGTACACGGAGAATTCACGGAGATCACGGAGTTTAAATGACTCGTTATCATTTCTCTGTGTTCTCCGTTTTCCTCTGTGATCTCTGTGGTTAAATACAAAACACTCATTTTGACACAGCCTCTAATAAGATAGATTTACCAGTACAGCGATTATCCGCGTTTTCTGTGTAATCCGTGTTCTATCATTAATAATTCTTCCGGAAAAACTTGCAAACGGCTGAATTATACCATAATTTAGTATCCGTATTCCTTATACATATAACACATATTAATTCAATCTATTATGAAAAAGATCTTCTTCCTTTTCTGTATGTTCTTGATTTCTATCCCATTGATTACCGTGTGTCAATGGAGTGATGATGCCACCATAAACACTCCTGTTTGCACCGATGAGGGGGAGCAAACCCTGTGCAAAGTGGCCATAGGTGCCAATGACAATGTCTTTATTTCCTACTTCGATGCCCGGTCAGGCAATTACAACGTAATGCTGCACTACCTGAACCGGGATGGGTTTTTTCTCTGGAATGAGCCGCTGGTGGTAAGTGATCACAACCAGGATAGCTGGATATCGGATTACGATACGAAAGCCGATCATGAAGGTAACTGTGTGACCGTATTTTCCGATATCCGTAATGGGAACACCAATCCGGTGATCTATAAGATCTCACCGACAGGACAGCATCTCTGGGGTCCGGATGGGATTGTTGTTTCCACAGATCCAAGCGAAGAGTACAGTCCGGTCTTGTGTGTCACCACGGAAAACAAGGTTGTCGCTGCGTTCACCAGGATGACCGACAGCAACTATCCCCTGGTGATGGTGGCCTATGATGAGAATGGAAATGCGCTGTGGCAGGAAGGCGGCCTGGTGGTGGTACCCGAGGGAAATTTCGCTTACTGGGTACCTGTGCTGGTCCCCGTTTCAGGGGGTGATTTCATCGTCGTCGTGTCGAAAAGAGACGGCACATCTCTGTATGCTCCCCGTTACATCTACGCCATGCGCTATCACATCGACGGATCGCCTGCCTGGAGCCAGGAAACCGTTATCAGTGATGCGGGAGGTATCAATTCCTGGACCGATATCCAGGTCAAAGCTGACGGATATGACGGGGTGATCGTTGCCTGGCACGACGACCGCAATTCGGACATGGTTAGCAGTGCATTTGTGCAGCATGTGGATGGAGAAGGCAATCTGCTACTTGCTGTAGATGGTGTGGAACTCAGCCTGTCGTCGAACCACCAGCGGTTTTATCCCCAAATAGCCGGACAGGATGAAACCGGTGATATTTTTCTGTTCTGGTATGAGACCGATTACGACCAGATCAGCTCCGGATTGGTCGGACAGGCAGTTTCATCCATCGGGACACGTCTGTGGGGCCCGAATGGAAAGACGATCATTGCACTTGGAAATGACACATACAGCATTTTCGGCGCCGACTTTCAGCAGGAGAAGTGCTATTTATTTTACGGAACATACGGATTCGCGGTCAATGATGTCCGGATAAAAGCAACATGCACCGACCGCGGAGGAAATTTTATCTGGCAACCCCCCCATATTTTCATTTCTAACACCAACCAGGAGGTCATCCATCCCTATCTGTCAGCATATGCCTACCAACAGTGGATCTTTGGCTTTACCAGTACCAGGAGCGGGACGTACGATATTTTTGCCCAGAACATGAACGACGACGGGACCCTGGGGGTGAACCCCATTGCTATCCCTGAATGTTCTGAACCAGAGTTCAGCATGTATCCCAATCCTGTATCAGATCTGCTTACCATCCAATCCCACGGGGCTGACCTGATCCAGATATGCGATCCTGCCGGCAGGATCGTATGGGAACAGCGGGTTACTGATAAAGAAACCATCATTGATATGAACTTTCTGGATCCGGGAATCTATTTCGTGAAGGTGACAGGAGAACAGGGGAGCGTGGTTCAAAAGGTATTGAATCGATAGTGAATGTCCATTGCAGATTGCCTCTATCTCCGTAATCAGCAATGGACATTCCCCGAGGCAACAACCGGATTCGAACCGGTGTACGAGGTTTTGCAGACCTCTGCCTAGCCACTCGGCCATGTTGCCGTGTTGTGGATGCAAATATACGTTGAAAAATTAATATTTACAACCAACACAGTAAATCCAAAATCCATCCCGATAACTATCGGGATGGATTTTGGATTTACTTGCGTAGCAAGACACAAACCCTCTCCACCTTCCCTCCGACAGGTGGATTGAGCTTACAAATCTTCACCTCCGCTTTCAGGATCTGGGGAAAATGCTCATAAATCCTCTCCAGGATGCGGCGGGCCACATGCTCCAGCAGCTTCGAACGGATTCTCATCTCCCCTGCGATAAGCTCGTACACAGCTTGATAATTGACGGTTTTTGACAGATCATCCGTTTTTTCAGCCTCCAGCGTTTCGGTTTCAATGACCAGATCGACAAAAAAACGCGTGCCAATCATTTGTTCTTCTTTCATGCAACCGTGGTGAGCAAAGAATTCCATGCCTTCAATGGAGATGTGTGCCATGACTTTTCCAATTTAATGTGCAAAAATATCAGAATTTTTATATTTTTGACATTATTTGCGATCCTCCAATATTTACTTAAAAACTGAATGCATATGAAAAAATTTGCCTTGATTTTTCTGGGTATCATAGCTTATACCCTAGGTCACACCCAGTCAAACGCTGAAGAGATCCAGATCATGCAGTCGCTGTTCGGCATGGAGAAGAAAGCACTCTTAGCCGAATTCATTCAGCTCGATATGGCTGAGCATGGTGTGTTCTGGGCGCTTTACGATCAATATGAAGCGGAAAGGAAAGCCCTTGGGAAGAACAGGATCGGTCTCATCAAGGAGTACGCCGAACATTATAATGACATGACGGAAGAGCAGGCAACCCGGTTCATGAGCCAGATGATCTGCCAGCGAAAAGCGACCGACAAGCTGATGGACAGGTACTACAAGAAGATCTTAAAAGCCACGGACCCGGTCGTGGCCATGCAGTTCATTCAGGTTGAAAACTATATCCTGTCGGCTATACGAATGAATATTCTCGGCGCGGTGCCTTTCGTTCAGAAGTAGGAAGCTGCCTCAGAAGGAATAAAATACAAACCCGAAATTGAAGCCCAGGTTCGACTGGGCATCGATGTCTCCGGATTTGGCTGCCCAGTTATACCGTGTATTGAAAGTAAAGCCGGCTGCATCGGAGAACCAGTAGATGAAGCCGATTTCGGGATACAGGGCGAAGTGCCACTGATGGTCTTCAAGGGTATACAGGCCGAAATCGGTCCTCTTGTTGATGATAAAGGTCCCGAGGCCCGCTCCCAGGAATGCTTCAAAATCGGAGTCAGAGTTCAGGTAATATTTTACGACGCCCATCAGCGGATAAACGTTCGTGTAGCGCCACATCCGGCCTGTCAGCGTGAGCGTACCGTATTCATAGGTATCCGGATCGTATTCCTTGTAAAAGCCGTTCCAGGAGAATTCCAGTCCCAGCGAAAGATTGTCGTTCAGCCATGCTCCGGCTTCAATCCCAAAGCCGCGCGGGCTGGTCTTGTCAATAAAGTCCTTTGTATTGCCAAGCGGGAGTGCAATATTATAGGTGGTGGTCACATAACCCTGACCCAGTACAGTGAAACCTGTCAGAAGAGCCAGCCCTAGTGTGAAATATTTTAAGTTTTTCATGGTTAAGCGAACTTGGAAATTTCTACTAATTAACATGACTCTGGATGTTATAGATAGTCGGATTGTTTGAATACCTGTGTGATGCCTCTCTTCACCCTTTCGCTGATATTCGCCTGTCCTCCTTCCGCCAGCCCGTTGATGGCTCCAACCCAGACGACGGGTATCTTTTCGGTTTCCGGATCAATGCTATTTGGATCCATCATCTGGATGAGAACCGTTCCTGTCGTATAACTGTACACCACCGGTGTACCCCAGGGATACCAGGGATAGTAGCCTCCATCCCAGTAATAGGGCCAGTAGGGATAATACCCCCAGTAATAATACCAATAATCCCAGTAGTATCCAACCCACGTTGAACTAAGGACTGTATTGGTGATATACAGGTCCGGATACCCGTTGACCGTATCATAGATGCGCTCATAACCAATCACTTCCAGCTGATTGGCCACTTCGTCGAGGATCAGTTTCTGCAATTTAGGGTCAATGGGTTCCGCATCCTCGGGATGTTCCGGATCATATACGGGCATGACGGTATCCGGCATAAGATACGTGCTCACTTTTGTAAAGTCGAACGTTTCGTCATACTTCGAGGCCACAATGTCCAGGTCTTCAACGTATTCAGGTCCTCCCGGGTAACAGGAAAACAATACAAAGGGCAAACTGAGGATCCACAGGAATCCCCATTTCCTGAAATGGTTTTTCTGAATCATGGTTTTAACTTTTATTGTTCGTGTCGTATACGTTCTTAGAGGGAAATCTTTATATCAGAACCTGGCAAAAATACGATAATAATTATATTTTCAACACAAATATTTATTTTCCATAATTAAATTATTTATTTACATTTGCGATATTCAATATTAATGAAAATTCTATGAAAAATCTTGGAATAGCTTTAGTTTTGACTGCGCTGGTACTGAGTTCTTTTTCAGGTGTTTTCGCCCAGGGAAGACCCGTTCAATTGTATGCCCTGGCGGGTTATCAGTTTGGAGGCCGGATGGATTTTTACGAAGGATCCTTCAAGATCGACGATCACGGTAGCTGGGGGCTCGGACTGGATATCGAGACCCAACCGGGCATGATGGCGGGGTTTTCTTATTCAAGAATGAACACGGCGGGTCATTTCCATTCCTACTACCCGATCACGTACCCTGACAGGGATGTAGACCTGACCGTTGACTATTTCCAGCTGTCGGTCAAACGGGGCGGCAGCAGGGAAAACCTGGAAGGATACGGGATGTTTTCTCTGGGCGCCACCTGGTTCAACATTCTGGATGAAAACATTGATGACAGTTGGATGTTTTCCGTTGCACTGGGTGCCGGGTTGAATTATTTTATCACTGACCGGGTAGGCATCAAGCTTCAGGGACGGCTGCTGATGCCCATGTACTTCGCGGGGATGGGAATGTTTGTCGGCTTCGGTACAGGAGGAGCAAGCACCGGTGTCAGCGCCAACGCCTGGGCGCCGATCGTGCAGGGTGACTTCAGCGGTGGACTCGTCTTTAAAATCAAAGAGTAAAGCTTCTTTACCCGCGGGCTTGTATCGCTCGCTTTTTGTGTTCCTTAGTGTTATCCTTCGCGTTCCTTTGTGGTTTACCTTTAAATGACCACCGGAAATGATTTCTTCATACCTTTGTTATTAGACCGAAATTTCCGATGAGAACCGTTGTATCTGTTTTTCTAAGCGTCTTTCTGTGTTCGTTTTTCGCCGTTTCCTTCGCCCAGGAGGTTAAAGAAGACAGCCTGTTCAGCCTGAATGCAAACCATCTCCGGAGGGACACGGTCAGCGGGGATGCAAAAGTGTTTTCCGCCAGCCGGTCCGGGAAGTTAGTCAGTGAATTGCCCGTCACGGTCTATGTAATCGACGGGGAGGAGATCCGCCTCAACGGATATTCCACCCTTGTGGATGTCTTGCGGTCTATACCCGGTATCAAGGTATCCCAGCCGGGCAGCGCCATCGAAGGGGAGATGTTCGCGATCAGGGGGCTGTTCGGTAATTACTACACCCGCATCCTGGTCGACAACATCCCCGTTCAGCCGTCCGTGGTCAGCGGCATGCCCATCGCCGCCCAGTTGCCCATAAGGCAGGCCGAGCGCATCGAGATCATCATCGGACCCGCTTCCTCCCTGTACGGGGCGGATGCCATGACAGGCGTGATCAACATTGTGACCCGGTCGCCGGAACGGCCTGTTCATGCCGAGGCGGAGATCACCATGGGCAGCCCCCGGTACTATTCCCTGAATGCATTTATCAGCGGTAAGGCAGGAAAGGCAAAGAACACGATGAACTATTCATTTTACGGCAACGCCACACGCCAGGGAGATATGAATGTGAAGTATGATGTACCGGGCCTTTATAATCCCGCACTGTACGATTCCACTTACCAGTTTATTCAGGAACCACGTTACCAGGGAGATTCCACACACCCTGTACTGAACGACCTGCCCCAGGAAAGCAACCTGCTTGGCATCAGGTTGGACTTCCGGGGGGTGAACATCGGATTTGACCTCATGCAACGGAGAACTCATTCCTCCATCGGCCAGAATACAGTCAGGTATTCCTATGCCGATCCCACCACATTCTGGGGCGAAACCACCCACCGGGCATTTCTTCAATACGACCGCACATGGGGAAAGATCTTTTCCAATACGCAGTTTTCTTATGTGCGCTACCGGCTTGATAACCAGTCGTCCTTCACCATGACCTCTGATCAGAGCCTGTCGGGTAAAGCCTTTAAGTACGCCGGTTCCGACGATATCTGCCTTGACCAGGAAATTACCTACCATCCCATCTCGAAACTCGAACTGACTGGTGGTTTTTCTTTCCAGTATTCCGGGAATTTGCCCAAGACCAATGACCTGACAGGACCTTTTGCACCAGAAGACTATCCCTCTTTTTCTGAAAAGAGGATCAGCCAGGGAGCACTGGGGGATTTTGGATTTAATCCCATGGTATTTTCCAACACCGGTGGCTTTCTCCAGGTGTTCTATAAAACCGGTAGACTGACGGCCCTGGTGAGCGACCGTTACGATTACCATTCCCTCTATGGGGGTAGCAACAATCCCCGCATCTCTTTCCTGTTTTCGATCAACGACAACATGTCGGCGAGGGTACTATACGGCCAGGGCCTTCGCGTGCCATCCACCTGCTATACCTATAACTCCCTTGCATTCCCAAGTGACGGCGGATATTATTATCAGATCGTGCCCAATCCTGACCTGAAGCCGGAGAAGATGCACACTGCGGAGATCGGATACCGGTTTTCGTCAGGATCCGGCCTGACCCTGGATCTTGTGGCTTATTACCAGCAGCTTCATGACTATATATCCCTGTCGCTTATACTGCTCGATCCGGAGAAGTACCCTGACGCAGTCAATCCTTCAGGCCTGGCAACCGCGTACATGAATGACGAGCGTTCGGAATTCCGGCTGGCCGGATTGCAGGCAGATCTTGCAGTAAAAAAGATCATCCCCTCCGTTGACCTGTCACTCGACCTATCGCTGAGTGCATCCAAAGGGAAAGAGGTCCTGCCCTTTGGTCTTGGAACGCTCGATGATGTCAGGATGTATCCACGCTACATGGCGCAATTGAAGATTTCCCTCAGACCGGTCAGGAGGATTTTCCTGATCCTGAACAACACCGTATGCAGTAAAAGTGCAAAACGGTTCTTCCCTCTCGAACCTGATGTCATGGAGCAGCTGGATATGCCGGTGTACGTAGATGGTTATTATGTCCTGGATGTCATCGCGCGGATAGACATTACCCGGCAACTGCAGGCGTACCTCAATGCTTTTAACCTACTGGGATCTGAATATGGCGGTATTGATGCCTATGGTTATCCTTCAGATCTTATCTATAATCCGCAATATGGAACGAATATAAGGTTTGGCCTGAGCTTTAAACTGAACTGATGACTGCGGCTGTATCCATAAAACGGATGCTGGCCTCCATGGCCATCCTGACGCTGGGGGCAACCGTCGTTGCGGCGCAGGATGCGGATGGGCCTTCTACCGCCCAACGCGTTTATCCTGCGGCAGACACAGCCTGTATACAGCAATGGATCCGGAAAGCTTCCGGCCAACTGGCCCTTGAGGAGTACGATAGCGCCGGGATGTCTGCTTCCCGCGCACTCGACCTTTCCCGTCAGTCTTTTTACCGGCCGGGGAAGGCGGCCTCGCTGTTCATCCTGGGCCAATGTGCGTTGGAGCAAAATCAACACATTGCATCCATCCGGCACTATTTCGGCGCCCTCAACGAATTCGAAATGCTGAACGATACAGGCGGCATGGCCCTGACCAACTATCAGATCGGGAAGATTTACAGCACTGCCGGACTGCACGCCAAAGCCATCGAGTATTTCAATGCTGTAGAGCGACTATCGGCCGCAGGGACACCGGCCCTGAATCACATAAAGCTGCTGGAAGCAAAAGCGAACAGTTATTTTCTTCTGGAGCAGTATGATAACGCAGCACGTGTTTACCATGACCTGATTCTCCTTCTGAACGATCAGTCGGAGGATGTCCTGCTCACGTTCATAACCAACCGGTTGATCCTGTGTTATGTTCATCTGGGGAGGCACGATGAGGCCCTTGCAGCGAACCAAAAACTCCTGGATCTTTTCAGAGCCGGGGAAGACCGGGGGCAGGAGATGCTTGCCCTGAACAATAAAGGTTACATTCTTCAAAGGACCGGCAGGTATGAAGAAGCGCTGAATTCGTTTGATGAATCCCTCGTACTTCAGCATGCTCTTTATCCGGATCAGCCTGAAAATCCGGTCATTCTCCTGAACAAGGCCATCCTTCATCAAAACCTTGGTGATTATCCTTCTGCTGTCCAAACGTTACAGGATGCCATACGGATCATAGAACAAACGGGCGATGATGCCAAAAGGGTCCTATTACTCCACATCCTTGCCAATGTCTATTTTTTGGATCAGGACGTTTACAACGCAGGCGTTTACAATAACAAGGCCCGGGACCTTGCCCTGAAAATCCAGGATCGACCTTTGCTATCCGATATCTATTTCCTGGCATCCAAAATTGACGAAGCCCTCTACGATTTTGAACATTCCTTTGAGTATTACCGGAAGCATCTCGACATCCGGGATTCTATAGCCAGGGAAGAAGAACGAAAACAGGCGGAACTGGTCCAGGAACGCTATATTGTGGAGCGTGCCGAAAGGGAGATCAATCAGTTGCTGAGCGGACAGGAGATCAGTGACCTGGAACTAATCCAGTTGAGGCTGGAATACAGGTCGAGGCAGCAGCAGCTTGAGATTTACCGTAAGAATGATTCGCTGCAGAAGACGGTCATTCAGAATCAGCAGCTCGAGCGGGACAGGGCCCTGCAGGAGCTGCTACTGGCCGAGGAGCGGCTTGCAGCCGAGCGGAAGGACCGGGAGATTGTGGATCTGAAACAGCGGGAGGAGATCCAGTCGCTCGAGCTGCGGCAGAAGGAGCTCGAGCAGCAGCAGGACCTGCAGGAGATTGCGTTGCTGACCAGGGATAAGGAACTGGGTGAGCTGGCCCTGAGCAAGGCACGGGCCAGGAACTTTTTCATGCTGGGCATATCACTGCTGATCCTCGCCGTCCTGTATGCCGTTTACCGCTGGTTGAGGTTTGCACGCCGGGCCAACCGCAAACTGGCCCGTCAGAACGTTGAGATCAACCGGCAAAAGGAGGAGATCAAAGGGAACCTGATCGTCATCGATGTGGAAAGACGAAAGTCGGATGCGCTGCTGCTGAACATCCTGCCTGAAGAAACGGCAAACGAGCTCAAGGAAACAGGACAGGCCACACCAAAGCATTACGAGATGGTCACCATCTTATTCACCGATTTTGTCGGTTTCACGTTCGTTGCCGAACGGATGACACCCCGGGAGCTTATCGCGGAGCTGAACCATTGTTTCCTGGAGTTTGACAGGATCATCGAGCGGTACGGAGTGGAAAAGATCAAAACGATCGGCGATTCCTACATGTGCGCCGGAGGTATTCCCGTGGCCAACAGTACCAATCCGGAGGATGTGGTGTCGGCTGCGCTGGAGATCAGGGACTTTGTGACCCGTACCCGGCAGGAAAGGATCGATGCCGGGAAGGATTACTGGGAAGTGCGTATCGGAGTGAACACGGGCCCTGTTATGGCCGGCGTGGTAGGGAAGAATAAATTTGCCTACGACATCTGGGGGGATGCCGTCAACATTGCCAGCCGGATGGAA
>JAQUQD010000082.1 GCA_028716265.1 Bacteroidales bacterium | reverse complement strand
CGCTTGCGCATCAGCGATAAATTGTTCATTTCTCTTTCGCTGGATTACTCCGTTGCGCTGAATGACAAAGGTTATGTTGCCGACAGCCTCAATCCCGGTAGCCAGGAGGTCATCATTTTTGGCAAACGGGATGTGACCAATGTGACGAATACCCTTTCTACGCGCTATATTTTCAACAATAAGATGTCGCTTGCCCTGAAGGTAAGGCATTACTGGCTTCTGGGAATCTATGAGGGATTCTATGATCTCCAGCCCGACGGTCATCTGGTGGCCAATACGTATTCCTCCGACGAGGACTTCAGTTACAATGCATTCACCATTGATATGGCCTACAAATGGGAATTCTCTCCCGGCAGCGAAATCGCCATCGTCTGGAAAAATTCAGTTGATCTGCTGAATACAGACGATGTCAATGAATCCTATTTTCTAAACCTCGACCATACCCTTGGTTCTTCCGCCACCAACAGCCTATCATTGAGGATTTTATATTATATTGATTCACAATATTTTAAGAAAAAGCATCACAATCGGCGAGGTGACTCGATATAGTTTATGATGAGCCATATAATTGTCAAATTGCTAAATTGTTATATTGCTTAATTGTTAATTGGTCTAGTGTTCTTCTGCTGACTTCCAACTGCTGACCAATTTTATTAATCAATACCCTTGCTTTTTATCGTAATAATTTCCTATATTTAGGGCATAAAATTCCATTCCCCATAATATTCTTTCTCCAATGAAAAAGATGATTGTCATTGTTTTGGCTGCAATCACTTATGCAGTATCAGGGTATCCAGCACGTGTAACCGTTTCTGTAAGGTATGTGCCGGCTGATCTCCCAGAATTAATGATTTCTCTCCCCTCCCCACCGGAGTTACCTCAGGAAAATGAATTCCTGTGCGGCGATGTGAATGAAGATGGCCTGGTCAACGTGCTGGACATCATCACCCTGGTCAATCACATCATGGGCGGTAATCCCAGTCCGTTTGATCCAGATGCTGCAGACATAAATGCAGATGGAGGGATCAATGTACTGGATGTCATCGCCCTGGTGAACATCATCATGCAGATGCCGGGTATGCCCTGCGGATGTGTCGCGCCGGTGCTCTATGAAGGGCAGACCTATAATACGGTTCAAATAGGGGAACAGTGCTGGTTCAGGGAGAATCTGAATGTGGGGACAATGATTGTCAGCAATACAGGTGGGCAACTGCAGACTGATAATAATATCGTCGAGAAGTACTGTTATGGTAATACTCCAGGCAATTGTGATGTTTATGGAGGGATGTATGAATGGAATGAAACAATGCAATACATAGCATCAGCAGGATCACAGGGTATCTGTCCACCTGGCTGGCATATACCATCAGATGAACAATGGTCGGCCTTGACTTCTTTCCTGGGAGGTTTTGATGTAGCTGGCGGTAAGATGAAATCTACAGGTACTGTCGAAGATCTGACAGGCCTCTGGTATGCGCCCAACATGGGAGCTACAAATGAAAGTGGATTTACGGGTCTCCCTGGGGGTTATCGTGAATATGGCTTCGGAAACTTCGATGCTCTTGGTCACAATGGAAGTTTCTGGTCTTCATCGCAGGGAAGTAGCAACGATGCCTGGGTCAGGACACTGAGCTGCTATTACACCGATATATACAGGGGAAGCTATGGCAAGGACAACGGATTCTCTGTCCGTTGCCTCAAGGGCTGCTGGCCTGAACCCACCCAGTCCAATGCCGGGCCAGATCAGCTGAATGTGCCAGGTACAACCACAATCCTGGCTGGAAATACTCCTGAATTTGGTACAGGGCTATGGGCAGTTGTAAGCGGCACAGGGGGGACTATTGTAACTCCCACAAGCCCGACCAGCGAATTTCAGGGTGTGGCAGGGAATGAATACACACTTTCCTGGACGATTACAACACAGTGCGGGAGTTCTGCAGATGAGGTAGTGATCAGCTTCGCTCCTGCCGGATTTTCCTGTGGGGATGGTCTGGTATATGAAGGGCAATCCTATGCCACGGTTCTGATCGGTACCCAGTGCTGGATGGCAGAGAACCTGAACGTGGGCACCAAAATCAATAGCACCGGGAGCGGGTATCAGCAGCAGGATAACGGAACTATTGAAAAGTATTGTTACAATAATGATGAAACTAACTGTGACATTTATGGAGGTTTATACGAATGGCCGGAGGCGATGCAGTATGCGACAACGGAAGGTGTACAGGGAATTTGTCCAGCGGAATGGCATCTTCCAACCGACAATGAATGGAAAATTTTGGAAGGAACCGTTGACAGTCAGTATCCTGTAGGCGATCCTGAATGGGAAAAATCAGGTATGCGTGGTTATGATGCAGGTGGAAATTTGAAGGAATCGGGAACTGCTCACTGGGACCCCCCGAATGCAGGGGCGACCAATTCCAGTGGATTTACGGGTCTCCCTGGAGGTTACCGTATTACCACCGGGGAATTTGGCAATGTTGGCAGTGATGGGTACTTCCTGGCATCTTCCCAGTATGATGCCACCCGTGCGTGGAGCCGGCTCCTGTGCTCCTACACCATGCAATTAAGCCGGCCTTTTTACGTCAAGAAAGTCGGATTTTCAGTGCGTTGCCTGAAAGATGAGCCATAAAACGATTGTCGGTTGCCGAATTTCGAAATTCACCACCGAACATCGAAAATTAACAACCGACAATCGTATAATCAACATCTTTCTCCGAGCGGAAAACGGGATTCGAACCCGCGACCCTCAGCTTGGGAAGCTGATGCTCTGCCAACTGAGCTATTTCCGCATTCCATCCCTTTATTACGATTAGGAGATCGTAAACAACCGAAACGCAAAAATACAGGTTTTTTTATCAAACTGACATAATTTATATTATTGATCCCGGTTAAAACCTTTGCTGTTTATACTATTATCAGTTATGGCTGAACAACCTAGGGAAGCTGACTGAGGCTCTGAGGGCTGTGACCGAAGAGCCGAGGGAGCTTTTCAATTGTGAAGCCATAACGCGGCCCAGCGGCAGTGAAGCAAAAAAAAAGAATACTGTCCTGGATAATTATATCACCTGAGATTTATCGAATTTATTACAAAACTCTCCACCTGATGATTTATTGCTAATTTTGAAGTCAGTATATAACACTATCAAGTTAAAAACCAACCTCTTAATTTCATGAAAACACGAATCCCCCTCCCCTACTTTTGCTTTTTGCTCTTTACTCTTTGCTCTTTAAAATTATCAGCCCAGACACCCCTGATGCGCTTCCCCGACATCCACCAGGACAAGATCGTCTTCGTCTCCGGAGAAGACATCTGGTCGGTCCCGGCGACAGGAGGCATCGCTCACCGCCTGACCATCCACGATGGCGAAGAACTTATGCCGAAGTTCTCCCCCGACGGATCCCTGATAGCCTTTACCGGGTATTATGACGGCAATCCCGATGTATATGTCATGAACCCCTATGGAGGAGAGATCACACGCGTCACCTACCATCCGGGATACGATGAGGTGGTGGGCTGGCATCCGATCAAAAACAAAATCATCTATAAGGCCGCCAACGGAGACTATCCCGGATACACCAAGCTCTTCCTGGTGTCACCTGACGGCACCGGTACCGAAGAACTGATCCTCCACGAATCCGGAAACGGCTGCTTCTCGCCCGATGGCAGCAAAATCGTCTATACAAAAGTATCCACTGAAAACAGGACATGGAAACGTTACCGCGGCGGATTGGCCCCCGACCTGTACATTTACGACTTCAAATCAAACGAAGATCTCAACATCTCAAATTTCGAAGGGACCGACGGCCTTCCCATGTGGATCGGAGACCAGATCTATTTCAATTCAGACCGCTCACGGGTATCGAACATATGGAAAGTCAATCCACAAACACTGGAAATGAAACAGCTTACGTTCCATACGGATTACGAGGTGCGCCGGCCCAGCCAAGGGGGAAACAAGATCGTTTATGAACTCGGCGGTAAGCTTATGGTACTTGACCTAACCATGGGAAAAACAAGCGAAATTCCCGTTCTGATCCTAACCGACCTGCCCGAACTAAGGCCCTATCTGAAGGATGTCAAAGACTTGATCACCGGTGTCGACATTGCTCCAAAGGGTGAGCGGGCACTGATCGTCGCCAGGGGTGAAGTGTTCACTGTACCGGAAAAAGAGGGCTCGATAAGGAACCTGACAAGAAGCAGCGGGGCAAGGGATAAAGATGCCGTGTGGTCACCCGACGGCAAACAGATAGCCTATCTGTCAGACAAAACCGGGGAATACGAGATCTATGTCACTGATCCGAAAGGGGAAAAAGAACCTGCTAAACTGACGACAAGTAATAACGGGTACCGGCATACACTGAAATGGTCGCCCGACAGCAAGAAGATCGCCTTTACCGATCAGACGCTTACGCTCTATATTCTGGATGTCGCCTCAAAACAGGTAACGTCCGTCGATAAGGCGGATTATGAGAACATTGACGTTAGCATCGACGTGAAGCCCATTTACGATTTTTCCTGGTCGCCGGATTCGCGATACATCGCTTACACGAAACGGGATGCTGATCTGGTCAATAAAATCCATATCTATGCACTGGAAACCAACGAGATACATTGCCTGAGCACCATGTACAACGATTTCCATCCGGTCTTCTCCCCTTGTGGTGATTACCTGTTCTTTATCTCCAACCGTCGCTTTGATCCGACCTTTTGCGATTTTGAATGGCAGATGGTGTATAAAAAAATCGCCGGGATCTACTGCCTGATGCTGGCAAAGGATGGTGAACCACTGTTCCCTTTCAAAAGCGACGAAGTTGCAGCAGAAGAACAATCCACGGCCAGTAAGGAAGAAAGTGCCTCTGACCAGAAAACGGTCATTGACTTCGACGGACTGTACGAACGTGTGGAAGCCCTTCCCCTGCCTGCCGGAAATTACCGCCGCCTTGCGGTCAACGACGAAGGCCTCTTCTACCTCAATGGCGAAGGGGGAGATTTTAACGAATTTGAGTTCAGAGTCCCTGAAAGCATGGATCTGTACCGTTTCAGCTTTATCGACAAGGAAGCGGGAGTTGTCATCAAGGGAATCAACAGGTACAGGCTGTCAGCCGACGGGAAGAAGATCGTTTACCAGCAGGGTGATAAAGTCGGCATCCTGCCGGCAGGTGCATCGGATTCCAAAGGACAACCACTCGCCCTTGGCGACCTGAAGATGTGGCTGGATCCCAAAGCGGAGTGGAAACAGATCTTCAATGAAGCCTGGCGCTTCGAAAGAGACTACTACTATGAGCCCAATATGCATGGTATTGACTGGGACCAGATGAAAACACAGTATGGCAAAATGCTGGACAATGCAACCTGTCGGCAGGATGTTGTGTTCATCATCGGAGAGCTGATCGGCGAGCTAAACACCTCCCATACCTACGTCTATGGAGGTGATATTCAGCGTAAATCCGATCGTGTCAGCGTGGGATTACTGGGAGCAGATTATGAAGCTGATGACACTGCAGAAAGATACCGATTCAAACGCATCCTACGCAACGAAAATTGGTCATCTGAAGCCTATCCCCCTCTTGACCGTCCCGAAATCAGGGTAAGAGAAGGCGATTACCTGCTCAGGGTCAACGGCACAGATGTATTGACCACCAGCAACATATACAGTTACTTCCAGAACCTGGCAGGCAAACAGGTGACCATCACGGTCAATGACAGACCGGTCATGGAGGGCGCCAGGACCTATGTTGTAAAACCGGTACCTTCAGAAAATGAATTTCGTTACATGGCGTGGGTGGAAAACAACCGGAGGATCGTGAATGAAGTCTCCGGGGGCCAGATCGGCTATATGCATTTTCCCGACACCTACACAGGCACTGCTGTTCAGTTCCCTGCATATTTTTTTTCACAGACACAGAAAAAGGGACTGATCATTGACGGCCGTTTCAATGGCGGCGGACTTGATCCTGATATTTTTCTGAAAAGACTTTCCGCAGAGCCCCACTCCTACTGGACGCGCAGATACTCGTACGATCAGACCAGTCCTGCTTACAGTACCCGCGCCCACATGGTCTGTCTGACCAACCGGCAGGCAGGCTCCGGCGGCGACGAACTTCCCTTTGAATTCCGGCAGTTCGGCATGGGACCGGTCATCGGCACCCGCACCTGGGGCGGTCTGGTGGGCGTTTCGATGTTCATCCCGCTGATCGACGGAGGTGGCATGACAGCACCGGATTACCGGATCTATTCACCCGAAGGCAAATGGGTAGTGGAAAATGTCGGTGTCACTCCCGACATCATCATTGACCTCCATCCGGTAGAAGTCGCAAAGGGATACGATGCACAGCTTATGAAAGGCGTGGAGGTGCTGCTGAAAAAGATCAGGGAGGAACCGCGTCCCTGGCCGGAACATGAAGCGTTTCCGGTGGACCGGTGATGAATATCCATTAGCGATTGCCCAAGCAGAGGTGGAAGTAGATAAAGAAGGGGATTTTTGAGAGGATATCTGAAATCAAAAATATTTCTCATATCTGATTTCCTTTCATCCCTCTCCCTCTCTTTCTACTTCAACCTCTATCTCGGTAATCAGCAATGGGTATTCAGAAGCGTGTCAGTGTACAAACTGACAAACTCCTCCAGACGTTTTCTTCTGTACTGCATAACGAACCTGGGGTGTGCCAGCGGGTGGATCCGTTTGAATAGACCAAGCTCATGGTTCAGCTCACTTATGAATTTCAGGTTCTTCCCTTCCCCGAGGCAAATACAGTCCACGGGGTGGCCACAGATGGCATGCTGCTGAATGAGGGTGGCTTTGATAAAGGATCTGACGGCCTCTTTCAGTGCCCGGTCATCGTAGTAATTGTAATTCCTCCCTTCCTTCACGAAACCCAGCGGACAAATCGCAGTCAGAAAAAAATGCTGAAAAAAAACGTCCACTCCACCGTACTGTTCAATAACCTTATAAATGAAGGTGGAGGACAATTCGGGACGTTTCACCAAGGGATTGGATATCCGGCAAACGTTTTCCAAGTTCACCGGATCAGTAAAGGAGATCCCTGTCAGTCCGCCCCCGTATCTTCCCGGATTGATTCCCATGATTGGGATCCTGATATCCCTGTCATTATAGTATTTCCTGAAGTAACGATCCATCGTCGATATCACCTCAGGTTCCCGGTAGGGATTCAGAACAGAAATCCCTCCCGGGAGATTACCATCTATGACGAGTCCTGAATAAAACGAGACGATGCGGTCTGCAAATGTCTTCATGGAAATCCTCCGAAAATGATGAAAGCGTCTTCCTTCTGCAAAATTAACGCAAATGATCGTTGGCTTGTATTCCTTCGTTCCCATGATCCATCTTCCTCTCTGTTCCGTATGTTGAATTTTAATCAGGATTGCATATCTTTACACGCTTTTTTCGCATGCATACTTTAAACGGGAAATGATTGCCATTGCCGACAGCGGAGCCACCAAGACCGACTGGGCATTCATCGGGAAAAATGGTGAAATTTCAAGGGCCCAGACTATTGGGTTCAATCCCTATTTTATCAGGACCGATGGCATAAAGGAAGAGCTGGACAAGAACCTCTTTCCCTTCATCAGCAATCAGCTGGTAAAAGAGGTCTTTTTCTATGGTGCAGGCTGTTCCACGCCCACCAACTGCGACATTGTCGGAAATGCGCTAGAGGACTTCTTTTTCAATGCAGACATCAACGTGGACCATGACCTTCTGGGTGCGGCCCGCGCACTTCTCGGGAAAGATAAGGGGATCGCCTGTATCCTTGGCACCGGATCCAACTCCTGCAGCTATAACGGTGTTTGTATCACGGAAAATGTGAATTCCCTGGGATATGTTCTGGCGGACGAAGGCAGCGGTGCCTATCTGGGCAAACAGCTGATCAGGGAATTTTATCTGGATGAGCTGCCTACTGACCTAAAAAGGGCATTCGTCAAGAAATACAATTACAGCCTTGAGAATATCCTGAATGCAGTTTATAACCGGCCTTCTCCCAACCGGTTCCTGGCCTCGTTCTCCTATTTTCTATCAGGAAATATCTTGCATGAGCATGTCCGTAACCTGATCAGCAATGCCTTTAGGGCATTTTTCACACACCAGGTCACCAAATACAAAGGATATAAGGATCTGCCCGTCAGAGCGCTGGGATCGGTGGCCTGGTATTACAGGGATTTTCTTGTGGAGACTGCCATAGAGTTCGGGATCACCGTCGACAAGATCCTGCAGAATCCCATGGAAGGTCTCATCGAATATCACCGGCCGCTTCGGTGAACGGAATTCAATCTCCCTGCAAATCCCTGATCTTTGATTCGGCGAGGGCGATCATTTCAGGTATGCGTTCGGGCTGAAGCCAGATGATCGACGGATCCCGACGGAGCCATGTAAGCTGACGTTTTGCATACTTGCGCGAATGGGTCTTGATGTCCTTCACAGCCTGCTCCAGGGTGATTCTGCCGTCGAAAAACTCAAACAACTCTTTATAGCCAACAGTGTTCAATGCATTGAAGTGCCTGTACGGATAAAGGGACCGGACTTCTTCCAGCAGACCTTCCTCCATCATCCGGTCAATTCGGTCGTCGATTCGTTGGTATAGTACCTCACGGGGCAGCTCCAGCCCGATCTGAAGCACGTCGAAGTCCCGTTTATGCAGCGTCTTGCTCCTTAACTGGGAATATTTGTTTCCCGTGGTCTTGCAGACTTCAATGGCCCTCATTAACCGTTTGGGATTGTTCCTGTCCACTTCGGTAAAGTACTCCGGATCTAGTTCTGCCAGCATTTCCTGCAGCGGAACGATACCTTCGGTCAAAAGCCTTTGTTTAAGCTTCTCCCGCAGTTCCGGATCCGGATCCGGCATGACATCGATACCATAGAGAACAGCATTGATGTACAATCCTGATCCACCTGCTAAAACAACGACGGGGCGCCGTTCAAAAAGGTCATTTAACAGTGCAAGTACCTCTTTTTCATATCGGTAAACATTATAGCTTTCCGTAATGGATAGGTGCCCGATGAAATGATGTGGCACAAGGGATAATTCCGTCTGAGAAGGAACCGCAGTTCCGATCTTCATCTCACGGTAGAACTGACGGGAGTCGGCCGAGACGATCCCGGTACGGAAATGACGTGCAAGAGCCAGTGCAACAGCCGTTTTGCCGGCTGCTGTCGGACCGGTGATAACAAGAAGCAGATGGGATAGCTGGGAAGAAGCTGAACCGGAGCGGGAAGGCATCACTCTTCAAAAAAGGTTTCAAATCCCTCCCCCGGGGTTTCTTCGTCGTTCATCATCTCCTCAAATTCCTTGAGCAGCTCATCCTCATCCACCTCGGGAGGGACGAAATCTTCATCAATTCCTTTTTTGGGGATCAGTGATCCTTCGCTTTTGACACAAACAGGGTAAACGACTTTTTCATCTGCAGGGATTACTTTCATCAGTTCAATAAACAGGGATCCCTGTTTGAGGATATCGTATTCATAGAGCATCCGTTGATGGGGATCATCAATGAAATCCTTCAGAATGGATTCCTCCATCACGGAAATTGGGATGTTGTAAGATTCGTCATCGCCGTCATCTGCACTCTCGTCAATCCGGTCTTCCATATCGATCAATGTGATTTCCTTTAGTTTGTTCCAGCGCCGGTCACAAATGAAAAAGGAAGCCAGCTCGTTGCCATCCAGCTGAACTGCTTCACGTATCACATCATGGAACTCCTTAAATGTCTGGGTGGCCTTGATATCGATATCCCTCATGAACTTATCATTCTCATCACTAAGAAGTCGAAATCTGTAAGCGTGCATTGTTCTTTCTGGTTTGTGAATTCCGCTACAAAAATAACCATAATCCAATTAGAAATTAAGTATGCGGTTTCAAACCGATTTTTTTAGCCTCTGCCAGCATCAGGTTGAATGCAGCTTCATATTCATTGGGGATGACACCGTCGAGGATGGCTTCACGGATGGCATTCTTGATCAATCCCACCTCGCGGGAGGGACCGATGCCGAAGGTCTCCATAATCAGTTTACCGGAAATGGGAGGCTGCCAGTTGCGGATGCGGTCCTTTTCTTCCACCTCCTGCAGTTTTTCACGGACATGCTGAAAATTGCCAAGGAACTTCCTGATCTTATCCTGGTTCTTGGATGTGATATCGGCTTCACACAAAAGCATCAGATCATCGATATCATCTCCTGCATCAAAAAGAAGCCTCCGTACTGCTGAATCTGTCACCTCGCTGTCCGACAGGACCTGGGGCCGTAAGTGCAAAAGAACGAGTTTTTTCACATATTTCATCTTTTCATTCAACGGGAGCTTGAGCCTGGTAAAGATCTGCGGGACCATCTTTGATCCAAGGAACTCATGTCCGTAGAATGTCCATCCAGCTTGCAAGTCATATTTTTTAGTCAGTGGTTTTGCAATGTCGTGCAGCAAAGCGGCCCAACGCAGCCAGAGATCACCCGTTTTTTCCGCCAGGTTATCCAGTACCTGCAGGGTATGCAGGAAGTTATCCTTATGCCCTTTCCCGTCGACCATTTCAGCACCTTTTAAAGCCGTAAGTTGTGGGAAGAACTTGTCCAGCAGACCTGTCTCATATAGCTGAAAAATCCCTCTGGACGGTTTGCCGGTCATCATGATCTTGTTGAACTCATCCATGATCCGCTCCATGGAAACAATTTCCAGCCGCTCCTTATTTCTGGGTATGGCATCGTATGTTTCAGGGGCAATGGTGAAGTCCAGCTGTGCAGCAAAACGGATAGCCCTCATCATCCGGAGAGGATCGTCCGAGAAAGTAATGTCAGGATCCAGCGGGGTCCTGATCACTTTTCGGTCCAAATCCTGCAATCCTCCAAACGGATCGATAAGCCGGCCAAAATCGTTTGGATTCAGGCTTAACGAGAGTGCATTGATAGTGAAATCCCTCCGGTTCTGATCATCCTCCAGGGTGCCATTCTCAACGAGGGGCTTGCGGGAATCAAGCCGATACGACTCCTTTCGGGCTCCGACAAACTCGATCTGCCAACTCTGATCATTTTCGCGGCATGAAATCATGGCCGTACCAAAATTCCGGTAGACGCTCAGTTTAGTGTCCCCGCCCATCAGGTAAGCCACCTTTTCGGCCAGAGTGATCCCGCTCCCCAGCACCACGATATCCACATCCGCTGTAGGGCGTTCCAGAAGGATATCCCTGACAAACCCCCCAATCACATAGACCGGCAGGTTCAGTTCCTTCGCTGCCTGCGTAATGGTTTCAAAAACCGGATGGTTCAGATACTGTTTCACAGTTTGAATTTACCGCAAAGGTAAGAATTTGAAACCGATCCTTTGGCAATGTGGTTGAGGAGTTGTAATTTTGTCGCGGTTTCGCAGTTGGTAGTTGGCAGTTGGAGGAGATTTGGAATTTGTTTGAAATTTGGGTCGTGGGATTTGGATTTTGCAGAAGTTAAAAATGTGTAATTAAAATAACAGTAACCTTTAGCTGTAACAATATGACAATAACACGCACAATCGTAGCCTTACCCGGTGATGGAATCGGCAAGATCGTTCTGAATGAATCGATCAGGGTTTTGGAGGCATCGGGATTCAAAGCCCATTATATTTTTGGTGATATCGGATGGGAATTCTGGTGCAAGGAAGGAAATCCGTTGCCCGAAAGGACCTTGAAATTGCTCGAACAGCATAAGATCGCCCTTTTCGGTGC
>JAQUQD010000081.1 GCA_028716265.1 Bacteroidales bacterium | reverse complement strand
GACCAGGGCAAAGATTTCCCTGGAGAACACCAGACAGAATTATGACCGGCAGAAACAGCTTTATGACGGGCAGGTCATATCAAAAAACGATTTTGAACGCTATGAACTGGATTATAATAATGCAATGGAAGAACTGGAGTCGGCCGAGAACAACCTTCAGCTGATCCGGGATGGCCAGACCAGGAATTCCAGCAAGGAATCCAATACTATTGTGCGGTCAACCATATCGGGCATGGTGCTGGATGTGCCGGTGGAGGTGGGAAGTTCCGTGATCGAGAGCAATACGTTCAATGACGGAACGGCGATCGCAACGGTAGCTGATATGGGTGAAATGATCTTTAAGGGAAACATCGACGAGACCGAAGTGGGAAAGATCAGGGAAGGGATGAAGCTGTTCCTTACCATCGGGGCCATTGACCAGCTGAAGTTCCATGCCATTCTGGAGCATATCTCCCCCAAGGGAGTGGAGGAGAACGGCGCCATTCAGTTTGAGATCCGAGCCGCAGTGGAACTCAGCGATTCTGCATTCATCCGCGCTGGCTACAGCGCCAACGCCGATATTGTGCTTGACCGCAGGGACAGTGTCCTGGCCATACAGGAAAGCCTGCTGCAATTTGACAAGGACACCACGTATGTGGAGGTCGAAACCAAACCCCAGCAGTTTGAGAAAAGGTTCGTCAGAACCGGCCTCTCCGACGGGATCAATATCGAGGTGCTGGAAGGTCTTACCAAGGACGACAAGATCAAAGTAAGCAACGGAACCCCTGCCAATTCACCCGGCTAAGGCAGGAAAGCGACAATGCGAAGCGGGGCGCCGCTACCGCCTTTGATCTTCATGGGAAGTGCCATGACCCAGAAACCTTTTTCGGGAAGATTTTCAAGATTTGCAATGTTTTCATATGCCGTCAGCCCGGCGGCATAGAGGATCCGGTGCGTCATGAAATCCGAGGACCGCCCGTAATCAATGCTTGGTGTGTCGAGGCCGACGGCACGGATCTTCCGGTTGGTGACCAGCCACCGGGCCGCATCCGGGTGAAGTCCCGGGAAATGTAGATTGGCCACACCTTCGGCACCCGAAAGCGCTGTACCGGTGTACGTCTCCTTGTCGGGATAGAACTTACCGAAACCTGTCCGTAACAAAATGATCGCATCATCAGGTATCCTACCGTACCGCTTTTCCCAATCCTGCAGGTCACTGGCAGTGATCTGGTAATCAGGATCCGGGATTGCTTTTGAAGAGACGTTGACCACGATCCCTTCACCGGCCAGCTGCCCGACAGGCACTTTTTCGACTGAATTACCACCCTGGGCAAAGTGGACAGGCGCATCGAAATGGGTCCCTCCATGCTCCTCTGCACTGAATTTAAACGAGGAGTAATAATATCCCTTTTCATTGAAGCCTGCAAAAACAGTATCATGGCTGAAGGGGGTGTTCGTCGGCCAGTAGACCGAGTGCTCATCAAAGGTCCAGGTCAGGTCGATCCATCGGCCGTTCCTCAGGACGTCCAGGGGATCTGCCGGCCTGCTGCATGCGGTTACCAGTAAAAGAGCTGGAATAATGAAATATTTTTTCATTTCAACGTTTGTTATCAATACAAAGTTAATGTTAATTTGCGCCATTGAATTCCTAAATTCCCAATCTGTACTGTAACTATTTTTTAAGACGCACGTCTTTTAATTTTTATGAGATCAGTCATCGTTATCGGAGCGGGTGCGGCAGGGCTGACTGCTGCGGGGTATCTTGTGCGTAATGGATTCAAGGTCACTGTACTTGAAAAAAATGCCTTTCCGGGAGGACGGTGTGCTGCTTTTGACAAGGATGGCCACCGCTTTGACATCGGGGCGACGCTTTTCATGATGCCACAGGTCTATGAGCGTACCTTTTCCGAGCTTGGGAGGTCCCTTCGCGGTGAGCTGGAGCTGCAGCGCCTTGATCCGGTCTACAGGCTGTACTATCCGGACGGTCAGAGGCTGGACTTCACCTCGGACCTGATGAAGATGCAGACGCAGCTGGAGAAGATAGAACCGGGCAGTTTCGGGCCGTTCCTGAAGTACATGGAACGAAGCATGCGGGCCTACCGGATATCCATGAAACACATCATCGACCGGAACTTCGACCATGTTTTCCAGTTCCTTAATCCATCCAGCCTGTACCGCCTGATGCGGCTGAACGCCTTTGGCGACCATTACCGTACATCGGGCGGTTATTTCAGCAACGAGAACCTCCGCGCCGCCTTTACGTTCCAGAATATCTACGTGGGCCAGAATCCTTTTCATGCCCCGGCCATCTTTTCCATGCTGCCTTTCATGGAACTGACCGACGGGGTGTTTTTCCCTGCAGGAGGGATGAACCGGATTTCGGAGAAGCTTGAGGACATCGCAGTGAAGAATGGAGCAGAGATACGGTACCGGACAGAAGTGATCCGGATCCCAGTCTCTGAAAACCGGGTAAAAGGAGTCATCCTCTCCGACGATTCTTTTCTGCAGGCGGATATTGTCCTGGCCAACGCCGACCTGCCGTATGTGTATCGCGAACTCCTTCCTCCGGGCAGAGCGCTGAGGAGGATCCAGCGGCTGGGGTACACCTGTTCCGCCCTGGTGTTTCACTGGGGGATGGACACGTTGTTACCCGGTCTTGAACAGCACAATATTTACGTGTCGAAGAATTACCGTGAGAACATATCAGAGGTGTTTGACGGCAGCGGAATCGCGGTGGAGCCTAGCTTTTACGTGCATTCACCGGCGCGGGGCGACCGGACGGCCGCACCGGAAAGACAGGACAGCATCTCGGTGATCGTGCCGGTGGGCTATCTGCGGGACGGCAGGGAGTACGACTGGGAAAAGGTAAGACGTGATGCCAGGGAAACGGTGCTGAAGCGTCTTGCGTGGGAAGGACTGCCGGATCTTGAAAAACACATAAAGTTCGAGAAGGTGTATACTCCGCCCCTCTGGCAGAACCTGTTCAACCTTTCACGCGGGGCCACTTTTGGCAGCTTGAACCATAACCTGATGCAGATGGGATATTTCCGGCCGCATAACCAGCACAGCAGGTACCGCAACCTCTTCTTTGCAGGAGGGAGCACACATCCGGGCAACGGGGTGCCTCTGGCGCTGATCTCTGCCCGGCTGGCACAGGAAAAGATCCGGCAGCAGTTTTCATAATTTGATAAAAATTTCTGCGTATGCACAGCTTTGATTCCATGATCTCTGAGACCCTTGCCAAGATCGACTTCCACCATGTGAACGATCACCCTAACATATTGATTGCCGCCAGATTCTGGGACGACAACCGCTACCAAGCGGCAAGGACTATTTACCGCTTCATGCGCTATATCGACGATATGATCGATGACCGAAAGGCATTGGCGACAGCCCTCAGCTGCATGGAACAGAAAATGTACACCGACCAGGTCAATTCTTGGATCGATTGCCTGGGTATGGATCAGGTGCGCGATCCATTTTCACGGGAGGTCACTGCCACCATCCAGCGTTTCCGTATCCCGCTGCATTTCTTCTACAATTTCGCTCGCTCCATGGTGTATGACATCTCTCACGACGGCTTTCGCACCGTTGGAGAGTTCACCGACTATGCCGAGGGGGCATCAAACGGTCCCGCGTCGGTGTTTGTTCACCTCTGCTGCCTGGAGGAGATACACGGGGAGTACATACAGCCCAGCCTTAACATTTCGGACATCGCGCGCCCCTGCGCGTTGTTCAGTTACATGGTTCATATCATCCGCGACTTCCAGAAGGACCAGCTGAACAACCTGAACTATTTTGCCCTGGATATCCTTGAAAAACATGGCCTTTCTCCTCTTGACCTGAAGAGGGCCGCATTAGAGGGAGAGATCCCGGTGGCGTTCCGCCAGGTGATCAAGGAATACCTGGAAATCGCAGGGAACTACCGGACTGAAACAGAGCATGTGCTGAAGACGTTGGCCGGACGTCTCAAACCCAGGTACATGCTCAGTCTGCAGATCATTTTCCACCTCTATCTCAGGATATTCGAACGCATCGACCCGGATAAGGGTACTTTCACAACCCGTGAGCTGAATCCCACCCCGGAGGAGGTGAAGCAAAGTCTCATGGAGTGCATCCGGAAGTGCAGAACGGATCAGTGCCCGATATAAAGAATAGCACCCTCGCAGGTACCGCCGCCGTCGCCCCACTCATCCTCGAAATAAAGCAGCCACTGGCCTCCGGAAGGCTCTCCGTCGAAAGCATCGGTCGTGAAAGTGAAGTCGGCCGTACAGCCATATTCAGCAAATCCCTGCCAGATCTGCACGGTGGTGCCGGCCGGTGATCTCAGGAACAGGTACACTTCATCCGGATATTCATCCGAGCAGATATAGGCAGCTGTCACCATAATGCACCCCACGATGACACTCTCGCCAGAGGGTACCGAAATATCTGACCAGCCGATCTCCGACCAGGAGTCATATTCATACGCATATGGATCGGTAAGATCCTCATACGAATATTCATAGATTTCGTTCGTGCAGCTGCTGAAGTGAATGATCACCTGGTCTGTGGAGCTACCGCAAACGGTAGTGATCGTCCAGGAAAGGACATAGAAGACGTCAGGCTGGCCCTGGAAGGTACTGGCCGGGTTGGCTGGATCAGTGATGGATCCACCGTATCCTTCTACGATTTGTCATTCTCCGTTACCGAAGATGGGGGTGTTTCCCTGGAGTGTGGTGGATGTTGTACCGTTGAGGATCTGATCGGGTCCGGCATTGGCTTTGGTGGGCTGTGGTGAGCAGTCGCGGATGCAGCGGATCCCTGATCCACCTTCTTTGTACCAGTCAGAGCGGTACACATCTGCCCAGTCATAGAACAGCCCCCTGTAATAGGCGTAATCTATATCATATTCCGTTGATGTCCAATACTCACCGTAATATCCCAAATCCGCAAAAGTGCCATCGTAGTGATCCTGGTAACCCGAAGGCAGAGCGGTGAATCCGCTGATGTTGGTGGCGTCGGTGTTGGGTTCGTACCAGAGACCGGTACCCAGCTCGAGGGTCCCTGTGGCTTTCATGGCCCCCCCGGCAACTGGTTCTCCCCCCAGGTAATCCGTCAGCTCTGTAAATTCTCCGTCAGTAGGGAAGTGCCAGCCGTAAGGACAGATGCCCTGCACTCCTTCGGCAGTCTGGTACTGCATGGCTTCATACCATTCGTACAGTCCGCCGTAGGTGCCACAGTTGGCGGGATTATTTTCATAGCAGAACTTTTCGATCACCTGGTTGTCGGTCTGGAGCTGACCTCCATCGTTGCTTGGGATCATCGTACCCACGTTCAGGTTTTTGGCCATCCAGCACTGTTCGCCTATCTGCACCGTGGGGTAGAATTGTCCGTCGCGGCAGTCCTCGAGAAGATCACCGCAGGTGAAGGTTCCTTCGGGGGCGAAGCTGATCGTCACCAGGTCGGAGGATGTTCCGCAGACCGAAGTGATGGACCAGGAAAGGGTATAGACCGTACAGGGTTGTCCCTGGAATCCGCTGGTGGGGTTGGCGGGATCGGCCAGGATTCCTCCTGCTCCGCTGATGATCTGCCACAATCCGGTACCTTCTGTGGGGTTGTTGCCTTCCAGAGAGGTTGCAGTTCCGGGCAATCCAAGCTGGTCAGGGCCTGCGTTGGCCTGAGTGGGCTGGGGTTCACAATCCTTCATGCAGCGAATGGCAAAACCGGTTCCCTTGACCACATGTGCGCGAATCACCCTGTCTTCGTAGTAGCTCATGCCCCTGCGCCAGGCTTCATCCGCATTGAATTGTGAGGAGGTCCAGAAGGGACCGCCATCGCCCAGACCGTCGAAATCGCCCCATCCACTGTCGCGGCAGCCTCCCGGCAGTCCTGAAAATCCGCTGGAGTTCGTGGCACCGGTGTTAGGTACGTTCCAGTATGCGGTACCGGATTCCTTCAGGTTGCCTCCGGCATCGCTTCCGCGCCAGCCGGCATTGTCCCATATGGGATCACCCACTCCATACTGGCTGTCTACAGTTCCTTCGAGGGTTTTCCATTCCTGGTCGCCCGGGATATGCCAGCCTGCAGGACAGATACCCTGAGCACCTTCTGTCGTTATGTACTGCATCGCTTCCTTCCATTCATAGAGCCCGCCATACACATCACAATTAGCTGCATTGTTCTCATAGCAGTACTTCTCGATCACTTCATTGTTTGTCTGCAGTTGCCCACCGGTATTGCTTTGGATCATCGTGCCAACATCCAGGTTCTCCCGGAACCAGCATTGCTCTCCAATCTGTACCGTCGAATAGGTTTTTCCTTCGCTGGCCATGCTCATTTGCGAACATATCATGTCAGGAAACTGAACACCTGCAAGGGGATTGCATGTCTTGAATTATATTTTAACTAATTAATAATTAATAAGTTATATTAACTGGCATGATTCATGGACTTTTCCTGGATCAGTGAAATTCAGGCTTATACTCATGATCTCCCCGAAGAAAATTACCTTCAACATAGTATACTATTAATAATAATCCAAAGGAGGACTTATGAAAAAGTTTTACATTGTATTGATGAGTATCATTCTTTTTACGGGTGTGGCTTACGCCCAGGAAGGAATGTGGCTTCTCGACCAGATCGGGCAGCTCGGCCTGAACAAAAAGGGTTTGCTGATCCAGACAGACCAGATCTACAGTAAAGACAAAGCCGGCCTTTGCAATGCCGTTGTCCAGCTGGGCGGCGGCACGGCTTCTTTTGTTTCACCGGAGGGCCTTCTTCTGACCAACCATCACGTTGCCTATACCGCCCTTCAGCGAGCGTCGAGCGTCAAAAGCAATTATCTTACGGACGGTTACCTGGCCACCAGACGCACGGACGAGATCCAGGCTCCAGGTTACCGCGCCTTGCTTCTGACAGAGATGAGTGATGTAACCAATGAAGTCACCGCTGCCGGAAAAGACATAACTGATCCAGTTGAAAGGGACAAGACCATCCAGAGGAAAATTGCCTCCATGACCGAAGAGATTGAAAATGGAAAGGAAGATGTTCGTGCTGTTGTTTCGGAGCTGTACAACGGAAAGCAGTATATGTTGTACATATATAAGCAGTTCAAGGATATCCGGATCGTTTACTCACCTCCGCTTTCCATAGGCAAGTACGGAGGTGAAATCGACAACTGGATGTGGCCGCGACATACCGGCGATTTTTCCTTCCTTCGCGTTTATGTCGCTCCTGACGGCACAGGCAGGGAATACAGTACTGAAAATGTTCCTTACCGACCTAAGGTATGGCTTAAAGTGGCAACCAACGACCTGAATGACGGCGATTTCAATTTCATTATCGGATTTCCCGGATTTACCACGCGATACCGCTCCTCCAACTCCGTGGCCTGGAATTTTAAATACACTTATCCCTTTAGCATTCAAAATTTCACGGAGGTAATTGATATCCTGGATGAGAAAACCAAGGACGATCCTGCAGGAAAGCTCAAGGTAGCAAGCCTGAGGGCAGGACTGTCCAATGTCTGGAAAAACTATGAGGGGAAAGTGGCAGGATTTGAGAAGACGGATTTCCTCAGGAAAAAGCTGGATTTTGAAGAGGAATACCTCAGGTGGGCCAACAGCAGTCCGGAAACAAAAGAAAAGTATGGCAGCATCATCAGCAAAGAGAAAGAGCAGTACGAAGTCCTGGCCAGGACCAGGGACCGTGATAACGTTGTTAGGATCTTACAGGGACTATCTGGTACGCATTTGAACGTGGCGGGGACCATATACCTGATCGCCAGAGAGCTGGAGAAGCCAGAAAGTGAGCGGCAACCCGGTCTGGATGAGACTGCAGTCAGGGAAACGATCAACAACCTGCAATATACGTATTCAAGTTATTATGAACCCGTGGACAGGGAGATGATGCTTCGAGCGCTCAGGATGGCCCAGGCTCTGCCTCCGGACCAGCGCATCACAGGGATTGATTATATTGTGAACGACCGGTCAAAGACACTGGAGCAATTCGTTGATGAAGCTTTCAGGTCTTCCAGGTTGGATGACCTGGAGTATGCCAAAGGCCTTTTCGGTAAATCGTCCAAAGAACAGGAAGCCCTCAACGATCCGTTCATTACGCTGACAGCCGGTCTCTATCCTCTTTCAGAAGAGATACGGAAGACAAATGAGGTCTTTGCCGCCAAAGTCACCAGCATCCGGAAGGAATACATTGATGCACTGTATGCCTGGAAAGGTACCAACCTATACCCGGATGCGGATGGCACCATGCGTTTTACCTGGGGACCGGTAAAGGGATACCGTCCGGCCGATGCGGTATGGTATTACCCATTTACGACCCTCAGGGGCGTTGTTGAAAAGAATACCGGCAAGGAGCCATTCAATGCTCCGGCAGGATTGATTGACTTGTACAAGAAAAAGGATTACACCCGGTGGATCGATTCTGAGCTCCAGGATGTTCCCGTCGCCTTCCTGAACCAGTGCGACATCACCGGGGGCAACAGCGGAAGCCCTGTGCTGAACGCAAAGGGAGAGCTGATCGGTGTGGTGTTTGATGGCAACTATGAAGCCATGATCAGCGACTGGCAGTATGATTACGAGCTACAGCGCTCCATCACGGCAGATATCCGGTATGTGTTATTCGTGACCGAGAAATTCGGCCATGCAGGATTTATCCTGGACGAGATGGGAGTGGAGCATTAGGCCAGGCAGGTCGACACCAGCACGCAATTTGCATTTTGAAGCTTGCAGCTTACTTAGAAGATAATGGTCTTTTTTACCACTTTTCGTTCTCCCGGCAGCCAGACCTCTACATAGTACAATCCAAACGGTAGGCCTGCTGTGTTCATACGGATCGTTTTCTCCTGGGGCGCGTCGAAACATGCTACCTGCCTGCCCAGGTGGTCGTACAAATCGATCCGCAGCATCGGTTCCCGGCACTCGATCACCATCTGCTCGGCGGCAGGATTGGGAAAGATGGTCACTTCCGGGCTGATTGCCGGACCCGCGTTCCAAGTCAGCAGCGTATACGCAACGGGCACATCAGGCACCGCGACAGCGGGATCGCATGTGAACCGGATCTCAGCCTCATAGGTTTCACCCCAGGTAAGCCCTTCCCCGTCGAATCGCACTTCCAGTTGCTGGCTCTCGCCTGACTCCAGCTGCCCGCGGTACGACGACAGCGAAAGCCAGGACGAAGGCTTCAGCTCATAACCGAAGAGAATGGTATTTTCAGCCTGCAGGATACCGCCCAGGGTCACCACCCCGGGCACGGCATCCGCAGTGAGGAAGGCACCGCCGGCTAATGGATACCCGCTGGCGTTCACTTCTGCCAGCACATCGTGGATCTGGCCTGTCAGCTGTCCGGTGGCGATATCGAGCCGGACAAAAGTGGCCCCCGGATCTCCCTGGCAGAAGAGCCACAGCGAAGCCGGGCCGGTCAGCCCGTCATAAGCTATGCCGTAAACGCCGGCTGTCCCCGGATTGGGAATGTACGACAGGGTTTGCCCTTGCCTGCCCACCAGGTACAGCCCGGTCTCCCAGTCACACACCCAGAATGCATCGTTTTGCGGATCGTAAGCGATGCCCCGGACAAAGACCGGGGAGGAGATGATCTGCACCACGGTGAACGTTTGAGGATCGATCTGATAGATCACGTGAGTGGCCGCGCCGCCATAAAGAAAATCCCCGTCCCAGGCCAGGTTTCGCAGGTTCTCCGCACCGGTGAGCTCAAACGAGCCCAGGAACTCTCCCTGCACGGAATAAGAGAGGATTCTGCTGGCGTTCCAGAGAGAAACATAGTACACCTCTCCTGTGAAAATCACTCCTGTTTGATTGTCAATTCCATCGGCGGCGGTGGAAAGATCGTGCGCAAATAGCAGATCCCATGTTTCCCTGGTTTGGGCCTCACCGGCATTCAGGTACACGGATCCGATGTCCTTTGAAGGAAGTCCGGGCAGGCGGCTGTACCGGATGCCTGTCTTCAGCTCCTTTACCGCTGCGCCTTCCCCAGGATTATGAATACTGGCTTTCCATTCCGCTGGACCCGATCCCTGGTTCACCAGATCCAGCTCCCGTGTTTCGGTACCACCCCATGATTCGACATACAACGATGGCGGGTGGGCATCGAGGGCCGGCTGTGTCAGGTTGATCATAAGGTCCACCGTTCCGTAGACATACACCGTATCGCACCAGGGATTGTACTGTTCCGTTGTGACGCTTACGGTCTGATGGCCTGCAAGCACTTCCAGCGTATAGAATCCCTCCTGATCCGTAATGGCTTCTGCTTCTCCAGTAGCAACCACGATCCCTTCCAACGGTGCACCGGACGGGCCGGTTACATACCCGGAAAGGATCCCCTTTACGCCGGTCTCCAGCGAGATGTTGTCCACATACCAGGTTCCGATATCCGCTGAGTTGGTTCCCCGGGCTGTGAGACGCACCTGGGTGATGTTGCCATGAACAACATCCGTTGCGTCGTAGTGCCAATCCTCCCAGCCTTTGCCTTCCAGGTTATGGAAACTGCCGCACAGAGCCCATTCTCTGCCGTTCCATATTTCGATGTCCAGTATTTCCGACCCGGTCGGATTGACAGGATCAAGCTTCAGGTCGAGGTCGAGGTAAAGATTGCCGTTTCTGCCGGAGACATCCATACGGTTGCTTACCAGCCTGCACTCGTAACCGGTCATGGGAGGTTCCCCTCCGAATGAAGCGCAGGGAACAGGATTCCCTTCCGATTCACTGACATTCCACAAGCCCTGCACGGTATCGAACGACCAGTGCTGGAAAGTGAACGAGCAGCTGTCCCACGGTTCCCGGAAAGGCAACAACGACAGTGATGAATCCGCCAGGAGGATGTTTCGCGTCGCAAATCCTGATTCGCCAATGATCACCTGGAAATCCCGGCCATGATACCCTGTCAGGGAGACCGATCCCTGGTAGGTTCCCGGAGGGATATCTTCCAGGCAATAGGTTCCATTCTTCTCGGAGAGGACCGAATGATTCCCGGGGATCAGCAGGATCATGGCACCGGCCAGTGGATTCTGCGTGGCCACGTCATCCACCCTTCCTTTCAATCCGTTGGTCCTGCATGAAAAGACTGCCGGTCCGGCGAAGCATGACTCCTTGCCATCCTGATTCAGGGCTGTCACTTCATAGTTCCATGTGCCCATGTTCACGATCGGCTCAAGGTAAAAAGTATCCGTGACTGCTGACACCAACTGCCGGTTCCTGTAGAGGTTATACCCTGTACTCTTCCCGCCGGGTGCCGGCAGCCAGCAAACCATGACCGAGTCGCCACCGGTTTTGGATGCAGTAACGGTCCCCGGCATATCGTAACCCCAGTTACTGTAGGCTTCATAGGGCGGATCGAGCTTGCAGGACTCACCCTGATCGTATACGGCCGTGATCGTATACCTGTGACGGATTATCTGGGTGGAATCACATTCACTGACGGGTGTATCGGTAAATTCATACACAATATCCGGTACATAAGCCAGAAGTCTGTCGAAATACCAGATCCGGTAGCCAGTTAGTTCAAACCGCATAACAGTATCAGGATCATTGAGTTTCCTGACAAGCACCTGTTTTCCTTCGGGTGCACCTGACAGTCCGGGAGGCGCTTCCCAGTGAAGGATGATATCATTCCCCTCCACGAGCCCGTAAAAATTTGCAGGCTGGTTCAGATAGGTGCAGGGTGTAGAATAAAAGCCAACTTCAGCGATCAAGGACTCACCCCCCTCATAGATTGCCTGCACGCCGGCGATGTGGAAGCCCGGGGGCAGATCCCTCAGCGGGTAACGGCCAGTCTGGTCATACCTGTCGTAAAAGTGGCCATCCAGATAAACTTCGTAACCTTCAACAGGATCGGATTCGGGATCATAATGGCCGCTCAGCACGGCGATCTCATCCAGGCAAATCCCGAGGCCGCCCGGAGAAGACAGATCCCCCCTGAACCCGATCGAATATTGCCGGGA
>JAQUQD010000080.1 GCA_028716265.1 Bacteroidales bacterium | reverse complement strand
TTATCAACAAAGAAAAGAAAAAGAAGCAAAAAGAAAAGAAAATCAATACATTACATTCAATATTTTGCTTTTTCATTTCTCCTCTGTCAATAACACAAATCTAAAGGTTCTCCGTGGTTTAATAAAAAGAACATTCATTTTGACACACCCTCTAATTGATAATTAACCATCTAATGGACTTCAGGCTAAAATAATCTCTTTTCGGGGAGGGCTCAGCCTTTGATCTTTAGTGCAAGGATGTTCTTCCCGTTTTTGTATGTATAATGCATACTTTCCGACCTTGCCCTGATCAGCCTTAATCCTATTTCATCCTCCAGCACACCTTCTTCAAGTGGATTGACAGGTGCACCTTCACTTTCGCAGACCATTTGCAGGTTGCCGTCCTTTTCCGAAAAATGGAGGTTCAGGCTCAGATCAGAATAATCGGATTGAATTCCAAGCACCTCTTCAGCCAGATGGACTATGATTTCTTTTATTTTTCGTGGCAGCATATGCTTGTCACAGAATGCTTCCAGATCGGCTTGCAGATGGTACAGGTCATAATCCCTGCTGGTAATGGCGTAGTGCCAGCTCCGGATCCGGTGGATGAAGGCCCGCGTTTTTTCCTTCTGCGGTTTTTCGAAGATTTGCTCCGGAGGGCCTTCTTCATAAATGATCCCTTCATCCATATAAAGGACCCGGCTGGAAATGTTACGGGCAAATTCCATTTCATGAGTGACGATCACCATGGTGATCCCCTCCCTGGCAAGGCGCCGGATGACAGCCAACACTTCACTGACCATGGTGGGATCAAGTGCGGAGGTTGGTTCATCGAACAACAGGATCTCGGGCTCCATGGCCATACAGCGTGCAATGGCCACCCGCTGCTTCTGTCCGCCCGAAAGCTCATCCGGAAAGCTGTAGGCCTTTTCCGTCAATCCGACCAGCTTCAGCAGTTCAAGTGCTTTTTTGCTGGCCTCCCTCCTTCCTTTTCCCTGAAGCTTTATGGGACCAATGGTAAGGTTTTCAAGGACAGAAAGGTGCGAATAAAGGTTGAACGATTGAAAGACCATACCCATCCTCTGACGCAGCTTGGGAACATTGGTCTTTTTAGCCAGCAGAGAGATGCCGTCGATGGTGATGCTCCCTCCGGTTGGGATTTCCAGCAGGTTGAGACACCTCAGGAATGTGCTTTTGCCCGTACCTGAAGGTCCTATGATGGTGATGATCTCTCCTTTCCGGATATCAATGGTGACATCGCGCAGGACGACCAGGTCGCCAAAATGCTTTGAAAGATTTCTGACCGTGATCATAGGCTGGCCTCCACTTCTTTTACCACACGTTTTCTTTTCGGATCCACTGAGATTTCCACCTGGTCCAGGGCCCATGTCAGCAACCAGGCGATCAGCAGATAGATGACAGCGGCCATGATGAGCGGGAAAAATGCATCGAACGTGCGACTGCGGATGATGTCGCTGGCTTTTGTCAGATCCTGGACGGCAACGTAGCCGACGATGGAAGTCATCTTGACCAGGGAAATGAACTCGCCCTTATAGACCGGGAGTACCTGCCGCAATGCCTGGGGCATAACGATGTGAATGAATGTCTGGACCCTGGTGAAGCCGGAGGCTATGCCCGCCTCGCTCTGCCCTTTGTCGATGCCCTGGATGGAGGTCCGGAACATTTCCGATACGTACGCGCCGAAGTTGATGCCGAAAGCGATCACAGCCACAAGCACCGGGTTGATGTTCACCGATGCAAAGATGATGTAAAAGATGATCATCAACAGAACCAGCACCGGTGTGCCCCTGATGAGGGTGATGAACAGACCGGCAATACCGGATAGAAGCTTCCGCTTCGACATCCTCATGAAACAGACCAGGCCGCCCAGTAAGGTGCCGAGCAGGGCCGCAAAAATGGAAATGATCACCGTGATCTTCAGGCCACCCAGGATCAGCAGGTACCTTTTTTCAAGGAGTATGTTATCATAGAAGCTTTCGGCCACCTTTCCCAGAAAGGATTTCTCAGCCCTGCCTGCATCTTCATGCTGATAGGCTGCCAGATTCCTTTTCAGTGCGATCAGGGTGGCTCCAGAGCGGTAATACGGGTCTGAAAAATCAATCCGTTTTTCTCTTTCCTCGGTGATCATCATGGAGGCAGTAATGAGATCGATCTTACCGGTTGACGCAGCAGCGATCAGGCTGGGGAATGGCATATCCATGGGAACATATACCTTGCCAAGTGAGGCAGCGAAGCGTTTACCAAGCTCGATGTCGAAGCCGGTGAGTTCTCCTTCATGGTAAAGTGAAAAGGGCATGCCCAGATCTCCAACAACTCCAAAACGAATGGATTCCGACGAAGACGGAACCATGATGTCGGGCATCTCTTTAAGTCCTTTATCTACCCAACGGCCGACCATTTCGTCATAGATCCCATTGGATTTAATGGTCTGAAGAAAAGCATTGAACCGTTCCCTTAATGAGTCATTCTCCTCGTTGAATCCGGCTGCGATGTCAGCAAAAAACACATCCTGGGCCAGGATACCCAGATCGGGATTTTTCGCGAAGACCTCCGTCAAAGAAATGTGGTCGTAAAAACCTGCATCGGCCTTATCGGTCTTCAGTGCTGTCAATATATCAGTAGCATTCTGATACTCTAGCAGTTCCGCATCAGGATAGGTTTTCATCACATAAGCATCGTGAATGGAGCCAAGTAACACGGCGATCCTTCTATCTTTGACGTCGTCAATCGTCCCGTACCTTTTTCTACGTACCTCCTTTCTTTCCCCTGCAGCACTTCTGACAACCGCTGCAATCCCGCTGGGATAGTAACTTTTGGAAAAGAGTACTTTCCTGGCCCTTTCTTCCGTGATGGACAGTCCGGCGCCAATCATATCCACCTTGCCTGCGATCAGGGCAGGAAGCATGGCACCAAACTCCATGTCGATGATCTCGAGCCGTTTATTGAGCTTCTTTGCAATCCGGCTGGCGAATTCGATATCAAATCCCACGACGCGCCGGTCAGCGTCATAGAATGACATGGGTTCCGTCACGGCCGATGTTCCGAAACGCAGAATGCCGTTCGCTTCATTCGATTCTATTTCAGGCATGGGCTCTGGATTTCCATGCTCCGGGAACCACCGCTTCATCATGTCATCGTAGATTCCGTTGGACTGCAGTTCCGCCAGCACTTCATCCATGACGGTCTTCAACTCCTGATTTTCCAGCTGGACCGCGAAACCGTACTGGTCGTCAAACAACAATTCCGAAAGCACCACAAGCCCTTCATTCTTTGCGGCAATGTTCTGCAAAACGGGTTTGTCGTACACAGCCGCATCGGCCTTATTTGTCTTGACCGCGATAGCACAGTCAAGTACTGTGTTAAAGTACTTGATCTCTGCATCGGGAAACTTTTTCAGCACATACTGGTCGGCTGCAGTCCCCGTTGGCACAGCAAACGTCTTTCCTCCCTCCAGCATGGAAAGGCTGGTGATGGTTGCTGTCTTTTCATGGCAGCCAGCGATCCATAAAAAACTGAAAACAACCAGGATGAAATTGACTCGGTTCATATATATCAATTTACTTTAAATTACATCAATTTTTCTTATCTGCTGACCGCTGACTGCTGACCGCTAACCGCCAACCGTCAACCGCACCAGCACGACCGACTTCGCTGGCAGCTTGACTACGTAAGATCCGCGACCCGGTACGGGCAGATCAAACGGCCTGAATATCACCCTTTCCGGTTTGCTAAAATCATTATAGTCATTCATAGCCTCTGAGGTAATGACCGATCCTTCAGCTGATGTGAAATGAAATCCGGCGCTTTCTATTTCAACAGAAATAGCTTTCTCCGGATTCAGGTTGCATAATGTGATACTCACCGCACCATCTTTGAGCGACGCAGAAACGTTCAGGGACGGGATCGAGTCCCCATTAAGAGTATATTCATCCGATTCCGCAGTGACAGGGATCATCAGGGCATCCTGGTGAACCCGGTACATCCTGAACACGTAATAGGTCGGGGTTAGCACCAGCTGGTCATCCCTGGTCAGAATGACTGACTGGAGCACATTGACCATCTGGGCAATGTTGGCCATTTTCACCCGATCGCAGTGGTTGTTGAAGATGTTCAGGTTGACGGCCGCTGTCATTGCATCGCGCAAGGTATTTCGCTGGTAAAGGAAACCAGCATTAGTGCCCGTTTCCACGTCGTGCCAGTTTCCCCATTCATCCACGATCAGCCCGACAGTCTTTTGAGGATCATACCGATCCATTATCTCTGAGTGCCGGGTTATCAGACGTTCCATGTGCAGTGATTTTTTCAGGGTGGTGTGCCAGTCCTCTTCGTTGAATTCGATGGCTGATCCCTTATGCGCCCAGGATTCACCAGGTACGGTATAGTAATGAAGCGATAATCCCTGCATCATCCAATAATGATATTTCATTTTTTCCATCATCACCTCCGTCCAGCCATAATCCCCCGCATTGGCTCCACAGGCTATGAGGTAGTCGGCCCCAAAGCAAAAGGAGGCGAACTGCCGGTAGAGATCGGCGTAGAATCCTGGCGACATGTTGCCACCGCAGCCCCAGGTCTCATTGCCGATCCCGAAATATTTCACCTTCCAGGGATTTTCCCTTCCGTTTTGCTTGCGCAGGCGGGTCATTGGGCCATCGTTCTCCGAAGTGATGTACTCCACCCATTCGGAGGCTTCCCTGACCGTTCCCGATCCGACGTTAAGGTTCACATAGGGTTCTGCCCCGATAAGTTCACAAAAATCCAGGAACTCGTGTGTACCAAAGCTGTTGTCTTCGGTCACCCCGCCCCAGTAAACATTGACGATCGATGGGCGGTCAGCCCGGGGCCCGATACCATCCTTCCAGTGATACGTATCAGCAAAGCAGCCTCCTGGCCAGCGGAGGACAGGAATGCCCATTTCCTTTAGCGCTCGGATGACATCCGTGCGGAATCCCCGGATATTCTCAATGGGTGAATCTTCTCCTACATAGATGCCACCATAGATGCACCGGCCGAGATGCTCGGCAAAATGGCCGTAGACCTCCCTGCTGATGGTATCCTTTGCACGTTCGGGATGCAATATCACCCGATTCTGACCACCAGATGGATAGACGATTAAAAAGAAAAGGATGAAAACAAGTACCCTGAAAATAAACCGGTCCTTCATTATTGAATTCTATTTAAAATTTGCTCTTCGCTTTGTGATATTTGATATTTGATCTGATCAAACCCGCAGAGGGCTTCAAGGTAAAGAAGGCGCAGACCTGATCTCATTCAATAGAAGAATAAATGCACTACAAATCTCTTGAATAGTTTTTACTTAACCTCTATTTCGATCAAAAAACAAAGTGGAAATAGTAAAAATCATAAGTTTATTGTTGCAGGTTACTGGTTGCAGGTTGCAAGATTATAACCTGTAACCTGAAACTTGGATCTTGAGACCTGAAACCAAATCTTTGATTTTTGGTCTTTGCTCTTTGATCTTCATAGGATGAATCCTTGTACATTTGTACAATATGAACCTTGAGCTCTTCATCGCCAACCGGATCGTTGCCCGCGGTGAGCCGGGATTTTCGCGTCCCATCACCCGCATCACCATCCTGAGCATCGTGCTGGGACTGTCGGCAATGATTGTCTCAGTAGCCATCGTCACGGGTTTTCAGCAACAGATACGCGACAAGGTGGTTGGCTTCGGGTCACACATCCAGATCACCCGTTATGATTCGAACATTTCCTACGAGCCGGAACCAGTGGAGATGGAAGAAACATACCTGGAGAAAATCAGGGGGATCAGCGGCGTAAAGCACATACAGACGTTTGCTATGAAGGCCGGCATTATCAAAACGGAGAACCAGATGGAAGGAGTGGTACTGAAAGGTGTGGGCAGCAATTACGACTGGTCGTTCTTCACTCCCCGGATCATTCAGGGAAATGTGTTCCAGGTGAGCGACACAGGAAAGACCGATGATCTCATCCTGTCCAAGAACCTGGCATCGCGCCTCGACCTTTCGGTAGGCCAGGAAATCCGGATGTATTTCATAATCGAGAACACTACGCGCGGACGCAAGTTCCGCATCTCCGGCATCTACGAGACCGGACTGGAAGACTTTGACAACACCTGGGTGTTTGGGGATATCGGTCATATACAAAAGCTGAACAACTGGACGCCGGGGCAGGTATCGGGATACGAAGTACTGATTGATCATTTCCGAGATATTGACGAGGTCACGCAAACCGTTTACAATGAAATCCCCTATGACCTGGATGCCATTAATATTAAGCAGTTATATCCTCAGATGTTCGACTGGCTGAAACTGCAGGACATGAACGTTGCGATCATACTCATTTTGATGGTGCTGGTGGCAGGAATCACCATGATCTCCACCCTGCTTATCCTGATCCTCGAACGCACCAGCATGATCGGTATCCTCAAGGCGCTTGGGGCCGCTAACTGGAGCGTGCGAAAAATCTTTCTCTATAATGCAGTGTATCTTATCGGTAAGGGGATGCTTTGGGGCAACCTTTTCGCGCTGGGGATATGTCTCTTACAAAAACACTTCGGACTCATCAAACTTCCACAGGAATCCTACTATGTCTCCGTCGTACCGATCAATCTTGATCCCTGGCATATCATTCTCCTGAATATCGGAACCCTGATCATCTGCACCCTGATGCTGATCGTCCCATCGTATATCATCGCCCGGATCATGCCGGCACGAGCGATACGGTTTAATTGAGAGGAGAAAGGAGATATATATTATTAAGAAATGAGATATTTGGTTTATCTGGTAATTTTTTCGATGCTTGGATTTTGCGGGCAGCAGTCGCCGCCAACAGGCAGTGCCATGCTAGTTGAACAGAATGCGCTGAATGTGGGCGCGGAGAGAACTGGGCTGTATTTTCCGGATCTGCAGGGGAAAAGGATTGCTTGTGTGGCAAACCATACATCAATGATCGGGCAGGTTCACCTGGTGGACAGCCTGGTTGATGCCGGAATTCACCTTGTGAAAGTCTTTGCTCCCGAGCATGGTTTCAGAGGGATGGCTGAGGCCGGGGAAGAAATCGAAAACCAGGTCGACCCCAAGACCGGGATCCCGATCGCATCGCTATACGGAACGCATAAAAAACCTTCTTCCTCAGACCTGGAAGGTATAAAGGTGGTCCTGTTCGACATCCAGGACGTTGGTGCACGGTTTTACACCTATATCTCGACCATGACCTATGTGATGGAAGCCTGTGCCGAAAACGGGATACCGTTGATTGTCCTGGACAGGCCGAATCCCAACGGGGATTATGTTGACGGGCCCGTGCTGGAGAAAGGATACGAGTCGTTTGTGGGACTTCATCCAGTGCCCGTTGTCCATGGGATGACCGTTGGCGAATATGCCAGGATGGTCAACGAAGAGGGCTGGCTTGAAAATGGGATCAAAGCCCAGCTTACCGTGATCCCTGTCGAAAATTATACGCATTCCACCCGTTATTCTGTGCCGGTGGCTCCATCGCCGAACCTGCCCAACGATCTGGCAATATGCCTCTACCCCTCCCTATGCCTTTTTGAGGGTACTCAGGTCAGTGTGGGCAGAGGGACCGATTACCCATTTCAGGTGATCGGCCATCCTTACTTTGTTATTGGCAGCTTTCTCTTTAAACCTGAAAGCAGGCCGGAAGCAAGGCATCCACTCTACGAAGGCCAGGCATGCACAGGCAGCAGCCTGTCAGGCGCAGGGGAATTCTGCCAGGAAAACCGAAGATTGAATTTATCCTGGCTGATTAACCATTATGCATACTGGGAAAATACAGTGAGGGACCGGGGAAACTTTTTCAATGACTATTTCGATAAACTGGCAGGCAACTCCACCCTCCGGAAACAGATCACGGAAGGCAAAACCGAAGAACAGATCCGCGCCTCCTGGCAGGAAGATCTGGTAAATTTCAAATCTATCCGTAAAAAATACCTTCTCTATCCAGAGTAAAAAAACAAACAAAAAAAACCTTTCTCCTTTCTCCTCTCTCCTCTCATTCCCGGTGTATCCCGCACTCCCTGTGCCCATCCATTTCCCACCACCAGCGTCCCGCACGAAGATCTTCCCCCGGTTCGACAGCCCGTGTGCAGGGCTGGCATCCAATGCTGGGAAATCCTCTGTCGTGAAGAGGATGGTAAGGGATTCGGTTCCGGTGGATATAGTCCCATACCTGGCCGGTAGTCCAGTAAGCCAGTGGATTGACCTTGTACAACCAGTACTGGTCATCCCATTCCACAGGCAATGTATACCTGCGGGCAAAACTTTGCTCGCGCCTCAACCCGGAGATCCATACATCGTTACCCTGCAGGGCCCTCTTCAGGGAATCCGTCTTTCGGATGCCACAGCAAAGTTTACGGTTCTCCACACTGTCATAAAAAAGATTGATTCCCTTTTCCCTAACCATCTTCTCCACTTTCACTGTATCCGGGAACAGCACATGGATCTTTAGGCCATATCTCGCCTCTGTGGCCTGGATCAGGTCATAGGTTTCAGGAAAGAGCCTGCCCGTGTCGAGTGTAAAAATAGATGTACTGCTGTCCACAGTGGCGATCATGTGGGTGATCACCTGATCTTCGGCGCCCAGACCCGATGAAAAGACAGCCTTCCCCCGGTATCTTCCGAGGAAAAAGGCCAGTATATCCTCTGCCGTGGATTGCTGAATGGAGCTGATCGTATGATCGTCTAAATCCTTCATCCTTCTTGTTAAAAGTCTGTAAAAATAATGGAAATTTCTTTACCCGCCGATTACCCCATCACCCGCCTCCCCAGTTGATTGTGATGACCGGCTACTCGCTACTGACTATCGGCTACTATACACCCCAACCTCTGCCAGCTCCGGATTCAGCCTGGATTGCGATATCACCAGCCGGATCCGGTCAGTTTCTACTGTATCGAATCGCAGAAGCCTTTTGTACCCCACGGTAGTTCCATTACATACCGTTTGCCACTGATCTGCAATGAATGCCTCCAGGCGAAACTGTTCAATCCGCTGCCCGTTTCGTATGTTCTCCTGAAGCATCAGCACATCAAAGGAGGCAGCTTGAGGAAACGCGATATCAATGGTGGCGAAAGTCTCTGACGAATCAGCTGTCCAGAAGGTATCATAATCACCGTCAGCTACCCTGAAAGCCTCAAGGCCCTTGATTTCATGGCTGGCCCGGATGTCGGCTCCCGTTAGCAAATTCGTATCAAAGATCCGGTCCAGCATTTTCTTCATATCCAACAGGTTGCTGACATCAACCTCATGGATCCATCCTCTCTTATCCGGTGGAATGTTCAATAAAAGAACCGAATTACGGCCCACCGAGCTGAAATAAAGATCCACCAGCTGTCCGGGAGATTTCACCAGGCTATCCTGATCATCATGATAGAACCAGCCGGGCCGGATCGAGACATCGGCCTCAGATGGGTACCATGAGAGTGTTTTTGCCTTCATGATCCTTTCCCTGCTACCCAGATCCTTCGCAATCCGGTCGCCCGGGATGAACAAAGAGTCGACGGGAAAAGGGCCGGACAACGGAATGGAATCACATGTACGGATCACATCAGGAATCACACTCCATTCGGTTTCCCTTCCGTCACCCGATTCGGTCCCTACCCACCGCACATCAGGCCCCATGCCAAAGATCACCGCATTTGGCTGCAGTTCCCTGATCACGCGGTAATAGGAGAGCCAGTCGTATTCCTGCCTTTTTCCATTGGGACCTTCCCCGCAGGCTCCATCAAACCAGACCTCAGAGATCTCCCCGTAATTGGTCAGCAGCTCACGCAGCTGATTCCGGAAATATGCATTATACCGGGGTGAATCACCATAAGTCGGTTCATGACGATCCCAGGGCGAAAGATAGATCCCGAACTTTATTCCGGCTTCCTGGCAGGCCGAAGCCACTTCGCCAACGACATCGCCCTTACCCTGCTTCCAGGAGATATGCATAACAGAGTAATCGGTAAACTGACTGGGCCACAGGCAAAAACCATCATGATGCTTGGCGGTGAGGATCAGCATCTTCAATCCTGCATCCCGGATCACTCCCACCCACTGCCTGGCGTTAAAATCGGATGGATTGAACAATGCAGGATCTTCGGTTCCATTGCCCCACTCACGGTCCGTGAAGGTGTTCAGACCAAAATGAATGAACGCATTGAACTCGTCCTTCTGCCAGGCGAGCTGCTGGCCGGTCGGGAAAACCCTGGCAGCTTTGCGGATGATCTCATCGGGAGTATCCTGTTGCCTTATGAGGGCGTAATTTTGAACGGGCTGACCGGCAGACATATCTTGCCCGCTCTCCACCCTTCTGGTAACGGTCTGATCACAGGCCGGAGGATGGAGGATAGTGGTGAAAAGCAGTAAAGCAACCGTGAAGTGTGAGATCCTCAATCTTTTTTTTATAAAAGTAAAAAGATTATCTTCTGTTTTCGAAAGAATCTTCTTTCTCCGGGTCACAAAATCCTCTGAGATCGTATTAACTCTTAAAACTCATTATTAATCTCCGCGAAACTCCGTGTGATCCGCGTCATGCGTGTTCCAATACCAATAGGACGCGGATAACGCGGAGGACGCTGATTTTCACGGAAATAATATTAGAATTATTACAAATAATCCCTGTTTATATACCTAATACTGGAAAATGGCTATGTTTGTACGAGCTACAAGCTAAAAACCTTATCCATGCCCAGTTACATCATCACCGAAAAATGCGACGGCTGCAAGGCCCTCGACCGCACAGCCTGCCAGTACATCTGTCCCAATGACCTGATGGTCCTTAACAAGGATATCAGCAAAGCGTACAACCGTGCGCCGGAGATGTGCTGGGAGTGTTACAGCTGCGTAAAGATATGCCCCGTTCAGGCCATCGAAGTGCGGGGCTACGCCGACTTTGTCCCTCTTGGAGGTGTGGTGCAGCCCCTCCGCGGAACCGATGCCATACTCTGGACGGTCAAATTCCGTAATAATACGATCAAGCGGTTTCGCTTTCCCATACGCACGACACCCGAGGGCTCCATTTCTCCCGATGTCGGGTTCAGTACCGGAACGGCAGACCTTAAAAGTCCACTTCTGCGGACCGAACCAGCATCACTCGGAACAAATGAGCTAAGCACCCTGTAACCCGCATGCAGATGGAAAATTTTCAAACGATTGTAGTAGAAACCGACCTGCTGATCCTTGGAGGCGGCATGTCGGCGTGTGGTGCTGCCTTTGAAGCTGCCCACTGGGCCAAACAGAACGGACTCCGCGTCACGCTGGTGGATAAAGCAGCCATGGACCGTAGCGGGGCAGTGGCCATGGGACTCTCGGCCATCAACATGTACCTTGGATTGAAGGAGGGTAAGAACTCCGTGACCGATTACGTCAGGTATGTTAAAAGTGACCTCATGGGAATTGTCAGGGATGACCTGGTGGCGAACATTGCACGGCATGTAGATTCTTCGGTCCACCTGTTCGAAAAATGGGGCCTTCCCATTTGGAAGGACACGGAAGGGCGGTATGTGAATGAAGGCCGCTGGCAGATCATGATCAGCGGGGAATCCTACAAGACCATTGTAGCTGAAGCCGCAAAGAATGCATTGCACGAGTTGGGGGAAAAAGGATCCTATTATGAACGGATCTTTGTCACCGAGCCGCTGATAAAAGAAGGACGCTGTGTGGGCGCTGCAGGTTTCAGTGTAAGGGAAAATAAATTTTATGTTTTCCACGCCAGAGCAGTTCTTATCGCCATGGGCGGTGCTGTCCATGTGTTCCGCCCCCGATCCGTCGGTGAGGGCCTGGGCAGGTCGTGGTATCCTCCGTTCAACTCAGGTTCCAGCACGTATTTCACCCTGCGTGCAGGGGCTGAACTCACCTGCCAGGAAGTCCGCTTCATTCCGGTCAGGTTTAAAAACGCCTACGGGCCGGTTGGAGCCTGGTTCCTTTTATTTCAGGCCCAGGCAAAAAATGCGCTGGATGAGG
>JAQUQD010000079.1 GCA_028716265.1 Bacteroidales bacterium | reverse complement strand
TACCCCGGAGAAAGATCCAGAGAGCCGCTGTCATCAACGGAGGGAACAATGCCCAGGCGAAGCCCAGCAGCGACTGCCGGTAAAGGGCCTTGATATTCCGTTTAAAAAGCCTGAATCCCAGTTCATGCGACTGGGGAAGATCCCGAATGATCTCAACCAGATGCCAGATGATTGACCGGTTGTAAGCCTCGGCTGAGTAAACGGTTACTTTATCGCGATAGGACATGATTAAAGATCAGTTATGGTTTAATTAGTTATTTGCCCGGCCTGAAATTTATCCTGACGAAAGTCAGGAGGCCTCGCGTTATTCGTTGTTATTCGTTGTTCGATTGTTCTACTGCTGACTGCTGACTGTTGACTGTTGACTGTTGACTGCTGACTGCTGACTGCTGACTGCTGACTGCTTCCCGCCACAACAAAAGCGCCTCAGGGTACGCCGGTAAATATTTCTGCACTTCCTCCGGTTTGATGATCATATACCGGATCTTCCGGCTGATCAGCGTTTCAGCTTTCTGTATAAGTTTGAGCAAATAAGCTGTATCAATATCGTCGCCGATCAATAAAATATCGATCACCGGATTGTCCTTTCCCAGGGCAAAGCTTCCGGTCAGATAGGCGCTGTGCAGCCCCCGTAGGTTCTTGATGACCTGATCGATGATCTGATCAATGCCGGTATGCTTCATCAACAGCTGCCGGATGGTGCCAAAAAGCGGATGCTCACGGTTGGCCCGGAATACCTTCTTATTGCCCTGCGTACTGGACCCGAGCAGCCCCGCCTTTTCCAGGTGGTTGAGCTCCAGCCGTATGGCGTTGCTCGACTCGCCAAACTCGGCCGACAGGTCGCGCAGGTACGAGGTGGTGCTGCTGTTGAGGAAGAACTTCATCAACAGCTTTATCCGGGTTTTGGAGGTGATCAGAGCTTCCAGCATTTGGATCGTATTCAATATTGAGCAACAAAATTACTCGATATTAATCTAAAATCCAAATTTTGGAGGATTTTTTTTAGTCAGCAGTCAGCAGTCAGCAGTCAACAGTCAACAGTCAACAGTCAACAGTCAAAATTTTACATTTTCTTAGGAAAATAGGGGGTACATTTTAAAGAAATCGGGATTAACCTATAAAAAACCTATGGGAACAGGATTGATAAATTTGAAAGTGTATAAGAAATCCTTTGAACTGGCGATGAAAATATTTGAGCAAAGCAAAAATTTTCCTAAAGAGGAGAAATATTCATTGACCGATCAAATCAGAAGATCCTCCAGGGCGGTCTGTGCCAACCTGGCAGAAGCGTATAGAAAAAGAAGGTATCCCTCTCATTTTGTCAGTAAGTTATCCGATGCTGATATGGAAAATACCGAAACACAGGTTTGGCTTAGATTTTCAACTGCATGTCAGTACCTGCCGGAAGAGATAAGCCTGATTCTTTTAAATGATTCACAGGAAATTGGCCGAATGATCGATCACATGATAAACAACCCTGAAAAGTTCACCCGAAACTGGTAATGCACCTGACCGTCGACTGCTGACTGTCGGCTGCTGACTGTTGACTGCTGACTGTTGACTTTCCCTGAACATCCATTGCCGATTACCCAGGTAGATTCAGAAGTGAAAGGTGAAGTAGATTGACGAAAGGAAGGATGAAATCCGATGTGATCCTTTATCTCAAGTTTCACCATATTTTGTATCTTTGAAGTATAAAAACTTAAAGTTGCTATGAATGATGAAAAATTAAATATTATTAAAAGTACACTTAATGTTTTTTTTCCCCAGTGTGGAATTCTTTTATTTGGCTCCCGGGCCAGAGGCGATCACAATGCCTCAAGCGATTACGATCTTGTAATCATTGTTGATGAAGCAATGGATATTACGCAAAAATGGAACTATCAGGCCCAAATCAGGAAAATACTTGCCAAAAAGAATTTACCGGTTGATATCATCATTCAAAGCGACGCTGAATATAAACTTAATAAAGCACGATCAGGTCATATTATACGATATGCTTCTCAGGAGGGAGTTTTAATATGAATCGCCAGCAAAAAGATTATATTCTCGAATGGATCCAGAAAGCCCAGGAGGACAAACTTGCCATTTTACGCCTGATCGAACCTGAAATTGTAGCTCCAACCGTAATATGTTTTCATTGCCAACAAATGGCAGAGAAATATTTAAAGGCTTACCTGATCTTTCATGGAAAAGAAATCATCAAAACACATAATATTGAATTTCTATTATCTCAATGTGCAGGCATTGATCCTGATTTTGACCATATTGATCCGTTAAATCTGAGTGATTTTGGCGTCAGTGTCAGATATCCTGGCGATCAATACATTCCGTCTGACAAAGAAATTCTTGAATATAAAAGGATTGCCTTTGAAATTGAACATATTGTCCTTTTAATCCTTCCCTCTGTACTATAAGTCGGTGGGAGAGCTTGTGCGGTATCAGAAACAGAGGTGGATGTAGATGGAGAAGTTGATTGACGACAGGAAGGATGAAACAAGAATTCATCTCCTCGTCAGTTGTGGCCGATAATGAGCGTCTGCAGCTCTCCAACGTCCAACCGCATGGAATTTGTAATTTGGAATTTGTTTGGATTTTGGATCATGGAATTTGGAATTTTTAACCAAACAGCTCCTCAATCCCACGCAGTACCTCTCCCACATCCGGATCGATATCAAAGACCAGCGAAGGTTTCAGGTAATGCAATTCATGCTCCTTTTTAAACCGCTCTTCTCCCCCGCCGGTGATATTTAACATTATGACCGCCCGGGAATCTATACGCTGATCACTGACCGCCTGTACCAGCGATGCAGTCGCCACAGCAGCTGCGGGGTGCAGGTCGATGCCCTCGGTTTCTTCGAACAGGCGAGCCGCAGCCAGGGCTTCCTCATTAGTGGACACTAGGATATCTCCCCCGCTGTCCATCAGCGCATCATACAATCCTCCGGGAATGGAATACGGAGGCCTGCGGTTCGACAACACCTTGGCCAGGATGATCTCAACCTGCCTCCGGGCGAGATCGTCGTCCATCGGCAGAAGGCTGCGTGAGCCCGCTCTCCAGGCGTCATACATGGGCGTGAAAGGTGCATTCTGCGATACCATCAGCTTCATCTTATTTCGCCCAAACCTGGCGTCTTCGATCAAACGCAGGTTGGCTTCCCAGGCGGCAATGGCACCGGTTCCGCTGCCAACGGCCTGAAAATAATAACCGGGAATGCGGCCCAGGGTTGTAACTGCAGATAACACGGTGGTTCCCATCCCGTCCCTTCGCGCCACATTTTTTGCTCCGCCTTCAGCAATAAAACGGGATTGCTTGCAGGCAATATTCGACAAATGGATCGCATCATAATAATCGCCGCCAGAACGGGAAACAATCAGCCGTACATTCTCCTTCACCGGTCCATCGAACCAGAGTACGTCAATATTGTCCTCCGGCACGCATAGTAATAATGGAATATCATTATCCGAACACACCCGTGCAAACGAGCGGGCCGTATTGCCTGCGGAGGCAACCACCAGCACTTTCCCCCTCGTATTGTCCAGGCGTGCACATACTGAATAGGCCTCGGTTTCCTTGAACGAGCAGGTGCGCATCATCGCCCCTTTCTCGGGCCAGTAACCGCTGAAGGTAATGTAGAGGTTCTCAAGGCCCAGCATACGTGCAAGCCCCTGGCTTTGATAGGTAACCGGAGCAGATGATCCTTTCTTCAACCTGGTTGACCGGCACCAATGGATCGGGTTGAACGATGTACCGAATACCATTACACTGAGCGGACAGGGACTGTTGCACAACGAAAAGGTGGGCCTTGGCGGGTATATGTACATGGATCGGCTGGGCCCAACCATTGACTTTGGCCTAATGACCACGTATGCTTATCTTCTCGATCTGCCCAAGGGTAAGTTATCGCTGGGTTTGCAGTTCGGATTCAAGCAGACACGGATTGATTGGCAGAGGCTGAACATGGAAGACATGAACGACTATTACCTGGTCGTACAGCCCAAGCCGCTGCTGCTACCGGACGCTAATTTTGGCACTTATTATTACACGCCCTATTTCTTCATGGGTTATTCCACAACGCACCTTTTTGATAAATACTTCTTTTCCCTTTACAATAATGATGAGTACTCTGAATTTATCTTCTCGCAAAATGCGTATTTATATACCGGCGGATTCATTAAAATAAAAAACATGGTACTGAAGCCCTCGGTGCTGGTGAAATACTGGGAGAAGGGCAACTGGGGGGTGGACATCAACACGGCGCTGAAGATCAACAACCTGATCTGGGTGGGGGCCTCGTACCGGTCGAACACCCGGTCGTTCGTGCTGCTGACGGAAGTGCGTGTGAATTCCCGCCTGAAGATCGGGTATTCGTTCGATTCCTATCTCGGCGACATCGGTAGTTATAACGTCGGCTCGCACGAGATCAAGCTCTGCTGGGACAAGCAGGCCAAGAAAAAACCCTTCGTGGCGAATTATTTTTAAATTGCGGTGCAGCGAACCGGAATATTTATTGCGTTGTTTCCCCAAACCGGTAATACACCTCCTTCTCCGTGAACACCATCTCGATGACCTTCATTAAAATAAAATTCACCAGCATTTCCTCCCCTTTGCTGCGTGAAAGATCCGTAAGCTGACACAACTCCAGCAGCGTAATGGTCCCGTTCCGATCCAGGTAATCGAGAAACAACCTTTCCTTTTCGGTATAACGGATCACGACTCCTTCCGCTTCCGGTGTCTTTTCCCAGACTTTCAGCAGCACCCGGTTCGCCAGCAGGTTCTGATCGTTCACACGGATATACGCCATCCATTTGCCATCGGGCTCCAGTGCAAAATAGGGCCGTTCCTCTCCCCTGGCGATGACCACCTCCAGCACCGTCTTCCCCTCAATCTCCCACTCCTTCGTGGCATACCTCACCGTCGGATGCACGTAAAGCAGCGCCGCCGTCTCCACCATGTACTTCTCCTCCTCCGACCGGATGCCGGCAACCACGCCATTGTCCTTCACCCCGATCAGCAGCGTGCCGCCATCGGTGTTCGCAAACGCCACCAGCGTCCGCGCTATCTTCCGCGAATCGGAGATCTCGAACTTGAAATCCAGCGTCTGATTCTCACCGCGCTGGATCAGGTTAGTTATGTAGTTCGATTGGAGCACGGAATACTGGTAAAATTCCAAATCTCAAGATACAAATTCCAATACATTGGAACGAAACGCCACTGAAGTAACGAAATATGAATCTTTTCCTACGATTACCGCGTAGCGGTTGAAGCCTTGTAACGTTCAAATAAAACGGGTTTAGGGGTTAAGGTAAGGATGAAAAATTTTTAAGGAAGAATTAGTTAATCATCGTATAATCGTAAAAACTCGTACGTATTCCCTGCCCAGCGAAGAAACTTCATCATATCGTCGAACGTGATCACCAGACTGGCTGTGTTGAGGTTGGGATGAAAACTGAGGCGTTTGGCCTTCAGCAGGGCCTCATCGAAAAAGACATGCACATGATCTTCCTGGTCGTGTATGAGACCAAATAACGATACGGATCCCGGCGTCAGCCCCAGGTACCTCTGCATTCGTTCCGGTGAGGCAAAGGTGAGCTTTCCCTGCTTCAGCCGTTTTTCAAGGTCGTGGATGTCGAGCTGGCGGCTGTGCTCCATGATCACCAGGTAGTGACGGTTGCCCTTGTGGTTGCGGAAGAAGATGTTCTTGCAATGCGTGGAATCGATATCCTTCCAGTATTTAAGTGCTTCTTCGATCGTATGCCCGGGAGGATGTTCGTGGTATTCGAACGTTATGCCCAGTTTGTCCAGGACTTCGTATAGCTTCTGATCGCCGACCATGATGGTAAAAGTATTAATAGTACTCCGCCTCCTGAAGGAGAGGTGGACGTGGGGTGAGTTAATTATTCGCTATATTTGTACAACAAAATAACAAAAAAATCCAATGCAATCCCTATGAAAAGAACCCTTCTGAGTATCATCATTACGTGTCAGCTTTTCTCCTGCTGCAACCAGGAGTCGCGCCTCTATCTGGACGAGCTGGATCTGTCCGCCATGAGCGCAGGATGGGGAGAGGTGACTGCCTGTCGGAGCGTGGAAGGAAATCCGCTCACCGTGGCGGGCCAGGTGTATGAGCGCGGAGTGGGAACGCATGCGGCCAGCACCATGCTGCTGGATCTGAAGGGCAGAGCTGTCACGTTTCACAGCTTCGTAGGAATTGACGACGAAAGTGGCGAAAAAGCGTCGGTTGAATTTTTCGTGCTTGCCGACGGATGGATCCTATGGCACAGCGGCCTTATGCATTACGGAGATCCTACACGGCAGGTGAAGCTGGACGTGTCGGACGTCAAAAAGCTGGGATTGTATGTTTCAGACGGTGGCGATGGTATCGGATGGGATCATGCCGACTGGCTCAACACACAGATCACGTACAACAAGTCCGCGCCAGTACCTGTCATGCCTGTTGCTGCCGAACCATATATCCTGACTCCAGCGTCACCGGAAAAGCCACGGATCAACGGACCGGACGTGTATGGTGCACGGCACGGAAATCCCTTCCTGTACAAGGTTCCGGTGACCGGAAAAAGACCTTTGACGTGCGTGGCGGAGAACCTGCCTGATGGGTTGAACATCGACCAGGAGACGGGGATCATATCCGGCTCCTGCGGATCGAAAGGCGATTATGCTGTCAGGATCAGGGCAATGAATGCATTGGGTTCGGATGAAAAGACGCTTTTGATCCGTATTGGGGATACGATCTGCCTGACTCCTCCGATGGGGTGGAACAGCTGGAACTGCTGGGGACTGAGCGTGGACCAGCAGAAGGTGCAGGCCGCCGTGGATGCGATGGTCAGCAGCGGGCTGGCCGACCACGGATGGTCGTTCATCAATATTGACGACGGATGGGAGGCGGACAGCCGGCTGTCTTCGGGTGAGCTGCCTGCCAACGATAAATTTCCCGACATGAAAGCCCTGGGGGATCATGCCCATCGCCAGGGGCTCAAGCTGGGAATCTATTCCTCGCCCGGCACCCACACCTGCGGCGGATTCCTGGGTTCATGGGAACATGAGGAGCAGGACACGCGCACCTGGGCCGACTGGGGGATCGACTACCTGAAATACGATTGGTGCTCCTATGAACGGATCGCCAGGGATCACAGCCTGACGGAGCTGCAGAAACCCTACCTGAACATGCAGAGCGCCCTGATGAAAATTCCAAGGGATATCGTCTTTAGTCTCTGCCAGTACGGGATGGGCGAAGTGTGGCAATGGGGCGCCACGTTCGGGGGCAACCTGTGGAGAACGACCGGCGACATCGTAGATACCTGGAACAGCATGGCTGGGATCGGCTTCAGCCAGGACAAATGCGCTCCCTTTACCGGCCCGGGGCACTGGAATGATCCTGATATGCTGGTGGTGGGCAAGGTGGGATGGGGACCCAGCCTGCATCCTTCAAGGCTCACACCGGATGAGCAATATACCCATATAAGCCTCTGGTGCCTGCTCTCAGCACCCCTGCTGATCGGATGCGACCTGAGCAGCCTGGATGATTTTACCCAGAACCTGCTGACCAACGACGAGGTGATCGCCATCAACCAGGATCCCCTCGGCAAACCGGCAGTCAAGGTCAAAGAAACCTCCACAGGACAGGTCTGGGCCAAACCCCTCAAAGATGGATCCATGGCCGTCGGCCTGTTCAGCACCGGCGACCGTTCCCCTGCAGGCATGTTCGACTGGGAAGGAGAGGCCAGGAGCGACACAGTGTCTGTGACATGGGAGGAAATGGGGATCACAGGGGCCAGATCGGTCAGGGACCTGTGGCGTCAGAAAGACGTGGGAACATACAACAGGGAACTCAAATTCCCGGTGAACCACCATGGAGTCATGCTTGTCCGGCTTATTGAAACAACACGTTAACAATCTGGTATCAAATTTGATAAACTGCGGACAAAATTTTTAAGACCCATCCATCATGAAAAAGACCATCACCCTTTTTGCCTGCCTTCTCATGGGTATGCATGTGATCCATTCCCAGGTTACCATTGAGGTGAAAGAGGAAAACAAAACCATCTCCCGGGGCGGCCAGCCTGCTTTCACCGTAGATATTCCCGGCGGAAAATTTGAATCCGTCAGGAAAGATTGGATCAAATTCCTTGAGTCGGGAACCAAACTTAAAGTGCAGGCGGTTTCCAACGAACTGTTCATCCATGGCGCTGTCTTCAAAAAGATCACCCTGGATTCGGTCAATGTGTACAGCTCGGTCTATGACCTGGATTCCAATATCAGGGTGACCGCCTGCTTTGAGGTCGACAGCGTATTCCTGAGCACCATGGCAGCAGATCCCAGGCAGAAAGAGCTTGCCGTTGCCCTGAAATCAGCAGTAAGGGACTTTGCAGTCGGTCAATATATCGAAGTATATGACCAGAAGCTCTCCGATGAGAACGCACAGCTAAAGAGTCTGGAATCAGAGCGTAAAGATCAGGTGGGTGCCATCGAAAAGCAGCAGAAATCAATCAAGGTGAATGAAGAAAACATACGCCGGTCGGAGGAAACGATCGACATCCTGGATGCCGACATGGAACTCAAGAACACCGAGATAAAGAATAAGAAAGCCGTGGTCGCGTCCCTTAAATCCTACGATCCGGAAGGATACAAGGTTGCAGACAAAGAACTCGGCGGGCTGGAGCGCGAAAAGAAAAAGATGGAAAATCAGCGGGAAAAAGAACTGAAAAGGATCGTGGAATACAAAAACGACATCAAGGAAGCAGAGCGTACCATCGACCAGCTGGAGAAAGAAGTTGAAAGCCTTGAACAGCAGATCGCTGACCAAAAGGATCGTATCGATAAGGTGGAGCAGGAAAAGAAGCGGATCCGGTAATTCAATCGAACGCTACTTTATTCACATAAAATACATAGCGTTTATCCTCATCGCTGAGCATCGTATTGCGGATACGCTGGTATCCATAGACCAGGAAGTAGTTCCTGTACCAGTAAAGCATGTTACTGCCCGATTCCGAGGTCATCTTATCGCGGGCATGCTTCGACTCGATCGGCACGTATTCGAGTGCCTGCTGCTCCTCGGTGGCTGTAAAGACCTTATAGGTGATCTCTCCCTTGTAATTGAACGCCATAATGGTCTCCTCCCCGTCAAAGATCACATTGACCCGGTTCTCCAGTTTATTCGAAAGAATATCCCATAGCTCCATCCCATTGTCCCAGAGCATGTTACCTTCTTTATCGAACCTGGTGATGAACGCCGAGGTATACCTGTAACCGTCGAATACGTTATAATAGGATGGCATGGGACGACCGTACCAATCGTACATCATTCTTGTAACTGTATGATATTCAGGATAATACGCTTCCGCGACAAAAACATAGCCGCCCTCCAGGCGAATGATGTTGTGTACCAGGAGGTTATAATCGATCGTGATCTCGTTGCCTTTTTTGTCCCGTTTCCTGATCCTCGACAGATCGCTGACTGAGAGGTTCTTATAAAATCCGGAAAATTCGGAAAAATTGTAGTATTTAATGAAATCATTCTGTGTACCGTTCAGCCGGGCCACAAATATTCCGGATGATTCAATGTCGAGGCCGGTATATACGTTGTCCATTTTCCCTTTGGGACTGTCCTTGAATGTCCCGATGATCAGTACCTGACGGTCATCGGGGAAAAGGATCTCGCCGCTGTTGACAAGGTATTTCGTGGCATCGTTGTTTATCGGAACGGTAAGCAGGCTGTCGCCCCGTGGATTGAACTGTCTGTAAAAAATAAACTCATTGGCCTTATCGTCGTAGGCCTTATAGAATGTGTGCAGGATCCCGGCAGTCGTGTCAACTTTCATATCCAGAAGGAAGGTGAACCTGGCATCGGTGACCGGGGTGGATTGCTGTTCTCCGGAAGTCATGTCAAAGCTGACGAAAAAAGACTGGTCTTCATCGGTGATGATCCCCAGAAGTGCTGTCTGGTTCCAGATCAGGAAGTGTGCGAGCAGGCACTTGTCAGGTATCTTTCCGGTCTTGGCCGTTATCAGTCCTTCCTTATCACATGGAACGACCACGATCTCAAAATTATTCCCCGGAAAATTCTTTTCGCCGTTGTAAAAGATCAGGTATAGTTGGTTGTTATGGCTAACGGATCTGTCATATTTCAGGTCCTTCAGGATCGGCATCTCCTGAATCCAGACCTGACGAAAATTGACATCGTAGAGTTTGAATATCCAGACCGTATGGTCCTTATCGTCGGTACTGACCACGCTTTCATAGAACAGCAGCATGCCCGCCGGGCCAAACGGTATGACCGTGAAAGGCTCCGTATCCTGCCGTGTTTCGATCTCCAGCCGAATGGGCTGGGAACCGGTTCTGGCCTGTTTCTCACCGGTTACCTGAGAAAAAAGGGATACGGTGCACAGCAGAAAGCTCATCAGAAGGAATATGCCTCGCAAATGCGACCTGGGGATAAAAAATGCCGTATAATTAATTTCTGAGATGAAAGGATTCATCGAGATGGAATTATTTTCTTTTAACCACGGAGATCATGGAGAAGGCACGGAGAACACGGAGGATTGATAATAAGGTATTTATTACTCTGCGTTCTCCGTGAACCCTCCGTGTACGCCGTGGTTAAACAAAATTACGTCACACTCCTCCGTCACAGATAACGCCAATGTCGGAGTTAAAATTTCATCTGACGCTAACTTTAGCACTACCTAGTGTACCCTTTTCAAGATCGGTTATCCTGAGTATATACAATCCTGTCGGAACCTCTTCCAGACTGATTGTAAAGTTATTCCCATCCAGTATGTAGCGTCTGATTATTTCACAACGTACCGAATAGAGTATTCCCTCATATCTGCCCAAAGGAAGATTCAGTTGGATCTGACCGGTGGCAGGATTGGGATAAACATTCATTTCGATTGCCGGGGCAGGATCAACCATTCCCACGTTGGCTTCGCCGACGATCACAATATCATCCACTTCCCAGGTGGCTGCTTCCGTAGTGGTGCTGGTATACTGGAAGGCAACAAATACCTGATTCCCGTCATACGCGGAGATATCTACCTGTCCGGACGAGGCCCATTCCCAGTTTCCCGGCGACAGGACCGCCTCAAGGGAAGTCCATTCCGCCTGGCCCGGATTGCCTGAACCTTCATAATCCGTGGAAATCTTGACCTGCAGCGCCGGGCCCGCATAGTTCATGGCAGAGATGAAGGTCAGGACCTCGTTATGGTAATTTTCAAGGTTCAGGGGAGGTGAGATCAGCCAGTCGTCGTTTTCCAGGGGGCTGCCGCTGAATCCGCTCATCCGGGCGAACCAGTTGTTGCTGAAGGAGGAAGGCTCCCATACCAGGTCGCCGGTCACCGAATAGGTCTGCCAATCGCCCAGGGTCTGGCTTTCAAAGTCTTCCTGATGGATCACCTTTAGATTGGAAGTGGTCGTCTCAGCCTCCGGAGGGGTGCCGTCGTTCTTATAATTGATGTATTCACCCGAATTCGTATAGGGGAATATTTTAAAGTAATAGGTGGTGGCGGCGGTCAGTCCGCTGAAGGTGAGGGTCCCGGCGCCAAAGTCAACGTTGGCTGCGCCGTTCCCGTCGGTGAAATCAGTGTCATCGGCCACAGGTACACCATCCTGGGGTGTAGTGGAAATGATACCGTCAGCAGCAAGGATAAGGTACCGGTGGGGCAGCTGGGTTCCTGTGGCATCGGTCCAGGTGACCACAATGTCGAATCCCTGGGGGCTGGCAGCAAAATCAGTTGGATACCCGGAAGGTTCAGGATCAGGTGTGAACGCGCCGAACAGCTGGTTGGCATTGATCGCACCCATGGTGGCTTGCTGGGCCTCCTGCCAGGTGAATTCAGCATACATACTGCCGGTGCCACCCAGCTGCAGCGACTGTCCGACGAGGGTGGCGCTGGATTCAGCCACTCCGATGTCCGTAGAGGTCATTCCGTTGGCAGGGCCGTCCGTTGCGGTCAACACTCCCTCCCAGCTCAGGAACTGACCGGCGACCACCGTGCCCTGGTAGGAGA
>JAQUQD010000078.1 GCA_028716265.1 Bacteroidales bacterium | reverse complement strand
GTGTGACCAGTTCGGTGAGGTTGTTATACACATCGCGTTTTGACCGGATGAGCACCTCGTCTCCCACACTGACCAGGGCGTCGAAATTATTATCATAGATCATCACCCCGTGATAAGCCGATGCATTATCGCTGATCCAGACATTGTTGAACGCATCATCAGCAGAGATGATCCCCTGGAAGGTGGCGAAATGGGTATTGTCCATCAAACCGTCCGGGTTGGTCGTATTGGTGTAGGAAACAGGCATGATACCCGCGTAGAAATCATATTCTGAAGGAATGGATGTATCCTGGATCTTATCCACCACATGATCGCCTGTCATGCTGGCGGATGGGCCGGTGAGGTGCACCAGCTTGTTGTCTGTCCCGTCGATAACAGCGGTTGTGAACGTGATCGGGGCGGTACCCGTAAGGAGGTAGTTGGCCGGGTTGACGGAGGTCACTGCGAGGTTGTAGATCACATCCAGTTCGGTGGCGGATTTCGCAAAGGCATACTGGATGGAGTTGGTTGGTGTACCGCCGAAGGACTGGCCATTGTTCAGCTGGCCCGGGGTGTCATCAGCCGGACCCTGCCAGCTGAACTGGTCGTATTGCGTGCCGGACCCGGAGAGCTGGAGGGACAATCCCAGGGGGTCACTTCCCCCTTCCAGTACCCCGATATCCACGGAGAGTACACCATCGGCCACTTCCCCCGAGCCTGTAAAAACTCCTTCATAGCTGAGAAACTGACCCGGGATCAACACTGACTGATACGACAGGGCCATCCCGTCGGGCGATCCGTTCTGGATTCCATTGGAGGGATAAGTAAAATAATAGATGGAGAAGCCGTTACTGGTAGCGCCGGCTGTAAAAAGATCCAGGGTCTTTGTTCCATAGCTGGTTCCGTTGAGCCCGTTATAAAGGGTCACCATAAAATCTGCAAGGGAGTAACTCCCGGCATTCTGGATGACCACCTCAATGAACTCGCCGGCATCGGTGCCCGTATTGTCATAATGGATCTCGTTGATCCATGCGTTCTGTGCCTGCAGAAAAAGGCACGATCCTGTCGTAATCAGGAAAACAAGGTAAAGTTTCTTCATGATGAATAGATTTGTAATTGGTCAGATTGGGTCAATCCTTTATCCAATTACAAATATATCCATATAAATGAAAGGGGGTGTCAATTTTTTATTAACATCAGTTCTTCACTTCCTCAAAGTCGACATCGGTCACTTCCTGGTCCTTTCCGGAGGATTTCGTGTCTCCCTGGCTGCCGGTTCCCTGCTCCTGGCCAGGTTGCTGTTGCTGGCTGGCCTGGTACATATCCTGGCTGGCTGCCTGCCAGGCATTGTTCAGGTTGCTCAGGGCGCTGTCGATCCCGGCAATGTCCTTGTTCTGATGAGCTGCTTTCAGGTCTGACAGGGCGCGTTCGATATTTTCCTTCTTATCGGATGGGATCTTGTCACCGTATTCCTTAAGTTGTTTTTCGGTCTGGAAGATCATGGCATCGGCGCTGTTCACCTTTTCCACCCGTTCCCGTTCCTTTTTGTCGGCATCTTCGTTAGCCTTTGCCTCATCGCGCATGCGCTGGATCTCGCTGTCAGTCAGTCCGGAAGAAGCTTCGATGCGGATGTTCTGTGATTTGCCCGTTCCCTTGTCCTTGGCTGTTACGTGAAGGATACCATTGGCGTCGATGTCGAACGTGACTTCGATCTGGGGTATGCCTCTTGGCGCGGGAGGTATCCCGTCGAGATGGAACCGGCCGATGCTCTTGTTCTGGTGCGCCATTGGCCGTTCGCCCTGAAGGATATGTATTTCCACTGATGGCTGGCTGTCCGAGGCGGTGGAGAACACTTCCGATTTTCTCACCGGTATGGTGGTGTTGGCCTCGATCAGGCGTGTAAACACGCCGCCGAGGGTCTCGATGCCCAGTGAAAGGGGTGTCACATCCAGCAGCAGAACATCTTTCACCTCTCCGGTAAGCACTCCGCCCTGGATGGCGGCGCCCACGGCGACCACCTCATCCGGGTTTACTCCTTTGGAAGGGGTTCTCCCGAAGAATTCTTCCACTGTTTTCTGGATAATGGGGATTCGTGTAGAACCGCCTACCAGGATGACCTCGTCGATGTCGGAGTTTTTCAGGCCGGCATCCTGCATCGCCTTGCGGCAGGGCTCGATCGTCTGGCGGACATAGGGATCGATCAGCTGCTCGAACTTCGCCCGCGTGAGGGTTCTGACCAGGTGCTTGGGGATGCCGTCGACCGGCATGATATAGGGCAGGTTGATCTCCGTTGTGGTGGAGCTGGAAAGCTCAATTTTGGCCTTTTCGGCGGCCTCTTTCAGCCGCTGAAGGGCCATGGGGTCCTTCCGGAGGTCGAGGTTCTCGTCCTTTTTGAATTCTTCAGCCAGCCAGTCCATGATGGTCTGGTCAAAATCGTCTCCTCCCAGGTGCGTGTCGCCGTTGGTCGATTTCACTTCGAACACGCCGTCGCCCAGTTCCAGGATGGAGATATCGAAGGTACCGCCTCCCAGGTCAAACACGGCGATCTTCATGTCCTTGTGTTTCTTGTCGAGTCCGTAGGCAAGGGATGCGGCAGTCGGTTCGTTGATGATGCGCTTGACCCTGAGTCCGGCGATCTCACCGGCCTCCTTGGTGGCCTGGCGTTGGGAATCACTGAAGTAGGCCGGCACGGTGATCACCGCTTCGGTAATCTGCTGTCCGAGGTAATCCTCAGCGGTCTTCTTCATCTTCTGAAGCACCATGGCAGAGATCTCCTGGGGCGTATAGAGCCTGTTGTCGATTTTCACTCGCGGCGTGTTGTTGTCGCCCCTTTCCACCTTGAAAGGAAAGCGGGCCATTTCCTTCTGAACACGGTCGAAGGTCTCGCCCATGAACCGCTTGATCGAATAGATCGTCTTCTGGGGATTGGTGATGGCCTGCCGTTTGGCAGGATCCCCGACCTTTCGTTCACCGTTTTCCGTAAATGCAACGATGGAAGGCGTTGTCCGTCTGCCTTCGCTGTTGGGGATCACAACGGGTTCATTGCCTTCCATGACCGCCACACAGGAGTTTGTCGTACCTAAATCAATTCCAATAATTTTACCCATATCTAATCGTATATTAAATTATTAACTGTTGATTAGTGTCATAAATCTCAGATATGTATCCCGGTGCATTCCGATTTAAATCAGGACCGGACTTTTACTCCGGCCCACGTACCGTGAAATCTACCCGTTACCCCTCCCCCGTGGGGTAGGGTAATTTTAATGCCAGGGGATGGTTCAATCATTATGCCAAAGCAGGGAATACTGCCAGATGAGTGACAAAAAGGCAGGAAAGGCGACCGGTCACTTGCCGATTTCGGATTCAAACTTCAGCCCCTTGGTAATAAGGATCTCCTCAGTGAGGGAGCTGATGTAGTAAAGCCTGGATTTTTTGTAACGGCTCGAAAAGATACCGATCCCGTTCTCGACATTGGTGTATTCGGGACGTTCCTGGACTATGCTGCTGGAGGGATCGTTCACTTCCATAAACGTATTGAAGTCATCCCCTGCCACCGAGAAGATGTATTCGACAGAAAGGGCGTACCTGGCCGAGACTGTCTCCTCTTTCACAGGTTCGTAGGGGACAGTTTGTTCCAGAAGCTTATAGAAGCTGTTGTTCGCAAACTGGATCAGCATTTCCTCTCCTCCCCCGAGGTTTTCGGATTTCCTTGGAGGGTAAGAAGTTTCAACGTATTTATAGAGCGTGTCGGTGGTGCTATTGAATTTCTCCTTGTAATGGAACCGCATGATCACATTATAGAGCTTGCCGTATTTTGCCGAGAGCCATTCCAGATCCTTGGGAAAATCGTTATCCGGAAAATGGATCGTCGGTTTTACGGGATTATTGACGATCGGCTTGAGGATAGGAAAATCCGTAACCAGTGGAGTGGAGGCCGAGATGATCTTTCCTGTCAGGTTATTCGTAATGACGAGCCGGTACAGGCTCTCATCGTCAAGCTGCTGATAGGTGACGCAGCGGTAGACCACCTGTTTGGGGTAGTAAAACGTGCCTTCTTCCTTGTTATAGATGGTTGTCGTATCGAAGGTAAAAGTCTTCACAAGGGAGCCCTCTTTCCACGCTTCCATGACGACCGAAAGGTTGTTTTTATAGCTGGATGAATCGGGTTCCTGTGCCATGATCAATGCATTGCCTTCCCCAAGGAACGCTTTGTTGATCTTCAGATAGGAAATGCTGTCGGTCTGGTTGAGGAGTCCATAGACCACAGTGATATCCTCATATTCGCCGATCAGGTCTACGTCGGTGCTGCAGGAGGCGAGGGACAAGACGACAAAAAGGATGATCGCTAATTTATTCATGGCACAAAAGTACCATTAATGTTTTAATTCCTACATTTGTTTTCAATAAAAATGCCTGTTATGAACACATCCAACTTTGCCTCTGCAAAAAAGATCACCACCCATGTTCTTCAGGAGATGAAACATCAGGGTGAAAAGATCGCCATGCTGACATGCTATGATTATTCCATGGCGCGCATCCTTGACCAGGCAGGCATTGACGTCATCCTGGTGGGCGACTCGGCCTCCAACGTGATTGCCGGTCACAAGACCACTCTACCCATCACGCTGGATGAGATGATCTTCCTGGCCTCATCGGTGATGCGGGCGGTCAGCAGGGCCCTGGTGGTGGTGGATCTTCCCTTCGGCACATACCAGGGTAACTCCAAGGAAGCGCTGAACTCCGCCATCCGGATCATGAAGGAGGCCGGGGCGGATGCCATAAAGATGGAAGGGGGGCAGGAGGTGGTGGAATCCATCCACCGGATCCTGTCGGCAGGCATCCCTGTCATGGGACATCTGGGCCTGACGCCCCAGTCGATCCATAAGTTCGGGACCTATGTGGTGCGTGCCACGCAGACCGATGAGGCGGAGCGGCTGAAGGCTGACGCTAAGATCCTGGAAGAGGCAGGCTGCTTTGCCATCGTGCTGGAAAAGATCCCTGCCCGATTGGGTGTAGAGGTGACCGAGCAGATCAAGATCCCCACTATCGGTATCGGTGCTGGCGGAGGCGTCAACGGCCAGGTCCTGGTCCTTTACGACATGCTGGGGATCACCCAGGACTTCTCACCGCGCTTTCTCCGGCGTTATCACAACCTGATGGAAGAGATCGAGGGATCGGTGCAGAAATACATCAACGATGTAAAGATCAAGGATTTTCCCAATGCGAGAGAGCAGTACTAAGAGAGAGGAGAAAGGAGAAAGGAGAAAGGAGTAAGAGACGGAAACGAAAAAACAATTTAACAGTTTAACAGTTTAACAATTTGAAAGAACTTTGGATTTTGTGATTTGTTTGGAATTTGGATTTTGGAATTTGGATTTTTATGATAACTTGATATACTATCGCATCGAATCAATTGATATCAAGGATTCTTTACGAAGACAATCACCTTCTGGTGTTCAATAAGCTTCCTTCCGAAATTGTCCAGGGCGACAAGACCCGCGATGTTCCGCTGGTGGATCTGTTAAAGGATTACATCAAAGAGAAATACCATAAGCCCGGGAATGTTTTCCTGGGTGTAGTGCACCGTCTCGACCGGCCTGCCAGCGGTGTGGTGATTTTCGCCCGGACCGGCAAGGCATTGAGCCGGTTGAATGCAGTGTTGCGGGAGGGAAGCATGAAAAAGATCTACTGGGCGGTCGTCCTGAACAGCCCCACACCAGAGTCCGGTCACCTCGTTCACTTTTTACGTAAAAATGAAGAGCAGAATCGGTCGTATGTCTATGATCAGGAGGTAAAAGGATCAAAACGTGCTGAGTTGAATTACCGGCTGTTGCATTCGGCAGAAATATATCATCTGCTTGAGATAGAACTTATTACTGGCCGGCACCATCAGATCCGGGCACAGCTGGCCGCCATCGGGTGCCCGATCAGGGGCGACGTCAAGTACGGCTTTCCGCGTACCAACAAGGATGGATCCATCCATCTGCATGCCCGGCAGGTGGAGTTTCAGCACCCTGTTTCGAAAGAGATCCTCCGGATCGAGGCATCACCGCCGGAGGATGCGCTGTGGGGATTTTTCAGTCGGCATTTGTCCGGATAAATTTATCCGGACAACAAATCCGGTTTTATAAAATATTGTTAATCAAAATATAGTAAAAAAATTTGTCCGGATAGATTTTATCCGGACAACAAAATCATTGATTTGATTTCAGTTATAATTATTTTTACCCTGCTTAATATTAGTAATGCGTTCGGTTTGTTTTCCATAGAAATACTCCGCTTCCGGCGGATAGTATGATCCGGCGGATCTTTTTAAGTTGTTTCATGGAGGCTGTCCCAAAAGGGCAGCCTCTCTTGTAAAAATCCAAATCCCAGGTTCCAAATTCCAGGCACATTCCAATTCCCATGATCCAAGGTCAGTGTTGGGATTTGGATTCTGTGATTTGTTTGGAATTTGGGATTTGGATGCGGAAGGTTGCCTTGCTACCGTATCTTTACCAATTTATACCGCGTAGCGGTTATCGTATTGTAACGGAAGGATGTCACCCTTTCACCCTATTCCCCGTAGGGGATGAACAAAATCCTCCGTAACAAATTCATCCCATCATCCTTTGCCATGTCCCGGAATTTGGTACCTTTGTAAAAGAATTGTGAATTAAATAACAGATGATTTTAAATTATTGATTTTATGGAACTTACAGAAACATTGACCTCAGTCTACCTGACGGGGCTTGAAGAAAGGTACGGAGCGCACAACTATCACCCGCTGCCCGTGGTGCTATCCCGCGGAGAAGGCGTTTACCTATGGGATGTGGAAGGAAAGCGCTATTATGATTTTTTGTCCGCCTATTCGGCGGTCAACCAGGGGCACTGCCACCCGCGCATCATCAATTCGCTCATTGACCAGGCGAAGACGCTGACGCTGACCTCGCGGGCGTTTTATAATGATTCTCTGGGCCCATACGAAAAATACATCACCGAGTTCTTCGGCTATGATAAGATGCTGCCCATGAACACCGGGGCGGAAGGCGTTGAAACCGCGCTGAAGCTTTGCCGCAAGTGGGCCTACAGCGTCAAGGGCATTGCCGAATCAAAAGCAAAAATAATTGTCTGCGAGGGCAATTTCCACGGACGGACCATTACGGTGATCTCAGCCTCCACCGATCCGGATGCCCGGGAAGGCTTTGGCCCCTATACCCCGGGATTTGTCGTGATCCCCTATAACAATATCCCCGCGCTGGCAAAGGCGCTCGAGGATCCCGATGTGGCCGGCTTCCTGGTCGAGCCCATCCAGGGCGAAGCAGGAGTCTTTGTACCGGATGAGGGATATCTTTCCAAAGCGTACCAGCTCTGCCATTCGAAGAATGTGCTGTTCATCGCCGACGAGGTGCAGACCGGTCTGGCCCGCACGGGCCGCATGCTGGCCTGCGACCACGAGGATATACGGCCCGACATGGTCATCCTGGGCAAGGCGTTGTCCGGCGGAGTCTACCCGATCTCCACCGTGCTGGCCGACGACGAGATCATGCTCACCATCAAGCCCGGGCAGCACGGGAGCACGTTTGGAGGCAATCCGCTCGCCGCGAAGATCGCCGTCACCTCCCTGCAGGTGCTTAAAGACGAGAATCTTATGGAAAATGCGGAAAAGATGGGGCGGATCTTCCGGGCAGAAATGAAAAAGATCCAATCCGACATGATCGAGCTGGTCAGGGGAAAAGGACTGCTGAATGCCATCGTCATCAAGCCGAAAAACGGTAAAGAAGCATGGGATGTGTGCCTGAAGATGGCGGAGAACGGCGTACTGGCCAAGCCCACGCACCAGCATATCATTCGCTTCGCCCCGCCGCTGGTGATCTCCGAAGACCAGATCCTTGATGCAGTGAAGCGGATCAGGGAAGCGATCCTTTATTTTGGGAAGTGATGAATGACGAACAAGGAACAAAGAATTTTGATTTCTGAAATAACATCAAAATTCAAAACTCAACATTCCTTGTTCGTCATTCTATTCTTCCCTCATATTCATCATGGCGGTTTTAACGCTTTTAACGAAAATGGCTATCAGTTCATTGTTTTCGTTAATTGCTTTTTCAATGAGATCCTCAGCCCCTCTGCTGCAGGTTCTTTGAATTATCCTGAGACAGCTATAGGTTTCCCTTAATTCTTTCAGGACGATTTTAATTTTATGGATAAAATCCTTCCTCGATTCTCCGCTAATGGCCTCACCATAATTCAGTGCTGGCGATAATCCGGATCGGACAAGTTGACCCGATAAATAACTTCCTTCTTTAGAAGGAGGGAGGGATCGTGAAACTTCGATGATTAATTCAGAGAAATTAATCAGTCTCTCTTCAAGGTTAAAATTTTTCATTTTTATTGGTTAATCCCGAAAAATGAAAATTGTTACCCTGCTTTTATGAAAAATTTTGAAGTAATGAGTTAAGAACAGAGGAATGGTGATTTTTGAGTTCTGAATTGAATTCAGAGATTAAAGATCTTTGTTCCTCTGTTCGTAGATCTTAAAATTGTACCACAAGCCTGACATTGAGCTGCCTCGGTGTCAAACGGTTGGGAACGGGATACTGATAATTGTCAATGGTCCGGACCCAGAGATAGGAAACCGTGTTCTTATGCTGGAGGAGATTGAACACCTCAAGGCTTATCCAGGCATTCTCGATGTAACGAAGAGGATTCTTTTCAGAGAAAAACGTCCCCTGCCCGATCAGCTGCTTTGAAAATCCGACATCCACACGGAGATAGGGAGAGGATTCGAAAACATGCTTGTACTTTGGCTGATCCGGCGGGCCAAACGGCAGATTGGTCCCGTATAAAAACGTCATCTGCATCCGGTAGGTCGGATTCATGGGAAGATAATCCTGGAAGAACAACCCGAAATTGATCCGCTGATCCGTCGGGCGGCGGATATAGCCCGGATAAACGATGTTGCTGTCGGCATCAAAATAATGGTCATCCTCAATATCCTCCATGGTCTTCATGAAGGAAAGACTGGCCCAGGATTCCATCCCTCGGACAAACTCACCATTCACCTTCATGTCGATGCCCGCAGCATATCCGTGGGAATTGTTGGTGGCCGCATACCGGATCCGCACATTGTCGATGATATAGGGAACAAGATCGTCCAGCTTTTTATAATAGACCTCTGTCACGAACTTGAAGGGCCTCGACCAGGCTGTGAAGTTCCAGTCGCTGCCCAGGACGAAGTGGATCGACTTCTGGGCCTTCAGGCCGATGTTCAGGTTCCCTTCGTAATCCCGCATCTCACGGTAAAAGGGAGGCTGGTAATAAAATCCCGACGAAAAGCGAAAGAGAATATCCTGTTTCAGGCGCGGCTTGAAGGAAAGTGTAAACCGCGGGCTGATCAGGAGCTGTTCGTTCATATCCCAGTAATGAAACCTGATCCCGTAGGTGAGGGCAAGTTTTGACGAATCGGTGACCAGGATGCTCCAGCTATCCTCACCAAAAGCAGTGTACCTGTTGGACGAAAGGGTATGGTTGGCTCTGACGGAAGAGAAAAGCTCAAAGGGATGTGCCGGCTGGACCGACGGAACAGTGTATCCTATGGAGTCAGGAGGATGGGGAAGGGAAAAACCCGCCGAGTCAAGAAGCTCCCATTCGCTCAGCGCATCTTCGATCCACTCGTGCTGGTACTTCACTCCCCACTGGATATAATGCCGCGAAACATCACAGATCGCCCGGTGTTCCAGGTTTAAAACATTCGCGGTCAATTCATTGCGGGCATGGTCGAGGTAGGAGCCGACGCCCAGCAGTTCAGTGGGTTCTCCAAAATCCTCGCTGGTATAATCCGTTTCCAGGCGGGAGATCCAGTATTGCCCCAGAATGTCGAAATTCTCAGTTTCCAGGGTGCGGAATCCGGAAGCGATGAACTTCATCCTCAGGTTTTCCTTCAGGTTGTAATCCAGCGTAAGTCCTCCCAGGTAATTGACGAACTTATCCCGTTCATTCCCTTCCATGTAGACCGTGAATTTATACGCCTCATTAATGGCGCCAAAAGCGGTTTCCCTTGACTGGGGGACCACCTGGTAAATATTCCGTGCCATGTAGCCAAGGAAAGAGAGGCTGAGCTTTTTTGTCAGCCTGTAGCTGAGTAATGTCTGCACATCCGTATACACAGGCTTATAGTCGCCTTCGGTTTCCAGCCCTTTGAGGATATACTGGTTGTTCTTGTACCGTACGCCCAGCAGGTAGGTAAAGCGCTGGTTGCGGTCGGCGCCTTCCAGATGGAATGTTGCGCCCAGGAGGCTCAGGGAGACTGAGCCTGCCAGCCGTGTGGGCTGTTTGTATTTGATATCCAGGACGGAGGATAATTTGTCGCCGTATTCCGCATCAAATCCTCCTGCTGAGAAGGAGATGGCTGATACCAGGTCCGGGTTCAGGAAACTGAGTCCCTCCTGCTGACTCGACCGGATCAGGAACGGCCGGTAGATCTCAATATCATTGACATAGACCAGGTTCTCGTCGTAATTGCCTCCGCGAACCGAATACTGTGAGCTCAGCTCGTTGGTGCCGGCCACGCCGGGCAGTGTCTTGATCAGGCTCTCGATGGAGCTGCCCGAAACGGAGGGAATAAGGGTTGCGTCTTTCGGGTCGATACGCGTGAGGGTAGTGGTCCTCAGCTTCTGGTCTTCGATCACCACGTCGGGCAGCTCGGTGGTGGAAGGCAGCAGGGTTACGTTCAGCTCCTTCCTTTCACCGGGTGCAAGGTATACATTATACCGTTGGGTGACATACCCCACAAAACTGTAGACAACGGTGATCTCTGTCAGGGCAGGGACCCTTATTTCATAGTTACCTGATTTATCCGTTGCGTTGCCGCTGGGGAATCCCGCCACGGAAATATTGACCAGCTCCAGCGGTTCATACCGGCTGGCCGTCACCTTACCATAAATAGTAGCCGTTTCCTGACCCAGCAAACATACCGGCAGTAGAAAAAATAAAAAAATGACGCCAAGCTTTCTTCCACGCATTAAAGTAAACTTAGAAATTTCTTCTGCCCTCCTCACTCCTTTCTCCTCTCTCCTCTCTCCTCTCTCATTTCTTCCTCTTGAACTTCCCTTCCTTCCAGGCCTTGAAGAACTGTGCCCAGGCGAAGGGGTCAAGGATGGTGATGGGCTGTGTCTGGCCGATATAGTAATGCTTGTAGGTTTCCCACTGCATATAGTTCTTGTAGTTCATGCTCCCGTCCATGGGTGATGCCATGGCACGTTCTTTCATTTCTGCGCGGGCCAGGTTGATCCGTGCCCGCTCCAGGTCATCCTGCGGGATGTCCATCTTGACGAAGGCTTCCCTGAACTGTTCCTTGGTCGGCCATGGATAGATCACGGTTTCGTCCAGCATGATCGTATCCGCGGTCATGGTTTTGATTAGGGTGTAACGGCTTCTGGAAATGGTGTCAGGGATCGTGTACGAGGATCTCTTATACCCCATGGAGGTGAAAAGGACCGTATCGCCGGCACGGGCGACGAAGGAGAAATATCCGTAGTAATCCGCCACCGTGCCCCAGCGGGTCTTTTTGACCATGATGTGAGTAAAGGGTACCGGGCGGAGGCTGTCGGCTGTGACCACCACACCGGAGAACTGGACCAGCCTTTCCTTTTCTCGTTCTTTTTTCTGTTCACCGGTCTGTGACCATGATGCTGAGCCTGACAGCAGGAACAGAAAAAGGAAGAGGATATGGTAAATTCGTTTCATCAGCCGGTCACAAAGGTACCTTGATTTGGTTAATTAATAAAAAACGGCCGCCGGATAATTTTATTTTCACCGAAAGATCAAGAATGAATCCATTTACCCCTCCCCCGTCGAGGGTGCGTCAAAATACAATCTACCACGGAGTGCACGGAGGATTCACGGAGAACACGGAGTTTAAATGACTCGTTATCGGTCCTCTGTGTTCTCCGTTTTCCCTCTGTGAATTCTAAGACCAAATCACGAATTAAGCAAAATTTTGTTGGTATGTTATCACATAGGGTGTTTGTCTTTTGACGACTGAGAACACCCTGTTAACCAACTTACAACTAATTGCATTAATC
>JAQUQD010000077.1 GCA_028716265.1 Bacteroidales bacterium | reverse complement strand
TGATCATCCTCTTCGGGATCCTTTGCTTTATCATCGGAAACAAAGCCATTACCATGAGCATTCCGGAATGGGGACAGCTCTTCCGGGGACATTCACCTTCTGACAGTGGCCGTTCGATGCTCGGCGGAATACTGGGACTGACGGCCGGGATACTGATCGCCCGGCGATGGTTGAAGTTCAACCGGCCGGTACTCGATCACCTGGCGTACGCGCTGCCGGCCGGCATTGCCGTTACCCGGCTGGGTTGTCTGTTCAGCGGCTGCTGTTCCGGCACACCCACCGGCCTTCCCTGGGGAATCCAGTATGGACCGTCCTCGCACGTTTTCCATACCCAGGTCACCCACCAGCTGATCCCTGCCACAAGTGTTCTTTCACTGCCAGTGCACCCCACGCAGGTATACGACATCCTTTTTTGCTGTGTCATCCTCCTGGTAATTTACCTGACCCGAAATACATGGAGAAATACCGGAAGCCGGTTCCTGTTTGTGATCATCTGCTACGCATCTTTCCGATTTGTGGAGCAGTTCTTCCGGGAATCCATCCGTCCTGGCCTTCCGGATGAATCCTTCCTGGAAATCAAAATCATTCAATGGCTGCTACTGACTGCAGTGTGCATCCTGGTGGTGTTGCTGATCGCGAGAGAACGCCAGGGAAAGGCTTCCTGCAGTGCATGTAAAGATGCAAAAATCCAGGGCCTTTATCGTGAATACATTCTTTTCGCAATGATTCCTCTTTTTATAATGGCAACCGGCAACTGGCTGGATCCTTTTGAGAAGCTTACCCTGTGGCTTTTCACAATCCCCCTGCTGACTGTCTATCTCCGGCATGTATATTCAAGCCTGACTGTCCCGGCACTCCGCTGGAAGATACCCCTGATCTTTCTTGTTGTCCTGATGACGATGAGCCAGGATACGATCAACCAGAATACCCAGACTCAGAAACCCGGGTACAAAGGGTGGTGGAGCGCAGGAGCGTTTGGAAGTCTGGGACAGTACGAGGACAGGTACTATAATTGCGACGGGGACATAACAAAACGATACGACCGGAACTACTCAACCTGGGGGGCAGGTGCGGCATACCATTATAAACCTATTGAGGATCATCATCTTACGGCAGGATTTAATGTGTTTTCCGCCACCGATCGTACCGATGATCAGGATGAAACTGACTACCACTCACCTGCACTGAATGCTTATATCAGTTACGACCTGCGTTATGCCGGAGCCACTTTGGGGATGAATGTATTTTTTGATCCCTATTCGATAAATGACATTACTCCGATGTTCAGTCTGTGGGCGGGTAAGAAGGATGTCCTTTTCGGAGAATTTGGGGTGATGACCGATTATTCTCAGATGGGAGAACCGGGATTTTTTAGCTTCGGATTGGGATCAGGTCTCGGGAAAGTCGACAGGAGCCTGATACGGGCTGATCTTTGTGTGGAATGGGATGTCGGCTTGTTCGGCGAAAGCAATAATTCCTACATTTTGGGCCTGAATCTGGCAGGAAATGCCTGGATCAATGACAGGCTGACGCTTAAAGGCAGTGTTTTTCTGGGTAAAAATATCGGCGGCTCTTTCGGTTTTAATGTACATATGGGAGAAGACCGATGGAAGGCACGGAGGTAAATGTCTATGACAATTTTCTGGTTTAGGGGGTCAAGGTAAGGATGCCTGTGAACAAAATCCCTGCTAGCTTGTTTATTGTTCAGATATTAAAAATTGAACAAAAACTAAACTCCAATAATCATGACAGCACCAAACGTAACAAAATGGACCATCGACAAGACGCACTCGGAAATTCAGTTCAAGGTGAAACACCTGGTGATCGCTACCGTGACAGGCCAGTTCAATGAATTTGATGCCAGACTGGAAACCGCCGGCGAGGATCTTTCCGGTGCCATGGCTGAGTTTACGGCAAAAGTAGCCAGCATTTCAACGAACAATGCTGATCGTGACAATCATCTTAAATCGGCCGATTTCTTCGACGCAGCCAATCATCCGGAGATCAGTTTCAAATCAGTTAAGTTTAAGAAGGAAAGTGAGGATTCCTTTACGATGACCGGTGACCTTACCATAAGAGGCACTACAAAAGAAGTCTCCCTGAACGTGGAAGCAGGCGGCAGCGTTGTGGATCCCTGGGGACATACCCGGGCGGGATTTGAAATCACGGGCAAGATCAACCGCTTCGATTATGGCCTTCAATGGAACGTAGCCACCGAAGCAGGCGGCCTGGTGGTGGGACCGGAAGTCCGGCTTGTGATGAACATCGAAATGGTGAAAATCTGATCCTTGATCTTTGATCCTTGATCTTTGCTCTTTGATCTTTTCACTGATTCACTACGATCTTCTTTAGTAATCTCCGGATCATGGATAAGTAGTTCATGCATACAAGGATGTCATTTTTTCACAGATTCCCGGGTTGAGTTTCGGTCAAATCTCCGCTTTTTTATATTGAATAGGATAAGATACAGAATAAAAACCGAGAACATGTTGATGATGAGCACAGTGAGAAAGCCCCGGCCAAATACGAAAAGAGTGGTGAGGACAAGCAGGGCCGTATTGATGAGTATGGCGCTCTTCCATGAGGCTGACCTCAGATCATTATAAGCCACGTTTTCAATCTTTTCCCTGGAAAATGCCGTTAGGAGGAATCCGGCAAAATAGCATAGAAAGATGATTTCCTCGATGATATTGGTCTTGATCACGGTAAAATACTTCGTTGCCAGATAGGAAGAATGAATGGCAAAGACAGGCACCTTAATTTTCACCATGTCGACTGAATAAAGTATGGTAAGAAGGATACCTGTCATGATCAGGGCATATCCTGGAATCTTATAACGTTGACTGATCATGATTATGCAATTATAGTAAGGTCAAAGGGATTCCGGACAACTTCTGGTTTAGATCAGAATTACATCTAAAGTTCATTACCCGAAGAAAAGATAGGCAACAAGGATTGCTGCCACTACGCCTGCCAGGTCCGCCAGGAGCCCGCATCCGACCGCATAGCGGGTCTTGCGGATGCCCACTGATCCAAAGTAAACTGCGATGATATAAAAGGTAGTATCCGATGCACCCTGGAAGATGCATGAGAGCCTTCCGACAAACGAATCGGCTCCGAACTGTTTCATGGCATCCACCATCATTCCCCTGGCACCGGAGCCGCTCAGGGGTTTCATCAGAGCCGTGGGAAGCGCCGATACAAACTCTCCGTCAGCGCCAAAAACGTTGACCACACGGCGTATCCCATCCACCAGGAAATCCATTGCCCCTGAGGCTCGGAAAACACCCACGGCCACCAGGATCGCAACGAGATAAGGAATGATCTTCACGGCGATCCAGAATCCCTCTTTGGCTCCTTCGATAAAGGATTCGTACACGTTGACCTTTCTTATGAATGCCAGCACGATAAACGAGATGATGATGCCAAACAGAATGAAATTGCCGGCCACGGAAGAGATCGTGTTCACCTGTTCCTGCGGGATCGTGGTGAAATACCAGATGATGCAGCTGATCAGAAGGGTAAGGCTCCCGAGGTAGGCCAGCACGACCGGATGGAGCAGGTTGATGCGCTGGATCATTGAAACCGCGATGACGCCGACAAGCGTCGAAAAGAAGGTGCTGATCAGAATGGGCACAAAGATATCCGACGGATCGGCAGCTCCCATCTGGGCCCGGTATACCATGATGCTGATCGGAATGATCGTAAGGCCTGAGGTGTTTAACGTCAGGAACATGATCATCGGATTGGAGGCAGTGTCCTTGTCAGGATTGATGGACTGCAGTTCGTTCATTGCTTTGAGGCCCAGCGGCGTGGCAGCATTGTCCAAACCCAGCATGTTGGCCGCAATGTTCATCATGATGGCGCCGCCGGCTGGATGATCTTTCGGGATATCCGGGAATAACCTGCGGAAAAGGGGGTTTACCAGCCGAGACATAAGCCGTACAATGCCGCCCTGCTCTCCCACTTTCATCAGGCCCATCCAAAGGGTCATCACACCGGTGAGCCCTAAGGATATCTCAAAACCGGTCTTGGCCATGTCGAAGGTGCTGCCCATCATGGCGGGAAAGATCTCTGTGTCGCCGTAGAAGATCAGCCTCACGACCCCAAGGATGAAGGCAATCACAAAAAAGGCGATCCAGATGTAGTTCAATACCATAAAACGGGTTCAAGTAGCATGCTAAGGTACAGCTACGATTTTTAAGATCAAAGAGCAAAAAATCAAAAATTAAAACCTTTCGTTGCAGGTTGCAGGTTACAGGTTACAAGTTGCAGGTCGCAGGTTTAATTACCTGAAACTTGAAACTTGCAACCTGCAACGATTAACTTTAATTGTCAATTTTTGATCTTTTACAGGATCTGCAGGTACGGATTCAGCAGCTTGTAAACGGCCGAGGTCTGCTGGGTGGTCACCAGAGGGTTGAACGATTCGGCCTGGAAAGCTACGGTCTTGTAGTAACCATCCACAGCCCGCCGGCATTGCCCGGTCATCTCCACCCGGATCTTTTTTGACGGATCATTCAGCCTGTACTGGAGCGAAACGACCGCATCCAGGGTGATCTTTCGCTCATAACCGGGGCAGAACCATCCCGCATAGTATTTACAATTCATACCGGCCGGCCCCCTATAAATATGAAGCACTTCCCCGTTCTGGGTATTTGGAAAAACGGATTTTGCTCCGTCTAGCTGAAGTGGCTGATTATCAAATGTATACAACGTCACTTCTGCAAGCCGGGGACTAAGACCCGAAAAACACCTGCGACGAAGGTGGTACAACTGCCCTTTTTCAGGCGGTCCGATGCTATGCACTAGGATATCGGTAAGCTTATCAAAAGCATAGTACGGCCCTTCCTGGGTATTAATGATCGTATAACCGCTCAAATCCCTGTCGGTTACCTGGCTGTCGGCCATCTCGAAGCGGTAGGCTGCCAGGCTGCGAGCAATAAAGACAGCATCCAGGGGCATAGGTACCTCCTTTGTTTAAAATCCCAAATATAACAAATTCCAGGTAAATTCCAAACCACAAATTCCAAACTAAATTCAATCCCGATAGCTGTCGGTAATGGATTAAAATTCCAGTGCAAGCACCACGGAATTCCCCGAACACATCCTATTCTGCAATCAAATCAGAAATACCAAATACCGAATACTGAATCAGAAATCCTCATCACGCCGTCTTCCTGTACCGGTTGATGGCCAGTGCGGTGAATCCGACGGCTATCGCAGTCAGAGCGACGATCTCCCGGCTAATGTCGTGAAAGGTGGATCCTTTAAGCAAGACCATCCGGTTGATTCGCATTACATATACCACGGGATTGATCAGGTCAATCTTTTGCGCCCATTCCGGCATGCTCTCCACAGGAGTAAAAATACCGCTCATCAGAATGAAAATGATCATGAAAAAGAATGCGGTGAACATGAATTGCTGCTGGGTGCCGGAAAACGTCGACAAAAACAGGGCGAAGCCGAGGACCGCCACCAGGAAAATAGCTGAACAGAAAAAAAGAAGAGCGATATTGCCTTCAAACGGTATATTAAATACCAGCTTTCCTAAAATCAACCCCAGGGCAAGGTCCACCAGACCGATGACCAGGAAGGGTACCATCTTGGCAATGATGAAATGATACTTCTTAACAGGTGTCACATTCATCTGCTCAATGGTGCCGCTCTCCTTTTCCTTCACCAGGTTCAGCCCCGCAAGCAGGAATCCGATGGCCAGTACCAGAATCCCAAGGATACCGGGCAGCATGTAATATTTATAATTGAGCATCTCGTTGTACCAGTACCTGTTGGTCACCTGAACCTGTGGTATAGGAACAAATGACTGATTATCAATTTTTTCTGTAATAATGTCCATGTTGTAGTCACCGATCACTCCATTCAGGTATGCCCACGACAGCTGGGCATTGGAGGCATTGATCGCATTGGCAGCGACGAATACTTTTACCTGATTCCCTTTACTGATATCATTCCCGAAACCAGAGGGTATCTGAAGGATCAGGTCGCATTGATCCCTGCTTAAAAGATCATTGGCTTTTTCTTCAGAAAATGTTGTAAAGATGACCTTGAAAAAGGTTGATCCCACCAGTTGATTGACCAGTTTTCTCGATTCAGTGGTCAGATCCCTGTCAAGGATGCAAAGCTCTACGTTCCTGATCTCAAAGGTCACGGCAGGAACCAATATCAGCATCTGTAAGACAGGGATAGCGAAAATTGCCCTTCCAATGAATTTATCCCTGAAGATCTGAAGGAATTCTTTACGTATCAGGTAAAAAATCGTCCTCATCCCTTATTTTCCTCCTTTTTCATTGAAGTCGTATTTTAAAATTCCTTATGGCCAGTCCTATAAATGCGAACGTGAACATGACAAGTATCAGTGTTTCCTTCCAGACATAAAGGAATCCGGTCCCTTTGATCATGATGTTCTTTATGATCACGATGAAATACCTCGGGGGAAGGATGGAGCTGATCCATCCGTAAACTTTCGGCATGTTCTCGATGGGAAAAATGAATCCGGACAGCAGGATGGTCGGTAGCATCATGCCTACCAGTGAAATAAAGATTGCCTGTTGCATGGTTCTGGCCACTGTGGAAATCAAAATACCCAGAGAAAGGCTCATAAGAATATAAAGCATCGATTCGGCAAGCAGTAGAGCCAGGCTCCCCTTGACCGGCAAGCCAAATACCAGCCACGAAAGCAATAAGATCAGGATCACATCGATGAATGACAGGATGAAATAGGGAAGAACTTTCCCCAGGATAATTTGAATCGGTTTCAGAGGAGACACGAGCAGCACCTCCATGGTCCCGAATTCCTTTTCGCGTGTGATGGTGATGGATGTCATCAGGGCACAGATCAGGATCATGATCAGGGTGATGACGCCCGGAACAAACATAAACTGGCTCTTCAGGGAAGGATTGTAGAACATGCTGACTTCGGGCTGCACCAGCAGGACCCCGTTAGCTGCCGTCCCTGCAAGATCACGGTTGAAATCGTTGATGATCGCAGTGATGTAATTGGTCGTGAGAGTCGCCATATTGGGTTCTGATCCGTCCGTGATGATGCTTATGGCTGCCTTTCCTTCCCCTGTAAGCTTGGTGCTGAAATCTTCCTCAAAAATGACCACTGCCTTGATCTTGCTTCCCCTAAGGACTTGATCCACATCCTTGTAGCTTGTCAGGTATTCTCCCCTGGAAAAAAAACCTGATGAACATATTTTATCGGATAGTTTCAATGTCACTTCATCCCTGGAAAGATCCAGAAAAGCGATTCGGGCATTCTCCAGGTCCGTTCTTACCACAAATCCGAAAAGAAGTATCTGAGCAGCAGGAATGCCAAAAAGGATGATCATCGTCCGGTAATCCCTGAAGATATGCAGGAACTCTTTCTTTACAAATCCGAGGAATCGCTTCATTTCTCAGTTTTTTCCGGGACGGGTAATTTTAATGAACACCTCTTCTACCGACTCAGAATGATATTGATCTTTCAGGCCGGCGGGTGTATCCAGCGCAACAATTCTTCCTTCGCTCATGATGGAGACACGGTCACAATATTCGGCTTCATCCATGTAATGTGTCGTAACAAAGACGGTGATGCCCCTGGCCGCCGTTTCATAGATCATTTCCCAGAACTGGCGCCGGGTGATGGGATCCACTCCGCCGGTAGGCTCATCCAGAAAGACGATCCTGGGTTCGTGCAGGACCGCCACCGAAAAGGCCAGCTTCTGCCTCAATCCAAGCGGCAGGGATGCGATCAGCCGATCCCCGTACGCTTCGTAGTGAAGCCTGACCAGTAAGCTTTTGGTCCTTTCCCTGATCTCTTTCTTGCTCATCCCGTAGATACCACCGTAAAGCATGATGTTTTCCCTGACGGTCAGATCCTCATAAAGCGAGAACTTCTGACACATGTACCCGATGCTCTTCTTTATCTTTTCCGGCTGTTTTTTTGCGTTAAATCCGGCGACAATGACCTCTCCGGAGGTGGGTGCCGACAAACCTGACAATATCCTTATCGCAGTGGTTTTTCCGGCTCCGTTCGCACCCAGGAATCCAAAAATCTCTCCTTCATATACCTCGAAATTCAAATGATCGTTGGCGATGAACTTCCCAAACTTCTTCACCAGATTATGAACCGATATGACCGTGTTTCGTATCAATTTTATGTTGATGATCTGCTACAATGCTACAATACTTGAACCCCTACGGGGTAAACATTATACCTTATCTTTGTGCCTTTGTGCCTTATTCCATCAGCTCCAGGAACCTGTCCTCAATTCCAGCCCTGGTCTCTTGGATGATGACATCCTTTAGGCCAGTCTGGCTAAGATATTCATATACAGAATTCTCCAACCCGTCGCCCTTGAATGTCACATGTACTGAATCTCCGAAGGGATAGGCGGTGACCGTTCCCGGGAATGCTCGTAAGGCAACGATCAGCTTGTACTTATCAGAAGCCCTGATGCTGAAGAGCTTTCTGCTGAATCCGTCTCTGATTTTTTCCGGTTCATCAATGGACAGGATTTTCCCTTCCTGAATCAGTGCCACCCTGTCACACTTCATCGCCTCATCCATGTAAGGAGTTGAAACAATGATTGTTATATTATACGGCCTCAGCTTTTTGAGCATCTCCCAAAACTCAGACCGTGACGCAGCGTCAACTCCCGTGGTGGGTTCATCAAGGACGAGCAGCGCCGGTTTATGGATTAGTGCACAGGACAATGCAAGCTTCTGTTTCATACCGCCCGAAAGCTTTCCCGCCAGCCTCTTTTCAAATGGTTCTATATGCGAATAAATGTCGCGGATAAGCTCATAGTTCTCCCTGACAGTAGTGCCAAAGACCGTGGCATAAAAATTCAGGTTCTCCCCTACCGACAGATCCAGGTAAAGACTGAATCTCCCCGGCATATAACCGATGTTCTTACGGAGTTCCCTGAAACCGTTCCTGATATCGAGTCCCATGATGGTCATTTCACCCTCATCGGGAAGGAGCAGAGTGGTAATGATCCTGAAAAGGGTTGTCTTACCAGCTCCGTCAGGGCCGATGAAGCCAAAGATCTCCCCCTCCCTGACATTAAAGGAAAGATCATTCAGTGCGTTGATTGCACCAAAGGACTTCGACACGTGTCGGGCCGATATGAGACAGTCTGCCGGCATGGAAACAGTTTAAAAGTTCACCTCTCCGGGCATGCCGATCTTCAGGTAGCCATCATTCTTTACCAGCACTTTCACGGCATAGACCAGGGTCACCCGTTCTTCTTTGGTCTGAATGATCTTGGGAGTGAATTCAGCCCTGGAAGAGATCCAGCTGATCGTGCCCTCGTATGTTTTGAAGTCCTTCATGCTGCTGTCGATAAGCACCTGGACCTTTTGTCCGATCTTAATCTGGGAGAGCTGCGTTTCGCTGATATAGATCCGGATGAACATATTTTCGAGGTCGGCAATCTTGTAAAGTGGCCTGCCCTGGGAGGTCATTTCGAACGGCTCGGCGTACTTTGCAAGCACGGTGCCACCGACGGGATTGATGATCCTGCATTTGCGCAGCTGATCCTCAATGAGCGCCTGCTGTATCTCCACCGTATTGCTTTGCTCGGTCAACGTATTGGTGCTGATGGTCAGAACACTTTTCTGCGCCTCGATCTTTGACTCAAGGATCTTAATCCTTGTATTGGCATCTTCCAGCTGCTTCTGGGATGCAACCTCTCCTGTCACAAGATGCTCAATCCGGTCCCTGTCTGCTATGGCATTCTCGAGTTCTTTTTTCAGCGATTCCAGCTGGATCTTTATATCCGGCCTGCCCGACAGGATGGCTTTTCGGTTTTGCTCCAGTTGCAGTTTTGACAGATAGAGCTGTGTACTGTCAATATAGCCTATGAGTTGATCCTTTTTGAGTACTTCGCCCTCGGTGATGTCCAATGCAAGGATTTTTCCATTTGCTTCAGCGGAAACCATGGTTTCAACTGCCTCAAAATTTCCTGCAGCGTCGAATTCGTGATTTTGGTCATGGCAGGATAAAAGGAACAAACCGATAGCCGGAAATAACGTATATCTGTAATTCATGATCAGAGTGTTTATAATGTTTTAATCAATGACCGGTATTTGTTTTGTAATTATACAGGCCCATCAGGAGTTGCAAATGATGCAGTGACCGGGTGCTTCTGGCTTCACTTTCCCTGTTGATGGCGCTGATCAGGTCATTCATGGAACACAGGCCGCTTTCGTATTTCAACTGGTACCCGTTCCTTATCTTACTTCTCATGGCGACAATTTCGTCATCAATACTGAGAATCGCTTTTTGCCTGTCAATTTCGCCTGATATCTGTATTAATTGAACATGGTTGTTGAACAGGAACGTTTCCTGCTGGTTATGGATCCTGTCCATTTTTATCTGGTTGAGTTTATTGTTGTTGGATAATTTATACAGTCCGGCGATGTTCCATGAGACGCTTATCCCCGCAAGGGCCAGCGATGACATATTTTCCGTGGCGAAACTTATTCCGGGCTCTATTAAGATACCGGCAGCCATCACTCCGAATTTGGGCATAACGCTCACTTTATCAAAGGAAGCAGTGGCTTCGATGAGTTTAAGCTGGTTGGCAAATACACTCAACTCGGGCCGTTCGCTGGTGAACGAAGCGTAGGATTCCACCGCCGATGGCATCTCCAGTTGAACCGTCTCCGGAAGATTGACCCCCACCATCAGGGCGAGCATGTCAATATATCCTTTCCGTGTGAAGTTGAATTCAATCATCCGCTTGTCAACACCCAGCATTTCCGTCTTCACCTCGTCCACGTCCGTCTGGTAGCTCAATCCCTGTTCCTTCGTCAGCTTTGCGCCGTTCAGGCTGCGGATCAGGTTGTCATTCAGAATGGACAGTTGCCTGAGTTGCTCATCGATCAGTAAGATCCCGAAATATAACTGGTTGATCCGCTCGTGAAGGTCATAAATGGAAACATCCAAGTTTGCCTTTTCGACTGAGGCACTTGCTTCCGCCACCTCCTTTTGCGTGCGTGTAGCCCCTCCATCCCATAGGGTTTGCTTGACCTGCCCAATCCCTATAAATTGAACATCGTGTTTTTCAGAAGGTTCACTGTTCGGGAATTCAATGGTTGGTAAACCGCTTATAATATATGCACCGATCCCTGTTATGCTTATCTGTGGCAGATAAGCTTTGCCGGCATTCGAAATCGTATACTCTTTCGATTTTTCGATGAGGTCATATTGCTGAATCAACGGGTAGTTTCTTTCGGCCATGGCATAACAACTGTCAATGTTCAGACCAACCGCCGATTGTGCAAACGAAACAGATGAGGATATAAATAAAATACTGAACATCAATAGTTTCAAGCTTGCGACAGTCAATCTATTTGGATTTCTGATTAACATAATTGTATTGATTTTTTATTCAATGCCAGATGATTACTGGTTCATATTTTTCAGTGCAGTGATCACAAAATCGGCAGCGAACTTTTTCCTCTCTTCTATAAAATCGTCAAAATTCATGTCCATTTGTTCAAAAATCTCTTCAAGGATTCCCCTGGCGGCGAAAGGGAAAACGCTCATCGACACAATGGTGGTCATTAGCTGGGGCAACTTTTCCCTGGTGATATTATATTTTTTGAGATCGTCGCTGTGCTGGGTATAAAGCATCGTCCACACCCTCTCGAAATCGATTTCGCTTATGAAATTTCTTAATCTTGCAGGATTCCGGTTGATCTCATTTAGCAGGAAGCCCGGAAGGCGGCGGTTTTTCTGAAGAAAGCCAATATGCTCGTCGAAGAAGAACCTGATTTTATCCTCAAGGGACTTATTCACATCAAAAACAGGTGCAAATTTTGCGAACAGGTTCGTTGCGATCTTTTCAAATACGGCACTGAACAGACGGTCTTTTGAACGGTAATAATAATGAAGCAGCGACTTGTTTATCCCTGCATGATTCGCTATATCCTGCATCCTGGCGCCATCCATTCCCTTTTCGAGGAATACTTCCATGGCCGAATCAAAGATCCTATCCTCTGTTTGTCTGTCACTTTCAGTCATTGTATTTTACTAAATAGTTTAACCAAAAAGATTGATTAAATGGTTAAACCAATTGGACAAAATTAATTCAAATTTTTTGAATTGCAAATTTTTTTTGTGGTTTTTTCAGGTTCGGGATCTTCAACTTAGAAGACATTAGAGACTGTGTCTAAATGCAATTTAACCACGGAGTACACAAAGAATTCACGGAGATCACGGAGTTTAAATGACTCGTTATCAGTCCTCTGTGTTCTCCGTACTCCTCTGTGAATTCTAAGACCAAATCACGAATTAAGCAAAATTTTGTTGGTACGTTATCACATAGGGTGTTTGTCTTTTGACGACTGA
>JAQUQD010000076.1 GCA_028716265.1 Bacteroidales bacterium | reverse complement strand
GGTAATTTTTTTAACATGATTTTCAGGATTTTGAACCAATTTACGCAAAATCCTGACACACTCAACCATTTTAAAGAACATAATTTATTAACAATCAATATGTTAATAATTATTAAGGATCAACTATCTACCTTACCTTCCACCCCTACCTCTATCTCGTTAATCGGTAATGGCTATTCTTTCCAGCCTTTTCCTGGCGTCAGCAGGTTCGCTGTATGCCGGATCGGCGTCCTGCCACAGGGTGAGGAATTTTTGAAACTGTTCAGCCGCTTTTTCCTTCATGCCTTTTTCCTGGTAAATGATGCCCAGGTAGTAATGGTAGCGTGGATTGATCAGATAACGGTCATTGCTGATGAAAGCTTTGAGCAAGAAGGAGCTCGTACTATAGAGATCATTATTGAACCGGGTTTCAGGAATATTATTTGCTTTTGATCATTTTAATTGTTCCTTTTTCTTCTCCTTTAATAATAAGTTTGGCTATGTAGGTCCCTGGAGGGAGGGTGTTGTTATTACTATCCGTTCCATCCCAGAATATTTTACCTTTCCCTGGTTGCTGAATTGTATGAATAACCTTGGACAACTGATGTCCGTATATGTCATATATTCCGATAACTATGTCACCTTTTTCGATTGTTTCATAGTTTATATATGTATAGTAATCGAATGGATTAGGAGAGATTTTCAAAAAATTAGCCTGTGTGGGATAGGGATCATTTTCAGGGTTTTGTATATTAACCCACGGCCCAAATTCATAAGCTCCCATATCGATGCCTTCACCCCATATTCTTGGATTTCCGGCAAGATCAAGATCAGGCAATGTTATTCCATTCGGCAGATTTGGCGTTCCGGTATTTATACAGGGAGAATAGACTGTCAATGCGTACGGGTATAATCCGGCAGAATCCCACAGCGGATCTGTATCGATATTGGTGCGGTCATAATGCACCAAATGCTGGGAACCATAGATCCTGATACCTTCTTCACCACCGGCTATCAGGGAATGATAAATGTTCAGGGAACAGATTTGATCCGGGTCTGAAGCCAGGTATAACTCAGCGGGAAAATTACCGTAAAGAATGGAATTATAGATGTTCAATGTTGAATTATAGGTAATCCCAATGTCTGCACCCATCGGGTTGGATGTTGTATTGTTGCCAAAGGTACAGTTTATGGCATATGCCTCCGAAGCAAAAGTTACAGCTAATGAACAACCTGATTTTCCATAAGGGGGCGCATTGTTGATGTTTTCGATAAATTCCGAATTCATTATAAAGCATGTCAGATAAGAACTATAACCTAAAAGCCCTAATATTGCCATTCCTCCGCCAAATGCAGTATCTGTCGTATCATAATCAGGTATGTTGCTGTTAACGTGGGAATTTATCAACCAAGCTGTATCAGGAAGAGGCGGTACTCCAGGATCCAATCCCAGGGCTATCCGCAAGGCTGCACCACCCCTGTTGTTATTAAATACCATATCTTTCAATAAAATATTATTAGGGGTGTTGATGTGCAATCCACTGACAACTGTTCCCATACATTCAGTCACTTTTACATCTTCAAATACAACATTGTAATTATTAATGATTGCGCCTGTCCCAATACAAAGACTCGTATTCTTATTTCCGTCTCCGTGCTGTAGTGTAAGCGATTTAATTGAATACCTTTCTGTCAGTATATTGCCATGTAATAAAAAAATGATCCCGTTAGCATCAAGAATGGTAGAATCCCTGCTCTGGCCTGAAAATGAAACATAGCTCCTGAGATTTAAAGGAAATTTCTCGTTTGTTGTGAAGGTTGAATATACTCCATTGGCCAGGTGAATGGTATTGGGGTGTGTGCTGTCGGATATGATTTTTGTAAGGGCAAAGCAGATATTCTTGAGCGGTTGTTCCGGAGTGAGGCCGCTGTTGTTGTTATCCCCATCAGGGCTGACGAAAAGGTCATCGTTGACCGCTTCCACTTTACCATGTTGGATTTCCCAGGTGATATCGAACTGGGGGTAGCCATTACCAAGGGATGAAAAAAGATGGTGTACGTCGGGGGTGAGGACCGTGAAGGTATCAACGACAACATGCAGGGGTGGATACCCGGACCCTTTATAAATGTCGCAGGCACAACTGGAATAATTCAGATAAATGTTGCATAATGCAATGGTGTCGAAGACCAATGAGCCAGTTCCACTGATAACAATTCCTCCGCCACCCCGAAAAGCATGATTATTAGATATTGTCACATTTGATAACCGTACGTTGGCGTTGAAACATGCCATACCTCCCCCCCATCCGTTCACCCTGTTGTGTTTTATGATACAATTTGAAACAGCGGCATTGGAGTCCAGGATACGGATTCCTCCACCATAATAATAACCACCTCCCAGGTAGGTACCACTTCCATTTATCAATGTAAATCCATGAAGCAATGCATTAGTCTCTCCAGACATTAATTTTACACAACTTCCCAAGCTGTTGCCATCAATCACGGTTTGATGTATGTATGCAGGATCATCTGTCATAAGGTTCAGGCTACAGACTGTAATATTCTTTCCTGAAAAATCAATGTTTTCCTGATAAGTTCCGGGGTAGACCAGTACCGTATCATTTTCTGCAGCAGCATCAATGCCCTGCTGAATGGTTGTATAATCGCCTAAACCATCCTGTCTGACAGTGATGACCTGTGCTGGTAAAGATGACGCATAAAATGAAAAAAGAAGCAAAATTATTTTTTTCATAACTCGTTGGTAGAAACTCAAATACTGCTTACCGTGTTAGAATTATTTTTGCAGCATTTCTTTGGGAACCAGCAGTCATCATCAAAAGATACACTCCTTCAGGCATCAGCATGCCATTCTGATTCGATCCATCCCATTGCAGAAAATAGGAACCGGGCAGGTGATGCCCCCGGACTAATGTATTGATGACTCTGCCGAATAAATCGTATACGTCTATCTGAACATCACTTTCAGTCGTAACTGTATATTCGATAAGGCAGGTTTGCATAAATGGATTTGGATGGGATCGTACTCCGCTCTCATTTATTGTCTTATGTGGGTTTTGTCTTGGGGTGAATGATATGAGATACCAGTCATGGTTTTCACCAGTTTTAATCATGCGTTTTTCATGTAAAAGCGATTGAGGATTATAGACGTAATATTCATTTTTACGAACCGGTACGGATTTCAGGCTATCATAAAATTCTTCAAAGGTGATCTCTTCGTTCTGACCCTCTCCAAAATATCCACGGATCATCACCAAGGTATCCTTATTTTCAACCACACAGGCACCGACGCAGCTATCATTAATAAAGGCACCGATCTCATCAGGATTGTCAGTTGAATCAAGTTCAATATACAGAGGAACATAATCTGCCTTTTCCTCAAAAATAAAATATTCCGTGTTTTGCTGTGATATATGTTTGGGCCTGATTCCCGTACTATTCCATTGAAAAGTCAGATCGGAATTTGTTTTCAGGATTACCATATCGCCATATTGCAATGGATCTCCTTGTAAGCACATCCACACAGGCACAGGAGGTCCGCCTTGCGGGTAGGGAGGGGGCGGCCAGTAATATTTTTTCACACATGCCCAGTCCTGGGCCTGGATCAGGGTGAGTTCATCCAGCACGTCTTCAGGCAATGCATTAAATACATCCTGAGGTTCTTCCTGGAAATAACCAATCCAGTTCTTATACCCTGCATAGATGGAAATGTCGGTTTGCCTATCAATGATCGTGCCAGTAACGTCTATCCAGCGCTCTTCCTCAGGCCCTGTATAGACTTTATAGCCCAGGGTACTTATAACTTGATTAAGTCCTCCATAAGCAGCTGTCCAATGAGGATATGGATCAATTAAATATTCTATATAAATTTCATTTGATGTTTGGAGCGGCAAATTCCGCATTTGCCCATTCGTGAAGTTATCCGGTACTATATGTCCTGTTAATAAATCGACAGCCTGTACCGGTTCGTTTCCTTCCCTGTCTAGGCGGGGGAATGATAGCCATGTCCATCCGGGGCGGAGGACTTTGGTTTCATTCGAGCAATCAATTACACTTACGTTACTAAACGCCCTGTTTCCACAATATAACTTATTCCAGGTAGAATTCAACACCAATTGAAAAGGATTTCTTCTTGTTAATGTATAAGGTTCATTTATTTTTTTTTGCATCAACGGTATTTCTGAACAAATTGCATCCGTTTGACAATCGTAAACTATTATTTTCCCCTGATTATCAGGAAAGTAATCTAAGTTTACATAGACTCTATCATTATATGGATTATAAAGCAGGCTTTGGCCATAGACATATTTTTGGCTCAATAGTGAATGATCTATATCATAGATTGATAATTTATTAACGCCGAGGATATATATTTTTCTGTTGTGATTATTGGATCTAAAGACCATATCAAATGACGGAACTCCGATTGGAACATTATTGATGGAATAGTTATTCCAACTATTTATAGAGATTATGTTCAAAAAATTATTGTCCGAAGGTAAGGTATAATTTATGCAAAATAATATCTTGTTGACAGGGTCATATTCTAAACTTACAGGATTTGGATGAACTTCAAGGGGATTACTAAATTCATTGGTAATTAAATCTATTGCCATGACAAATCCCGTTTCTCTACCATAGCAAAAATACAATATATGATCACCATCAAAGATCATATCATTTATCTCACCACCAGCCATTGGAATCTTTATAGCCTTATAGTTATATGTACTTGCATTAATTATATAAATTCCAATACACATATCAACATCTCCAACACAAAATATGTTTTTGTCAGATCCAGAATGAAGTAAACCCGGATAGTCAATCTCTAAAGTCGTTTCAATTTGATTTGAACTGCCATTTATTACAATTAATTTATCGTCATTATAGCTTGATACAAATATTCGGTTTGAATAATAGTTATAACAAAGAGACATTAAATTGTTTCCGATAGGAATGAATTCAAGATTCTCATCTGATTCCCCATCAATTATTGCAATGAAACTTGAATCATTAAATGTTGAAAATAGATAGTCCTGTGCTCCATCTTGAATGAAGTATAATTTATCATCTTTGTTATTATAGCATCCTTTAGTAATTGCACCACCAGCATATGCTAAATGCTCGTTTGTTGGATTATTGGGTTCGCTTATGTCAATAATCGAACAATTGCCATCAAGATAGTTGGCAGAAAAAATGTGAGGCAAGTCAGATATTATTCCATGAGATAAACGATAACTATGACAACCAGACAGTTCTGATGAGCCTGACACAGTAAAATCTGATGTTTCAATTACCTGACATCTATTGGTTGAACCAGTATAAATAAAGTTCGAAGATCCATCTATATTTACATAAGCCGGACCAAGAATGTTATTAATATATTTATAATCAATTGCCAAACTCTGGGGGTCAATTTCAATTATGACCTCCCTTAGATATTCAACTCCATGATCCTCTACCTTATCTATGCCTGTATAATATACTTTGTTTACTTCTTGATTATAATAGCCCAAAATGGACAAAAGAAAATGTGGATTGTAAATACCCTCCCCTTGCATATCACCACTGCAGCCATCAAATATTTTTATTGTATCGCTATCACAATATCCGACCCAAAATGATTCGGGATTCGAACCATTTTGGGGAATGAAAACAATCGTTTGAGGAGCATAATTGACGGATTTTTCTTTAATTACTTGCAATGTATTGTTTGTAAAAGAATAAGTTCTAATTTTACCTCCACCCCCGGAAGTAGTTGTTGTTACATAAATCCGATTACCTAAACCATTTGATGAAATATCAGTGATTCTTTCCCCCTGGATTGGAATGTCTGTTTTGTATTCTCCATCATCATTAAATACACGAATGTAACTAATAAAACAGCCACCACCATAATCAGAACGTACCCAGAAAACTTTATGAATATTTGAGTTATAATGTAAAGAGGTAAATATTTGGTAAGGACTAACAGAACCCGATCCGGCATCACTGATTATAGTGTCCTCTTCACCATGTATTACAAGCAATTTTCCGTCATCATCAGCACAAAAGATTCGATTACTAGACTCAAGAAATAAAAGCCTTTCTTCAATCCCCAGATATTTAAAGGCATCGATACGCGTCACATCTGTTGTCTCTGCTATGACATAGTCCTGAATAATATTGTTGGTTTGTGCGTCTATGATTATGATTTTCCTTCCTCCATATAAGTAGTATTTTTCGTAAATTGTATTATAACAGACATCATATGGTAAGCACCCGAGGTTTTCATCGGGTACCCATATATGTTTATTAAATAAATCCTCACCGGTTGCGTCAGAAACATTGAAAACACTATCCGGGTATACTCTTATATTGGATGAATCGCCAATATACAGGTCACATGACAATAAGCAACTGTCTTCTGTCCACCACTCCATAATATATGCTTCCTGTGGTAGATCAGCTATCTTGATTATGTTAAAAAAGGTTTGGCAAAAGCAATTTGAGATTAAGAAGATCTGAAATAGACAAACAGTGGTCTTAATAATTGATTTGACTTTTTTCAGCGTGAAGATGGTTGTGTTCATGACTTTATCCATTTATTAAAGAGATTCTATGCAGTAATATGTAGTATAAAGATGATTGTAAATATACTCAAAATACTTAAAAATCACTAAAATAGATAAGTTTTTTTTAAACCGGTCAGGTAACACTCATGATGGGAAGGAAGTTCAGAAATCGACCAAGAGATGCCAAATTTCATGAGTCAAATTCCTGATAAAGTCATAAGTCACCAGGTAATCACCCTTTACTCTGAGTTTTTGACAGCAGCAGGACAGCAAAACGGAAAATGACATGTCCAAGCTTAGTGTAAGGCGCGTAGATGATCACTATCCAGACCAGAACCATATGGATGAAATAGATCACATAGGCGGCGGACCAGTTGCCGAAACGTGCCCACTCGGTCAGTATTCCCGAGACAGCCAGCAGGAGAAGGAAAGCAAGAAACGACCAGTCAGAATAGGTACTGCCACCGATGGTGTCTCTTCTGAACAGCCGGTACCAGATCATCATCATCGTTCCGGTCACCAGGGCCAGTCCACCCAGATTCCCGGCGATCTTTGCAGGATGCCAGAGGTTCATCGGGTAATCGAAAAAGAGCACATTCACAATGGCCACCATGGTCACCAGAAGTAGCAGAAGAAACCCGGAGAGCACCAGGATGTGCGCCAGCGAGCGATAACGATTTGTCTGACATTTCCGGAATTGCGTATGGAGTAAAATTTCTTTCAGTTGATACAAGAACCGGATTTCTTTTTGATTTTTGATATTTACTCTTTGCTTTTTCCGGATGTCCCTGATGAAGCGGCGGAATCCTCTCCAGTAAGCGACGAGGACGAGGACAACGAGTGAGGAGAACGTACTGTTAAGCAACGTGTGGGGGAAGAGCCTGGAGTAGTCCACAGGGCCATCCGGCACACTGAGTGTTCCTGCCATCCAGAGGATGAGAAGGATGATCAGAGCAGGGATGACGACGACCACCGGCAGGTACTCCGGTTTGCTGAGCCAGCGTGCAAGGAACCTTGGATAAGCATATTCCAGGTAGTTCAGATGGCGCAAAGCGGAGAGGACCGAAGCGGGCTGAACGCCCCTGGGACACGTTGAGGAACAGTCGCCGCACTGGTGGCAGAGCCAGAGATCCGGATCGCCGATCAGCCGGTCTTTCATCCCCCAGCTTGCCCACAGCATCTCTTTCCGGGGAAAAGGATTTTCATCCGGCGACAGCCTGCATACCACGGAACAGGCCCCGCATTGCATGCATTCTTTCAATGGCTCACCGCCGAGGGATTTCACCTGACGGATAAACCGGGGATCAGCCTTTATTTGTATTACATCTTCCATCAGATACCTTTAAAGGGATTGGGCCCGATACGTTTGATGGTCTCCACATAATCCCTGATCAAATAGGGGATCTTTTCGCAATCTGTAATTTCAATGAATTCCATGCGGATACGTTCCGGCTCCAGCATCATGGTCTGCAGCGCTTCCATGAAGTTCTCCGCCCGTTTTTGAGCCAGCTCGCTCCCCTGGATGAAGTGGCACTGGTAATCCTCCCCGGGTTTGCAGCCCAACAGGAGGATGCCGTCAAACCCCATGGAGAGTGCATCCGTTATCCAGATCCTGTTCACGGATCCAATACACCTTACCGGGATGATACGGATAGAAGGATCATACTGCAGCCGGTTCTGGCCAGTCCTATCGAACACAGGATAGGCGTCGTTTTCGCAGACAAAGGCAAGGATGCGGTATTTCTCCTCAAATTCATCGGGTATGCTGACCGATTTGATCATTGCTGAAACGTTATCAATGCTGAAGTCGCTGAAGTTGATGATCCGCTCGGGGCATGCACCGAGGCAGATACCGCAGCGCCGGCAGCGGGTGGGGTGGGGAAGTGGCGTTCCTTTTGGTGTTTCATCGTAGGCCCCAAACGGACATTCTTCTGTACAGCGTTTACAGTCCGTGCATCGCTGCATATAGAGCTCAGGCCAGGAGCAGTCGCCGGACCGGGGGTGCACCGCTTCACCCCTTTTGACGGATTCAATGCACTGGATGGCTTTCAGCACAGCTCCTCCGGCATCTTCCATGCACGATGCACTGTCCATCGGAGCACGGCAGGCTCCGGCGGCGTAAATACCCGTACGCCGGGTTTCATACGGGAAGCAGATGAAGTGCGAATCGGGGAAATCGTACTTCAAATCGGGTAATCCTTTGCCCAGACGGTAGGAAAGATTCAGCTCAGAGCTGTCGGTGGGTACCATGCCGGTAGCCAGCACCACCAGGTCCACATCCAAAGCGACGGGTTCACCAAAAAGTGTCCTGTCGGCCCAGACAGTTATCAAATCGCCGTTCTCCGTTACGGCTGTCACATCCCCTCTCGTCAGGAACAGCAGATCATCCTGTTGTACATGCTGGTAAAATTGTTCCAGGTGACCGGGTGTTCGGAGGTCCTTATAAATGACATAGATGGGCAGGTCGGGATATTTCTCTCTCAGGTAGGTGGTCTGTTTCAGTGTGGTGGCACAACAGTAACTGGAACAGTAGGGCAGGTGTCGGGGGTCGCGCGAACCGGCGCACTGGATAAAGAGCACACCGTGGAGCGGCTTTTTGGGGAACAACTGGTCCCAATGATCCTGCGCGGCACATTTTTCCAGGTCAAGTTGCGTGATCACACCCCGGAACCGGCCATAACCGAGGTATCCAAGGTTCAGAGGGTCATAGGGTTTCCAGCCGGTGGCCATCACGACCGCACCGGCTCTGTATGTTTTCAGTGATCCATCTTGCCGTATGGCCACTGAAAAATCTCCCGGCTGTCCTGAGATCTCTTCAATTACGGCAGAGGTAAGAATAGTGACCAGGGGCTCAGCTTCCAGTTCCCTGATCTTCTTCTGGATAACAGATGCTACGGGTGAACAATAGGGCTGCAGGAAAGGGATCTGTTTATAAAGTTGTTTCATCCAGCCTCCGGGAGAGGCCTCTTTCTCGACGAGTATTATCCGCTGATCAGCCCGGGCAGCTTCCAGTGCCGCCGTGATTCCTGTTATTCCTCCACCGACAACAAGTATTGTATCTGATACGTTATCAGGTATATACGCCACCGGTGCTTCGGTTTTAAGGAGTCTGACGATCCCCATCTTCATCAGGTCCACAGCCAGCATCCGGGTATCGTCTGTATCCGGCGGCTGGCACCAGGCAACCTGTTCACGCAGGTTCACCCGTTCCACGATGGTTTTGGGATCAGCAGCGAAGCGGTCGGCATGGATCCGTGGCGAGCAGGCACCGATCACGATCTTATCCAGCCCGTTCTGCCTGACATCTTCCCTGATCACGTGCAGACCCTGTTCGCTGCAGAGTGCGGGATGTGTCCTGCACGTTGCTGCAGGAAATGCTTTGCAGATGCTTTCCAGCAACTCCTCTACGTTGAATGCGTCGTGGATGCCGCAACCGGTGCAGAGATAGATTCCTAACGGGGCAGATAAAGCATCTTTCATAAAATCCAAATTCCAGAATCCAAAAGCCAAACAAATTCCAAATTCCAAAATCCAATCCCTCGTCGCTTCGCTCCTCGGGACAGGCCGCCTCCCGCCTCCCGCTTCCTGCCTCCCTTTAACGCCTATCAGCCAACCGAACGACCTGCAGGCCCCTCAGCACCGCGGCGGTGGCTTCTTTAACCGAAGTTGACACATCGGCAGGGTGCACTGCATTCCCGACAGCAAAGAATCCATCGGGCAGGCTACTGGCATCAATGTATCCGTTGTTCAGTGTTCTGACCTGTTCCAGACCGAGTTGTTCAGGGACCATCCCGGTGGCCAGCACCAGCATATCAGCCGTGATCCGGATCTTTCTGTTACTCAGGATGTCTTCCGTCTCAACCTCCACCAATCCGCCCGGATGCTGAATCGTGGCTCCTGCCACCTTTCCCTTAACCAGTTCAATGTTAGGATCAGCCTGCACCCTGGTCAGAACATCCTCATTGCGGCCCTGGACCCTCAGGTCGATGTAGAAGATCCTCATGCGGCTTTCGGGCACTTGTTCGCGGATCATCAGGGCCTGTTTAAGCGTGGTTCCGCAGCAGACGCCCGAGCAATAGGGCAGGTGGTTCCGGTCGCGTGATCCGGCGCATTGTGCAAATGCGATGACAGGATAGGATCCTTCGGGACGCACTGATTTAAAGAGGTTTCTCACATCCAGCTTTTCCAGCTGAACGTTCGTCACGATCCGGTCACCCGTCCCGAACCCGAGTTCAGGTATCAGCCGGGCATCGTAGGGTCTCCATCCGGTAGCCAGTATGACAGCGGAGATTTCCCTCGTGAAGATTTCAGGCCGGGCATCCAGGTTGATGGCCTGGTATTTACAGATTTTAAGGCATTCGCTGCAGTTGTCCTTCAGGCAAACTTCACCATCGATCGTGTACCTGAAAGGAAACGTTATCTCATCGGGGATATAGATCGCCTTCGTTCTTCTTGTGCCATAAAACAGTTCGTCTGGCCGTTCAACCGGACAGACAGGTACGCATTCTCCGCAGGCAGTACACAGGTCATTTACATATTGTGCTGATTTTCTTATTTTTACGGAAAAATTACCTTTTATGCCAGTGATCTCTTCGACACATGATGAGATCAATATATGAATGCGCATGTTGTTCCTGATACGCCGGTAGTTGATCTCCAGGCCGCACTGGGGAGGGCAGAGCTTGGGAAAGTAACGGTTCAGCCGGGATACTCTGCCGCCCAGGTAGGGTTGCTTTTCCACGAGGATCACTTCCATACCCGCTTCAGCGGCTTCCACGGCTGCGGTGATCCCGCTGATTCCGCCTCCTATGATTAGCAATGGTTTGGTGCGCATCTACAATACTTGAACCCCTACGGGGTAATTTAGTTGGTAGTATACAGTTTGCAATTGGCAATTAGCATTTATCAATTAACCGATTGCCGATTACTAAACCATATCGATTACTTCTCTCCTGATCATTTCCCATTCGCCTGTTTGGGGATCCTGCCGGCAATTGACGAAGCAGCGCCAGTCGTCATTCATTTCTGGGCAGTCGGTCCTGAAATAGTATCCCGGCCAGCGGGTTTCCTGCCGGTAGAGCATGGTCCGGATATGGGTTTCTGCCTGTGCAAGACGGTGGATATTTTCCCAGCAGCGCATCAGTTCATGCAGGTTTTCCGCAGCCAGGCTGCTCACATCCTCTTTCAGTATTTCAAGGTGTTCGAGTCCTTTATTCAGCATGGCCTCTGAAGTTCTGAACTGGGAACTGACACCCCCGGCGTATTCGTCCATGATCTTTTGCAGCCTGAACATGAAGGATTTCGGTTTCAGGTACCTGGGATTGACGTCCGGATCGATGGTATAGTTCTTATGTTCTTCATAGAGTGCCAGCGGCTTAAAGATCACATCCTTTATGCGCCTGATCTCTTCTTCGTCTGTCAGTAATGGCAGGTCGTGCCCTGTGCAGAAACGGATGGCTTCCTTGGCGGCTATACGGCCTTCCGTGAAGGATCCGGAGGAGAACTTATGGCTGGATGCACCGGATGCATCTCCTGCGGCAAACAGTCCCTGAACGGTAGTCATCTGGCCATAGCCCCATTTGTATGTTTCAGGTGCCATATCTTCCGGTCCGCTGACCCATGCTCCGGAAGCGCCGGAGTGGCTACCGATGAAATAGGGTTCGCAGGCAGCAATCTCAGAGGGTGTTTCATCCGGTGAGATATTTTCTGAAGCCCACAACAGTGCCTGGCTGATGGTCATGTCGAGGAAATCTTCCCAGGCCTCGTTTTCCAGTTTTTTCAATTCCCTGCGGGCTTCTTTTTCATCGGTGATCTGCGCTACCCTTTTCCTGATGGCTTCGTCGGTGCGCATATACACAGGGCCTTTCCCGTCGCGGATATCGAGAAGCATCAGGTAGTTGCGCAGGTTTGCCGGCAGGGGCCGGCCTTGCCCGAAGGGTG
>JAQUQD010000075.1 GCA_028716265.1 Bacteroidales bacterium | reverse complement strand
GCCCTGGCCACGCACAGGGGGTATGACTCGGATCATCCCCGGGTGATCGGGGATGTGGGCAAAGCAGGGGTGGCTGTATCCTCCATCCTGGATATGAGAATCCTCTTTGATGGCATCCCGCTGGATAAGATGTCGGTCTCGATGACCATGAACGGTGCAGTGCTGCCGGTCATGGCATTTTACATCGTGGCGGCCCTTGAGCAGGGCGTAGCGCTTGACCAGATGTCAGGCACCATCCAGAACGATATCCTGAAAGAGTTCATGGTACGGAATACCTACATCTATCCGCCCAGGCATTCCATGCGCATCATTGCGGACATCTTTAGATATACATCGCAGCATATGCCGCGTTTCAACTCGATCAGCATCAGCGGTTACCACATGCAGGAGGCCGGTGCCACTTGCGACCTGGAGCTTGCCTACACCCTGGCTGACGGGTGGGAGTACCTTCGCACCGGAGTGAACGCCGGACTGGATATCGATTCGTTTGCACCGAGGATCTCCTTCTTCTGGGGCATCGGGATGAATTACTTCATGGAAATCGCCAAGATGAGAGCAGCCAGGATGCTCTGGGCAAAGATCGTCAGGGAATTCAACCCAAAGAATCCAAAGTCCATGGCCCTGCGCACTCATTGCCAGACCTCCGGATGGAGCCTCACCGAACAGGATCCCTTCAACAACGTCACACGCACCTGCGTGGAAGCACTGGCGGCGGTGATGGGGCACACCCAGTCGCTGCACACCAACGCGCTGGACGAGGCCATCGCCCTGCCCACCGACTTCTCGGCAAGGATCGCCCGGAATACCCAACTCTACATCCAGGAAGAAACGAACGTTACCCGCAGCATCGATCCATGGGCAGGATCCTATTACGTGGAGTACCTCACGCACCAGATCGCCCACAGGGCATGGGAGCAGATCATGGAGATCGAAGAGCTGGGAGGCATGGCAAAAGCCATTGAGACCGGACTGCCCAAGATGCGCATCGAGGAAGCCGCAGCCCGAAAGCAGGCCCGCATCGACTCCAACCAGGACACGATCGTGGGGGTCAACAAATACCGTCTGGACAAGGCAGAGCCCATCGATATCCTGGAGGTGGACAACACGGCTGTACGTGAATCCCAGATCGAGCGGCTGCGGCAGCTCCGCGCCGGCCGGAACGAGAAGGAGGTGGAGGCGGCACTCGATGCCATCACACAAGCCTGCGCGTCGGGAGAAGGGAACCTGCTGGAACTGGCAGTGGATGCGGCCAGGAAAAGAGCATCCCTGGGAGAGATCTCCCTGGCCTGCGAGAAAGTGTTCGGACGGTACAAGGCCGTCATCCGCTCCATCTCCGGCATCTATTCCACCGAATCCAAAGGGGATGAAAGCTTTAAGACCGCCTGCAGACTGGCCGACCAGTTTGCCTCCCTGGAAGGACGGCGCCCCAGGATCATGGTGGCCAAACTGGGCCAGGACGGACACGACCGCGGAGCGAAAGTGGTGGCCACAGGCTTTGCCGACATTGGCTTCGACGTGGATATCGGCCCCCTGTTCCAGACACCGGAAGAAGCTGCCATGCAGGCCGTCGAGAACGACGTGCACATCCTCGGCGTATCCAGCCTTGCCGCCGGCCATAAAACACTGGTACCCAACCTGATCGACCAACTGAAACGCCTCGGCAGAGAGGATATCATGGTGATCGTCGGAGGTGTCATCCCCCCCCAGGATTACCATTTCCTCTACCAGAAAGGCGTGGTGGCCATCTTTGGTCCCGGATCGGTCATTTCCGACTGCGGTATACGACTCCTCGAGATTTTGATCGAAACAAGGAAATAATATCCATTGGGACCCATGAATCCCCACCGCTTTCATCATGCCGATCATAACCGCAGGCTGGTATTTGCCGCGGCGCTGGCCCTCTCCCTGCTGGCCTGTACAGGCCTGAAGGCACAATCGCACCGCTACTATACCTACAGCTTCAGCGAGGAATCCTCCCTCCTCGGAGGAGCAGTCGTCGGAAGTGGCGCAGGAACAGCTTCCATCTTCTATAATCCCGCCGCAATCACAGCCTCCGGCCAGTCATCATTCTCCCTGAACACCAGCCTGGCCTATTACGACTGGTGCTCATGGGACAATGCACTGGGTGAGGGCTATGACCTGAAACAGTCGAGCCTGGCTTTCCGGCCACGCTTCGTTTCCTACCTGGTGAAATCAAAACTAAATGAGAAATTAACGTTTGAACTGGCCACGTTTTCAAAAGAGACCTACAACCGAAGGCTTTCTTTTAATCTGAAGCAACAGACCGATGTGCTTGTCACAAATCCCGGTGAAGAGGAATATGTGGGCAATTACGTGTTAAATGACGAATTTGGCGATTACTGGGTTGGCCTCGGAGGTTCTTATCAGTTCAGCGAACACCTGTCCGTCGGCGCCAGCTTGTTTGGACTGTTCAAAACGCTTGAGTACTGGGACGTCTGCGACCTGGCTGCCTTTCAGACCGGAAACGGACAGCCTGATCCCGATCCTGAATCCTACATCGCCATGTATGAATACAGGTATCATGTTAAATTCAACGATTACAGGTTATTACTGAAAGCGGGTATTCAATATAAAACGGAAAGAATGGATTTCGGAATGAAAGTGGAATTTCCATCCATTGGCGTGTATGAAGACGGAAAACAATTATCTAAATGCGAAAAACAACAGAATATAATGAAACCGGATGGGTCCGGATTCTTTCCGGATTACCTGATCGAGGACACACAGGCCAGGAAACAGGTTTCAATCAATTATAAAGATCCATTCTCCCTCGGAGCCGGATTTGCATACCGAACACTGGATATGCGGAAAACGTACTACCTAAGCCTGGAATATTTTCATGAGCTGAAACCCTATATCATGGCAAAAGTGAAAAATCAATCCATTGTCACACCAGGCATGGAAGGCGATAAACCTACAAGTCAGGAGTGGCTGGAGTGTGCGAACGGCGCAAAACCAGTGGTTAACCTGGCGCTTGGTGCAAAATGGCGGGTGACGGAGAATGCCCTGATACTGGCAGGTTTCCGGACCGACTTTAATACGATCAAGAATTTCGATTACGGTGAATACGAAGATCTTAACCAGTTGATCACAGAATCAGTCGACATGTATCATTTTTCATTCGGCACCAGTTTTAACATCCTTAAGAACGTGGTGAATGCGGGAATCAGCTACTCTGTGGGACAGCGGAAAAATCTAAAGCAGCTGATGAACCTTTCGGATCCCGTGGAGTACAATACGGAAGAGCAGACCGCTCTGCAGGGAACCCGCACCAATACCATGAATGTCCTTTCAAATCAGATCAACCTGTTCCTCGGATTAACACTCAACTGGCCGGGCTCAAATAATAAATGAACATCCTTCATTTTTCATCCTTCATCTATCATCCTTCATCCTGATACACCGCCACATTGATGATATTAAACTCATTGTCCCTTTTGCCGGCTTTAAGGCTACCTTAGAATCCATTTGTAACTATTTTCACAACCCAGGCATCACTGCACGGTGGATTATCCCTAATGGACGCGGGAATCTTCACCTCAAATCCGTCACCTTTTTTATACCACTTCAGTTTCTTACCGGATCCCAGCAATGTGGCACCATCCCCTTCATCCGGGCAGAGACCCTCCACTGGGATCACGGCAGGCATCCGGGCTTCATTCTCATCTGCGAGATAGATCAGGTAAAGGGTCCCGTCCTTTTTCGAAGTCAGGCAAACCTTACCCTGCTTGTACGGTGCAATGACCCTGGTACCATAGATAGCCTCACTGTTCACCCGCATCCATTCGCCGATATCTTCCAGCAACCGGTATGCTCCTTCATCCCATGTCCCATCCGGACCGGGTGCGATATTCAGCAGGAGGTTTCCGCCTTTCGCTACAATATCCACCAGCAGGTGAATGGCTTTGTGGCCGCTCATATACACCGCATCCGGCACCCACGACCATCCACCGCCTGAAATAATACAGGATTCCCATGGGAATGGGAGGGCTTCCTCAGGCACCTGATTCTCCGGAGTGAGGTAGTTCTGGTTCTTCCCCGGTACCGCCCGGTCCACAACGATCAGCCCGGGTTGCTTCTCCCGGGCCTTTTTCACCAGCTCGTTCATCCGGATGTCCTGGTTCACAAAGGAGCGTTTCATGAATCCCGATCCTCCCGCTGAAGCATGCCTGGAATAATACCGCGAGATCTCATCCGCTGACCGTTTTGCCACCCAGCCACCGTCCAGCCACAGGATATCGACGGACCCATAGTCGCTCATCAGCTCCATGATCTGCTGATGGGTATAGCTGATAAACTTTTCCCACTTTTCAGGATATTCCAGTGGATCATAGTTTACATTCCGGTCCATGGGAGGAAAATAAGGATCCCAGTAAAAAGGGCTGTGCCAGTCGGGTTTCGAGAAATAGGGCCCGACCCACATCCCCTGTTTTCGGAATGCATCAAATATCTCTCTGGTAATATCGGACCTGGGATGGGTATGAAATGGGCAGCTTGCATCCGTGACTTTATAGTCGGTGAGTTTGGTGTCGAACATGCAAAAGCCGTCATGGTGCTTGGTGGTGAAAACCAAATAGCGCATCCCCGCGTCCGCCGCCGCTTTCGCCCACCGGTCAGGGTCAAAGTCAACCGGATTGAAGGTTGTCTTCAGGTTTTCGTACTCTTGCCTGTATTCCTCATAATTCCCGGGGTGGCTGCCCTTTTTCCGTTCGCACCAGCCATAATCTTCCGGGCAGATGGACCACGACTCCACGATGCCCCACTGGCTGTATGCGCCCCAGTGCATCAGCAGCCCGAATTTCAAGTCCTGCCATTGCTCGAGCTTCTGCAGGACCAGCGGATCAGTTTCGGTAACATAAACCTGTTGCTCCTGTGACCAACTTCCGATACAAATAATGCTAAAAAACAATAAGATAGCTATTTTGCTCATATATATTATTAATTATGGGCTAAAGCCCAGTTCACTTAGGATTTGACTTACCCCAGTCTTAAGACCGGGGCAATTGATCATCCCTAATCATCGGACTTTAGTCCAAAATATTAAACTCTTATACAACAAAGCAAAGATCAACCGACGATCTTTATAATATCTGAAAGTTCCTCTTCTGTGAATTCCAGGTTATTTAACGCCCCCAGGTTGTTCCTCAGCTGTTCAACAGAGCTGGCGCCGACCAGTACGGATGTCATGGCCTCCTGCCGCAGGATCCAGGCAAGCGCCATTTGTGCCAGGCTCTGGCCGCGCTGGCTGGCGATGGCATTCAGTTTCTGCACTTTTTCAATGACCTCCGGGGTGATCTGGTGTGGCCGCAGGAATCCATGCGGTTTCGACGCACGCGAGCCTTTGGGGATCCCGTTGAGATAACGGTCGGTAAGCAGTCCCTGGGCAAGGGGAGAAAAAGCAATACAACCAATTCCCAGCTTATGTAGTGTCTGCAACAGTTCCTTTTCGACAGTACGTTTGAACATGTTATACACCGGCTGATGGATCAGGCAGGGTGTGCCCAGTTTGCGGAGGATCTCAGCCGACTGGATGGTTCCCTCGTTCTTGTAGTTTGAAATACCAGCATAGAGTGCTTTTCCGCTGCGTACAATGTGATCCAGTGCTGCCAGTGTTTCATCCAGGGGGGTATGGGGATCGGGACGATGATGGTAAAAGATATCCACATAATCGAGCCCCATCCGTTTGAGGCTCTGATCAAGGCTGGCCACGAGGTACTTCCGTGATCCCCATTCACCATAAGGTCCGGGCCACATGTAATAACCTGCCTTGGTGGAGATGATCAGCTCGTCGCGGTATGGATGCAAGTCCTGCTTCAGGATCCTGCCAAACGTTTCTTCGGCCGAGCCCAGTGGCGGACCGTAATTGTTGGCCAGATCAAAATGGGTGATGCCCCGGTCAAAAGCCTCCAGCATAATCTTGCGTGAATTTTCAAAATCATCCACTCCCCCGAAATTGTGCCACATCCCAAGGGAGATAGCAGGGAGCAACAGACCGCTCCTGCCACAGCGGCGATACTCCATCTGAGAGTACCGCCCTTCCGATGCAATGTACGTTTCCATAAGATCAGATTTCAAAAAGTAAAAAGCAAAGATACCTTAAATCAGTCAGCAGTCAGCAGTCAGCAGTCAACAGTCAGCAGTCAGCAGTCAACAGTCAGCAGCTAGCAGTCAACAGTTAGCAGCTTGCAGGAGGCAGAATTGGAATTTGGCGTCTGGAATTTGTTTGGATTTTGGTACTCGTAATTTGGATTTTATCATCGAACCTCCACCGGCACCTGCAACCGTATATCCTCCGAACTGGAACCCACCAGGAATGTATAGTTCCCCGGTTCGACACGGTAATCCCCTTCCTGGGTGTCATAATAACGCAGCTGTTTTATCTGCACAGGGATGGTTACTTTCTTGGTCTCGCGAGCGTTGAGCATCACTTTCTGAAATCCCACCAGGGTCTTCAGTGGCCTGAAAAATTGACTGTTTTCTTTTGAAGCGTATACCTGGATCACCTCTTCCCCGGCCCTGTCGGAGTCATTGCTTACCTCAACCGTCAATCTGCATGTATCTTCTTGAGAATAAGCCGAAGCCGGAATGGTAGCATTCAGGTAATCGAACTTCGCATAGCTCAGTCCATGACCAAACGGATACAATACATCCCCTTTAAAATTTTTATAGGTCCGGTTGTTCATGGAATAGTCCTCAAAATCAGGCAGGTCTTCAACGGACTTATAAAATGTGACCGGAAGCTTACCTGATGGATTATAATTTCCGAACAGCACATCTGCCAGTGCCGAGCCACCAGCCTGACCGGGATACCAGGTATGGATGATGGCTGGTATATGATCCTGCGCCCAGTTGACCGACAAGGCGCTTCCGCCGGTAAGGACCAGGACAGTGGGAACGCCGCTGGCATGGACCGCTTTAAGCATTTCTTCGTCGATGGCAGGCAGGTTGAGGTGCGAGCGGTCGCCACCCGAAAACCCGTTCACCTCCACCTGCATCTCCTCTCCTTCAAGGCTGGGAGAGATTCCTCCCACAAAAATGCAGACATCCGCATTTTTCAGTTCCGCCATCATCTCATCATATAAGGTCTTGTCAAATCCCGATTCCCTGACCATCCTCCAACTCAGCCCGATCCCTGCATAGTCAGTATCGTCAGCGTATTCCAGCCGGATAGCGACCGGTTTGTCCTTCGTAAGGACAAGGGTGACCTTGTTATACTCCCACCAGTCATCGACCTGCCAGTCATCAATGACCGGTTCATCGTTCAGGTAAAGCCTGCCGCGGTAATCGGAAGAGAAGCCGATCTCGTATGTTCCATCAAACGGAGGGACCAGAAAGCCTGTCCACCGCACCGAGAAATGATCCGCCGGGACATTCTTAAACGGAGCTTTCAGCCGCCAACGCGGACTGATCAGGGTATCCACCGTGGTGACCACCGGATCGCCTTCCAGGTCGGGATTGTTGAAATATTCTGCTTTAAGGCCATGTTCCACAGATGGGGAAGCGGGATGCAGGAAGCGCGATGAAATGTCGGTGGGGGTGACCAGCTCTGGCAGGGAGATGAATCCTTTGCAATAAACGACCCGGGTATCTTTGCCGGTCCTGCTTTTTATCCCCTCCAGGAAAGTGACGGGATGGGAAGGGGTACCATTATAGTTGCCCAGCAGGATCTCTTGCTGGTCAGCAAAGGGGCCAACCACCACGATCTTTTTGCTGGATTCTTTCAAGGGCAGGATGCCTTCCTGGTTCTTCAGCAGCACCATGCTCTGCCGGGCGATTTCCTCCGCCATGGCCGTATGTTCTGGCTTGTCATTTTCGGTGATGGGTATCCGGGCGTAGTGGACCATTTCCTCCGGATCGAACATTCCCAGCCGGATGCGGGCTAGCATGAGCCGCTGGACGGCCTGGTCAATGGTTTCTTCCGAAATAAGTCCCTCCTCCACCGCTTTTTTCAGCGAAAGATACTCATTGCCGCAGGTCAGGTCGCAGCCGGCCTTCACGGCCATGGCCGACGCCTGATAGGCCGAATCCACGATCCGGTGGCCGGTGTAGATATCCCATATCGCCCCGCAGTCCGACACCACGTAGCCCTGGAATCCCCATTTGTCGCGCAAAATGCCTTTTAAGAGGGGCGGACTGGCACAGCAGGCTTCGTCCTGTGTCCGGTTGTAGGCGCACATTACCGACCAGGCCCCTGCTTCCTTAAAGCATGCTTCAAAGGCAGGCAGATAGGTCTCATACAGGTCGCGGTCGTCAACGACCGCATTGAAACGGTGTCGCGACGACTCCGGTCCGCTGTGCACCGCGAAATGCTTCGGGGTTGATATTACTTTAAAATAACGAGGGTCGTCACCTTGCAATCCTTTCACAAATGCCACGGCAATACGGGAAGTAAGGAAGGGATCTTCCCCGTAAGTTTCCTGTCCCCTCCCCCAGCGGGGATCACGGAAGATGTTGATGTTGGGCGACCAGAAGGTCAGTCCCTGGTAGATGCTCCGCTCGTTGTTCCTGACATGCTCGTGGTGCTTGGCCCTGGCCTCGGTGGAGATGACCTCCGCCTCCTTCAGGATCAGGTCAGGATTCCAGGTAGCTGCCATCCCGATCGCCTGCGGAAAAACGGTGGCGATATCATCGCGGCCAACGCCGTGCAGGCATTCGTTCCACCAGTTATAGGACGGGATCCCCAACCGTTCAATGGCAGGTGCGTTGTTTTGCATCTGAGCGACCTTTTCCTCCAGCGTCAGCCTGGAAACGATGTCCCATGCGCGTTCCTCTGCAGGCAGTGAAGTGTTTAGAAAAGGGTATGCGAATCGTTCCCTGCACCCAAAGGACAGAAGCAACGCACCCGTCAGCATCAGAAAAATTGCATTATTCTTCATTTTTTCTCCTGTAGATTTGTCTGGAATCGAGATTCATTGCGACCAGGTTTCCCAGTCCTTTCGTCCATGTGAAGACACAACCCCCGTCAAGGTTGATAGCAACACTATGTTCATTTTCAGCCATCAGCATGATCTCCTCATAGGGTACGGGATTATGTCCATGGATGATCTTTTTTTTCCCCAGCTTTTCCCTGTCGATATACGGATTGCGGCTCCAGAGCATGGCATGCCGGTCGAGGAACGGCTTTTCACCCGAAAAATCAATTCCCGCATGGACAAGGATGTAATCCTGCAGGGAATAATAATATTTCAGGCTAAGCAAGTACTCCCTGTAAGGCCGAGGGATCCGGAAGGCCAGGCGATAATCCTGTGTCATGATATCATCCTCGCTGATGCCAAAGCTCATCAGCGTTGATCCTGCCCCGTTGTAACACCACATGTCGAACTCATTGTCGCCGAGGGTTGCGCTCAGCAGCATATCTTCGTGGTTGCCCATAAGCGGGAAAACCTGATACTCCTGTCGCTGGAGTTCCATGATATAATCCAGTACCCCTTTGGAATCCGGGCCACGGTCGATATAGTCGCCCAGCAGATACAGTTCATCCCCGCGGCCGGGGGCAATCTCCGCTTCCACCATGGCCCTGAAGGTCTTGTGGCATCCGTGTATGTCGCCGATGGCGTAGCGCATGAAAGATCAAATAGCAAAGAGTAAATTTCAAAAATTAAATATTATTATGGAACCTTAATAGCCACTGCATTGCATCCAGATCATTCATCCACATTTCGAGGTGGTTGATCAAATAATAGGTAGCTTCATCAGGATGGCCCAACTGGTAATGATCCCCCAGCTTTCTGAGCGGTTTTTCCTTTAACAAGATCATACGGACGACATGCTTGTTGGACTCATAGGCTTCCATGAGTGCTTCATCTGCTATTTTACCGGCACCCTGTGTCTTAAAAAGAAAGTAGGCATAATTATACAGCCATAAGGCAGTTGAATCACCCTTGAACTTTTTGAAAAGCTTATTGAACTGATCGTACTTTTTATGCTTTAGGTACAATCTGGACAATTCGTCCCTGACTCCCTGATTATCATTGGGATTCAGCCTGATCAATTCGTTGTAGATCTTGATGGCTTCATTTTCCTTGCCCATCTCTTCAAAGCATCTGGCCAGGCCAAACTTTGCAGTCATATAAGGACGCGTTTCCGTAAGGCCCCAGAAATGCCCTTTGTTCTCCCTGAAAAAGGTTTCGCCCAACTGCTTTTCTCCGAGGCCAACAGCCCTTTCCAGCAGGGCGGCAGCTTTGATAGCGTCAGGTTCATGTTCTGCCAGAAAATTATAGGCCCTTATACTTTCGGGATCAATCTCCAATGCCTGGTGAGCCAGCCTGATCCCTTCCTTTTCATCGGCTTCATAGGCATGGTACATCAGGTCGTCGGCCCTGTCCTTGTTGGCTGGTCTTCCTTTCTTTTTGGGGATCACATCATCGATCCGCTTTCCGGTAATATTTTTAGCTATAAAGTCCTGTGCTTGCTCAAAACTTTCAAAATTTTGCTCACCAAGATATTTCATCAATCTTTCATTCGCCAGATCGACCATATCCCGGGTCATTGGTTTGACGCCAGAGACATCCGGAGCCCCGGAAATATCTTTTTCATCATCCTCTTCTTCCTGATCCCGGTCTTCCGGACTTTTTAGCACATCTCCTTCTTCGTTCATTACGATATAATTGCCCTTTCCGACATTCGCATCCAGGGTCCGGAAAATCCCGGCAGGATGTTCTTCTTTGCTAACCATCACCGCCGGATAGCCGTCCAGGCCGAATTTAATGTCCATGAATTCGACACGTTCATCATCTTCTTCAAGGATATACTGCGCAAGGTTAAAATCCTTATGCGGGGAAAATCCAAGGTCTTCTGCGAAGGCCAGGGCTCCGTAGACGATATTGTGGACCAAAACGTACTCCGCAGGGATGAGTTCTTGAGAACCTTCTGACTGTTCTGTCAGACTCTTTTTTATGTCAGAGAGGACTTCCGGAGGCTGATTAAAAAGCCAGAAAGCGTCTTTGATTCCAAGGCAGTAAAGGTCAACCTGGAACGATGCCAGTGTAATATTACCGTTGGAGTGGCCTCGGGTGACAAGGATAAATGCCATACCGGACTCTTCCCATCCGGAATTGATGTAGCATTCTCCCAAGGGCAGGCTTCTGGCCCGGGTTCGCATGTATTTTTCTGGAGGGTCAGGCCTGTTGGATGATTTCTGTGGCATACTGCTGATTTGATTCAGCCCCAAAGGTAAAAAATCCGGCGATTAGTGTGCTCCCTTGTTGCACGTCGTATAACAGTTTTTATTCATTTAAGTAGTCAAGGTTAGGATACCGGTTTTGTTTAAAGGTTAAGTAAAATGCTTTTTTACCTTTTGATTAATCGAAAATTGGCCGTTGTCAACCCCGATTACATAATAAAATCCTCGAGCCATGTGCTCAAAAGATGTTTAGATAGTCTCATAAAAAGAATATCATTAATCAGAGGGATTCTGGATCATTCCATTTTGACTTTTAATTTAATAATTTATCTATACTTGTACTTTCGTATGATCTATGCACTAAACAGAGGTTAATTTGATGAAAATAATTGATGTAAGAGGAAAAAAATGTCCGATGCCTCTGATCGAGACTAAAAAGGCATTGAAAGAACTCGGTCAGAACGAAACGCTGAAAGTTTTACTCGACAGCGAAACTTCTGTTCAGAATGTAATGAGGTACCTGAAAGACAATGGTATTTCAGCCGAACAGCACAACACAGGAAATGAATTTGAAGTGCTGATCAATACATCGGGGCAAACCGGAGAGTTGACCGAGGTCGATCCTTGTTGTGATACTCCTATCCCTGTTGATAAAAGCTACGTTGTGGTTTTTGCGAAAGACCGCATTGGAGAAGGCGACAATGAACTTGGACTTGTCCTGGCAGGAAGCATGCTGAATACCATAAGAGAATATGATGTTCTGCCACAAAAGATCATTTTCATGAACGCTGGAATTAACCTGGTTTTAAAGGGTGCCCCGGCACTTGTTCATCTTACCGAGCTTGAAAAGAGGGGAGTAGAAATCATTACCTGCGGAACCTGTCTGAATTACTTTGAGAAAGCAGATCAGCTTGCTGTCGGAAGGGTAACCAATATGTATGAAATCCTCGACAGCCTGCTGAAAGCGGGTAAGGTGATTAATTTATAGAACTGATTATTGGTATTAAACCCTGAACATGAAACATGATCTCCTCAAGCTCGTTGACCAGGGTGGCTGCTCTGCCAAACTATCCGCTTCAGAGCTGGTCAAAGCGCTGGCTGATTTGCCGAAAACAACCGATCAAAATGTCCTTGTGGATATTGAATCTCATGATGATGCGGGTGTGTATAAAATCCGTGAAGATTATGCATTGGTCCAAACTACCGATTTCTTTCCCCCGGTTTGTTCCGATCCTTACGATTTCGGGCAGGTTGCAGCAGCCAATGCCTTAAGCGATGTTTATGCCATGGGGGGTGAAGTGCTCACGGCCCTGAACATAGTCCTTTTCCCGACAACATTACCTTTGAAAATTTTAAAGGAAATATTGAGAGGTACACAGGATAAAGTTGCCGAAGCAGGAAGTGTAATCGTGGGCGGACATACCATTGCCAATGAGGTTCCCGTTTGTGGCTTATCCGTTACTGGTTGGGTTCACCCTGAAAAAATTATTACCAATACCGGAGCAAAACCCGGAGATGTCCTGATTCTTACCAAACAAATCGGAACAGGAGTAATTATTTCAGCAAAACGAAATGATCTCGCAGATGCTGCAACGTACCGTGCAGCCCTTGATTCAATGAAGCATCTAAACAAAAA
>JAQUQD010000074.1 GCA_028716265.1 Bacteroidales bacterium | reverse complement strand
TGATTAATGCAATTAGTTGTAAGTTGGTTAACAGGGTGTTCTCAGTCGTCAAAAGACAAACACCCTATGTGATAACGTACCAACAAAATTTTGCTTAATTCGTGATTTGGTCTTAGAATTCACAGAGTTTAAAATAACTCGTTATCAGTTCTCTGTGTTCTCCGTTCTCCTCCGTGATCCTTGTGGTCAAAAAAAAAACATCCATTTTGACACAGCCTCGACGGGGGAGGGGTAAATAGCTAAATTTCACGTGTCCGGTCGGACACGCCAGCTCGCAAAGGTGGAAATTGGCAGGGGATTTCAGAAGAAATGGTTCTTTTTCAGATCGTTGATCCATGCGTGGATACGTTCCATGCTCTTGTCCGCCTGGTTATGTTCGTCGAGGGCGAGCCCAAGGAAATAACCATCCTTCAACGCTTTTGAGTCGGTGTGCTCATACCCGTCGGCCGGCCACCGGCCAACGATGACGGCACCATGAGCTTTCAACTCGTTGCTGATACGAGCCATCTCATCCACGTAATGTTCAGGATACAGGACCTGGTCACCCAATCCGAACAGGGCCACTTTCCTGTCTTTCAGATCGGTCTTCGCCCTGTTCATCCTCAAAAAGAACATATTCCATGGATTTCCGGTATAGGCGTCGCGCCATGAATCGGCCCCCACGGTGGAACAACCGAAGATCAGACAGGAGTAGTTCAGCAATCCTTCCGGTTCGATATCGCGAAGTGAGATCAGATCAGCAGTTTCCTCACCCCATTCTTTATGGATTCTTTTCGCGTTCAGTTCAACACTTCCTTTTTTTGGCCAGTAAACGATCCCGAGAGTCTTCATGATGCTGTCGTTAAATGCTTGCTCAAGTATGTGATTTCTTGTATATTTCAATGATATTCAATATGTTCTTGTCTTTTTTCAGGTTCGGGTAATAGGAAAACAACTGGTCGAACCTGTCGTAATCCAGAACCAGGGCCTCTTCGATCAGGCGGTAGGCTTCCCTGAGCATGCCGGACCGGTATGTGTAGATGGCCAGGCGGTAGATCAGGTCGGGATTTTCCGGTTGGACTTCCATGCCTTTTTTCAGGATGACCAGGGCCTGCTGAACATCTCCCATCTCCAGGTAGACGTGGGAGTAGTCGAGCCAGATATCCGGATGGCTGGAGTCGATCTGGCTCACCCACTCATACGAACGGATCGACTCCTCGAGCAGTCCGCACTTATGCTGAGTATCACCCAGAAGGTACCAGTATTCGGCATTCGTGGGATCGAGGTTGATCGCTTTCCTGATGAAGCCGATGGCTTTCAGTGAGTTGCCAAGTTCGTCAAACGCCACGCCGATGCCCAGCCATGCATCGCCAAGCTCATTGTCCTTTTTCAGCGCAAGACGGTAATTGTCGATCGCCATCTCAAACTCCCCAAGCTTCTCATAACATTCACCAATATAATAATACGTCATGGCTTCCGGTTCTTCATACTGGAAGGTCTCCCTGTACGTGTCGATCGCCTTCCGGAGCTGGTTGAGATTGGCCAGGGAATTAGCTTTGTTAAAATGTGCCGATGAAAAGCTGTCATCAATGGCAATGGCGTAATCATAGGCATCGATCGCGTCCTGATATTGCTCGAGGTTGTTGTAAGCCACGCCCAGGTTGAACCATCCCACCCTGGAATACGGATTCGCGTCAACAAAGGCGCTGAAGAACTCCACGCATTCTTCGCTCCTGTTTGTGATCTCATAACAAAACGACAGTTCGAACAAGCTGGCGTCATTATCCGGATTGATCTCGATGACCTTCTTCAGATGGTTGACCGCGTTGTTGTAATCCCCCATGTTCTCGTACTCGTAGGCGATAGTGGTATACAGGTCCTCCAGGTCGTCGCTCCCCGGAATGGCCTTGTTGTACTCTTCGATGGCCTTATCGTACCGCTTGAGCTGGCTATAGACTTCACCCTTGGTCAGGTGGACCTCCGTGTTCATGGGATCCGTAACCTCAATCTCAGAGAGGATCTTCAGGGCCTTGTCCGTTTTGTTGGCATAAACGAAGTACTGGGCTTTTTTCAGCTGAAAGGTGACCGAGCCGGGATGCTGTTCAAGGGCAAGGCGGATGGCAAGGTTGGTCTTTTTGAGGTTGCTCCTTTCAAAATAGTAGTCGATGATCACTTCAAAATCTTCTACATCAAAGAAATAACTTTCGTTGAAGCGGATCATCCGTTCAAAGCGCTGCACCACCTCCTCAATCTGCTCGTCCGTATATTGATCAAAATTCTCTTCCATACACGAATTTTCAGCAAACTTCGTTTATCTTTACCAGGACAAAAGTAATAAAAAGATAGGTGTAAACGTGAGGGCTGTTAATTATGGCGTTAATTAAATCGATTTCCGGAATCCGGGGTACCATTGGCGGAAAACAGGGTGATGGGCTGACACCGGCTGACATTGTCAGGTTCTCTGTTGGCTATGGGAAATTCCTCTTATCCAGGAAACGAAAACTGCCTGTACAGGTGGTCGTTGGACGGGATGCGCGCATGTCGGGTGAGATGATCAGCCATCTTGTGACAGGTACGCTGCTGGGCATGGGGATCCATGTCGTCGACCTTGGATTGACCACGACTCCGACACTTGAGATGGCCGTGACTGAAACCGGCTCTGCCGGAGGGATCATGATCACTGCCAGCCACAATGCCAAACAATGGAACGCCTTAAAGCTCCTTGATCGTCACGGTGAATTCCTTTCCGGCAGTGACGGACAAAAGGTCCTGCAGCTGGCAGAGTCCAATGAAACAGAATATGTCGATCATATCCATCTTGGGAGGTACAGGCAGGACACCACCCAGCTGTCAAAACACATTGAAAAGATCCTGCGGTTACCCCTGGTGAACATTCCTGCCATCAAAAAGACTGATTTCCGGATCGTTGTAGATCCTGTCAACTCCACAGGGGCGATCGCCGTACCTATGCTGCTCGATCACCTGGGCGTGAAGCAGGTGAGCCTGCTCTTTGGCGAGGTGAACGGTGATTTCGCACACCCGCCGGAGCCGCTGCCGGAGAACCTTTCAGAACTTGCGGCAACGGTGGTCCGCACCAAGGCGCACCTGGGCATAGCGGTCGATCCCGATGTGGACCGGCTGGCTCTCGTACAGGAGGATGGTGAAATGTTCGGAGAAGAATATACGCTGGTGGCTGTGGCAGACTATGTCCTGAAACACACTACGGGCAATGCGGTATCCAATATGTCATCGACCACAGCCCTGAAGGATATCACGGAAAAAGCAGGCGGAATCTATTATACAGCCCCGGTAGGGGAGGTGAATGTGGTGCATCGGATGAAAGAAGTCAATGCGGTCATTGGAGGCGAGGGCAACGGAGGAATCATCTACCCCGGTCTCCATTACGGCAGGGACGCACTCGTGGGGATCGCACTTTTCCTTTCCCACCTGGCTTTATTTGGCAGATCCTGCTCGGTGATGAAAAGCAAGTTGCCCTATTATTACATGTCCAAGAACAAGATTGCTATTCCTTCAGAAGTAGATCTTGACCGTGTGTTTACCGGCCTTACGAAAAAGTATGCCAGCCAGCCTATGAACAGGGAAGACGGCGTTCGAATCGAGTTTGGCAAAGATTGGGTTCACCTTAGAAAATCGAACACCGAACCCATCATGAGGATCTATGCGGAAAGCGACTCCCAGGTCAAGGCCGAGGTTCTTGTAAGGAAGATTATCGCTGATATCGGAGAGGTCATCCGTCTGAACGAAAGCGTTCCGGATTAAGATGCCCTCAGGCCCCTCCCCCTACTCATTCGGAGAGGGGGAAGGGGGAAGTTATATTAATCCTTGAAGCCGATCTTCAGGTGTGTTTCGTCGCAATAGGGTTTGTTGGCTGATCCTCCGCAGCGGCAAAGGGCTACGTTTTCCTTGATGGTGGTCTTTCCGTCCTTCCCGGTGAATTTTATTTTTCCGTGTATCTGGAACGGACCGTTGGGTACCGCTTCAATGGTCCCGATCACCGTAGCAAAGGATAACTCTTCGTTCATGTAGTAACTCAGCGCCCCCGACGGACATTTCTTGATCTGTTGGATGATCTTCTCGCTTGGGGCCCCGTTGGGATCGATCCATGGAGACTTGGCTGCATCGAAGACCCCTGGCAATCCTTGGAAGCAATTGGTGGAATGGAAGCACTTCTTTGGCTTCCATACGATCGTGACCTCGCCGTTCGTATATTCTTTAACAATGTCTTCCATGATGCATCAATGTTCGTTAATGGCAAATATACAATAAAGATTTAAAAAAAGACAAATCCAAAAGAATATCCTAGTCCTTCAAATCACGAAATTATCCTTCTTTTGCAGGAAATTCAATTTGTATCCTTACTTTTGTTTATCATTTGAAACACCATTTTTTTATCCAGTAATTCTTGCACCTATGGTTGACCTTTCAACAACGTATATGGGACTGAAGCTGAAAAATCCGATCATTGCAGGCAGCTCAGGCATGACGCGCACCGTCGGGAACATCGTGGAAGTCGAGAAGAACGGAGGCGCTGCTGTGGTGATGAAGTCCCTCTTTGAAGAACAGATACGGCTGGACATCAACCGATCGCTGAATCAAAGTTCGGTCGACACCCCTTACGGATATGCAGAAGCGCTGGACTATATCAGCAATTATTCCAGGGAAAACACCGTCGGGGAGTACCTGAACACGATCAGGGAAGCCAAAACCAGGGTGAGCATTCCCATCATCGCAAGCATCAACTGTACATCTCCCCACGAATGGATCACCTTTGCCCGGAAGGTGCAGGAAGCCGGCGCCGATGCGCTGGAGCTGAATATCTTTATCTTGCCCTCCGATCCACGGATGAACGGCGAGGAAAACAAACAGATCTACCTTGACATCATTCAAAGCGTGCTCAAACAGATCACCATCCCACTGGCAGTGAAGATCAGCTACTATTTTTCCGATCTGGCCAAGTTCTCCCTGAAGCTTTCCTGGACGGGGATCTCCGGACTGGTACTGTTCAACCGTTTCTTTTCCCCTGACATCGACATCGAACACTTCAAAGTGACCGCCGCCAATGTGCTCAGTACACCGGAAGAGCTGTCCTTGTCGCTTCGCTGGGTGGCCATCCTGTCGGATAAGGTGCATTGCGATATTGCCGCTTCCACAGGCATCCACGACGGCAAGGGAGTCATCAAGCAGCTCCTGGTAGGCGCCCGGGCAGTGCAGTGCGTCTCCGCCCTGTACAACAAAGGATACGGCCATATCGGGACAATGCTCGCCGAACTGGAGGAGTGGATGGCCAGGCATAACTACAGCAAGATCGATGACTTTTTCGGTATCCTGAGCTACAAGAAGGCCGAGAATCCTGCTCCCTATGAGCGGGTGCAGTTCATGAAGCATTTTGCGGGAATTGAGTAGAGAGGGGCAATGCATAAGGCACAAGGGCACAAAGTTTATAGATAAACAAAGAATCCCCTTGAGGTCCAATATTTGTGGCTATGAAGGTTTTTGTTGCGCTACCCTGTTTGAACGAAAGTGAATACATTTCCCGGTTTATTGATTGCATCAGACAGCCATCCTCTGTAAATTTCGAATTATTCGTGTGTGTGAACCAGCTGGACGGGTGGTGGGATGATCCGGTAAAAAGACCCATTTGTATTGACAATCAAAACACACTTAGTTATCTTTATAAATGCGACGATCTTCCTTTGACAGTGATCGATCGCTCTTCGCCTGGAAAAGGGTGGACGGGAAGCCATTTTGGCGTTGGATGGGCGCGAAAGACCGTCATGGATGCCATCAACGCAAAGGCAGATCCGGATGACATCATCCTCAGCATCGACGCCGATACAACCTTCAATGCGACGTACCTGGGTTCCATCCACGATAGCTTTCTCCAACATCCCGGCGTCGCCGGTCTCTCCATACCCTATTACCATAAGCTTACGGACGATGATACGACCGACCGGTGCATCCTTCACTACGAGATCTATATGCGGTACTATGCGCTGAACATGTGGAGGATACGCAATCCCTACCGTTTCACCGCCATCGGGTCAGCCATGGCCTGTCCGGTGAGGACCTACCGGGCAGTGGGAGGGATCACGCCCCATAAAAGCGGGGAAGATTTTTATTTCCTGCAAAAACTGGCCAAATACGGTATGATCCTTCACTGGAATCCCGAACGTGTCTATCCTGTGGCCCGCTTCTCCGACCGGGTACTGTTCGGCACCGGCCCGGCCATGATCAAAGGCAGGGAAGGCGACTGGAGCAGTTATCCCCTCTATTCCTACAGATGTTTTGAGGATATAAAGGCCACGTATGACCTTTTCCCCCAACTCTACAACAACGATATGGATACACCTATGTCCAATTTTCTGAAAGAGATCTTCCGGACCGGTGACCTCTGGGAGCCGTTGCGCAGGAACTACAAGACGCGTGAACAGTTCGTACGGGCCTGTATCAACCGGGTGGACGGACTGAGGATCCTGCAGTACCTGAAAGCAAAGCATAAAGAGAGCTGTCAGACGGATGAGGAAAATCTGAGGGAGCTTTTTGAGATCCAATTTCAAAAAGCAAATTTCAAAGAGCAAACATTAAATTTGGAATCCCTTGACTTTGACCGCTCGTCCGTACCGGAACTGGATGCGGTGAGGAACTTCCTGGCAGAGGAGGAGGAGCGGGAAAGATATCGCTCAATATCTCAGGATCTCATTCAGACCTTTTATCACACTTTCCAGCTGTTCCCGCGTGATTTTTCCGGTTTTAGTAAGTAATCGTTCCCTGGCGATGGTCCTGACCTGAAAAGTGATGATCTCAGAGTCCTGTTCCAGTCCGTTCACTTCATCTCTCTTTAGCACCAGACATCCAGCATAGTTCTTGATAACCGACCTTAGTGGGCAGGCTATGCAGATCCCAAGATGGTCGTTCATCGAGTTGCCGCTTATGATCACAACAGGCCGAATCCCTCTCTATTCCCTTCCTTGCACCGGATTCAGATCCGAGATCCATATTTCTCTCTGTTTCATTCTTCCTCCTCCAGTATCTTCAGGTAATCAACAAGCCCTTCTGCGGCCATTCCGTGCATTTCCGGATCATCGGCTGCTTTTTTGAAGGAATACGAATATTCTGCTGTTTTAAGCTTGTCGAAGTATTCTTTCAGCGCCAGTTCCAGGATATGGTTCTTGGGGACCTTGAATTTCCTGGCATAGATATCAAGCTTTACCAGAAGATCAGATGGATGCGAGCTTGTGAAATTGATCGATTTCATCTTAATATTTTTTACCTTTGCGCCATGATCACGATCCTCGGCCCAACAGCCTCGGGAAAAACGCACCTCGCTGCCCTGGTAGCCTTTAGGATCAACGGCGAGATCATCTCGGCCGACTCTCGCCAGGTGTACCGCGGCATGGACCTGGGTACGGGGAAAGACTACGCGGATTACGTGGTAAAGGGTGACAAAATCCCCTGCCACCTGATCGACATCGCGGAGCCGGGGTATGAATACAACGTCTACGAATATCGGCGCGATTTTTCCGCTGCTTACAAGGATATCGTTTCCCGCGGAAAAATGCCCATCCTCTGTGGAGGCACAGGCCTCTACCTTGAAGCGGTGCTGAAAGGCTACGGTTTATATCATGTACCTGAAGATCAACAACTTCGTGACGAATTGGAACAAAAAACCCACGAGGAACTTGTCCACCTGCTTGCATCCTATAAAGAGCTCCATAATGTGTCTGATCTGACGGACCATGTACGCCTTGTCCGCGCTATCGAGATCCAGTCGTTCCTCAAACACCATCCTCAGCTTTCAGAACCGGAGCCGGGACCTGAATCACTGATTTTCGGAATTCGCTACGAACGAACTAAGCTTCGCGCAAGGATCGCAGAACGACTGCAGTCACGGTTGCAGAAAGGCATGGTGCAGGAGGTGAAACGGCTCCTTGCCAGTGGCCTCCACCCTGACCAGCTGAAATTCTATGGACTGGAATATAAATTCCTTACCCAGTATGTCCAGGGGGAGATCACATACGAGCAAATGGTCAAACTCCTTACGATCGCCATCCATCAGTTCGCCAAACGTCAGATGACATGGTTCAGGAGGATGGAACGGTCGGGAATGCGTATCCAATGGATGGATGGAATTCTTCCGGAGGAAGAAAAAGCGAACGTTATTTTGGAACAGGTGAACAGAATTGTTTAATCGATTGTTTATGTAAATTAAACAAAAAGTTAGGATTTAAATGTACTTCACCCTTGCACGAGGCTGTGTCAAAATGAATGTTTTTTATTAAACCACAGAGATCACGGAGGAGAACGGAGAACACAGAGGACTGATAACGAGTTATTTAAACTCCGTGATCTCCGTGAATTCTCCGTGCACTCCGTGGTTAAATTGTATTTTAACACAACCTCGACGGGGGAGGGGTAAATTGTCAGGTTCCCGCACCGGAATCTGAATTCAGGGACTACGGTGAGGTTCATGCTAAAAATTTGAAGATCAATAAATGAAAAAAATATTCCTATTTCTGCTCTTTATAACCATTGCGGTTCAAATCTTTGCACAAACGGGCTCCATCCGGGGGAGGGTGTATGATGCCTCGACGAATGAACCACTCCCCTTCACCAACCTGATCATATACGGCGAATCGAAGATCGGTTCGGTATCTGATCTGGACGGCAATTTTATCTTTGCGTCTATCAAGCCTGGATTTGTACGGTTGCAGGTGACGTCGGTCGGGTATGAGGATAGGATCACGGAGGAGTTCCAGGTGATCAACAACAAGGAAGCGTTCATCGATATCCCCATGACACCGCTGGTGGTGCAGCTGCAGGGCGTGGTGGTCAAGGCGTCGCCGTTCATGAAGAACGACGAGAGTCCCCTTTCCATGCAAACGCTCGGCATCTCGGAGATTGAGAGAAATCCCGGCGGGAACCGTGATATCTCCAAGGTCGTGCAGGTGCTGCCCGGAGTCGGTGCAACTCCCTTTGGATTCCGTAACGATTTGATCGTCAGGGGAGGAGGGCCCAGCGAAAACCGTTTCTACCTCGACGATATCGAAATACCCTACCTTAACCATTTCTCCACCCAGGGAGCATCCGGCGGACCGGTAGGGATCCTGAACGTGGATTTTGTCCGTGAAGTGAACTTCTACTCCGGCGCTTTCCCGGCCGACCGCGGCAATGCCATGAGCTCGGTGCTGGAATTCAAGCAGAAGGAAGGCAACCGCGAAAAACTGAAATTCCGCGCCACCGTCGGCGCCAGCGACCTTGGACTAACCCTGGACGGCCCCATGGGAGAGAAGACCAATTTTATCTTTTCTGTGCGGCGCTCCTATCTCCAGTTGCTTTTCACCTTGCTCGAACTGCCTTTCCTGCCCACGTATAATGACTACCAGTTCAAGATAAAGCATGATTTCGACAAGAAGAATCAGCTCAGCATTCTTAGTGTCGGTGCGCTGGATAAGTCCTCCCTCAATACCGGCATCAAGGACCCTACCGACGATCAGCAATATCTCCTTGGTTACCTGCCGGTGAATGAGCAATGGAGCTACGCCATCGGAGCCGTTTATAAGCACTTCGGCGAGCATGGTTTCCACACACTAGTCCTGAGCAGGAACATGCTGAACAACTACGCCTATAAATACGAGGATAATGACGAGGATGATCCCGCGAAGAAACTACTGGATTTGACATCCCAAGAGATTGAAAACAAGCTCCGGTATGAAAAGAATATGACCGTGTCAGGTTATAAGGTCAATTATGGCGCTGGCGTCGAATATGCGAAGTACAACAATGAGACCTTCCAGAAGGTATTTATTGCCAACGAGCAACAGATACGCGATAACAGCTCGTCGATGGATCTTTTTAAATACGGATTGTTTGGCCAGGTGAGCAGGGGATTTGCCCGCGAACGTCTGACCCTTTCGTTTGGCCTGAGGATGGACGGGAGTAGCTACAGCAAGGAAATGTCCAACCCGATGGAACAGATCTCACCGCGCCTGTCGGCTTCGTATGGGATTACAAAACAATTCATCCTGAATTTCAACACAGGGAGGTATCATCAGCTTCCTCCATATACCATGCTGGGTCATCGTGACAACGAAGGAACGCTGGTGAACAAAGACCTTGGAATGAAATACATCTACGTGGATCAGGTGGTTGGAGGTGTGGAATACCGCCCCAACGACGATGCGAGGCTGACCGTCGAGGGCTTTTATAAGCATTATTCCGATTATCCCTTTTCAGTGGCGGATTCCGTTTCGATGGCTTCCAAGGGAGCTGATTTCGGAGTATACGGCGACGAGGCCGTGACTTCCAACTCGAAGGGAAGAACGTATGGCCTGGAGATCTATTTCAGGGACACGGACATTGCGGGATTCAACATCCTGGCCTCCTATACCCTGGTCAGAAGCGAATTTACCAATTCAAAGAATGCCTACATTCCCTCGGCATGGGACAATAAACACCTGTTCAATATCACAGTGCTCCGTCAGTTCGGCAAAAGCTGGAATGCCGGTATAAAATGGCGTTACGCCGGCGGGGCGCCATTCACACCCGCTGACCTGGACAGGTCGAGCCTGATCGAGGCCTGGGAGGTCAACAACCGCGCCATACTGAATTATGACCTCTATAACACACAGAGACTGAGCCAGTTTCATCAGCTGGACGTGAGGGTGGATAAAGAGTTCTTTTATAAGAAGTGGTCATTGAGCCTTTACCTGGATGTCCAGAATGTCTATAACTTTAAAGCAGAAACGGCCCCTGATTACACGAACACCGATGCCAACGGTATCCCGGTCATCAATCCCACGGATCCGACACGGTACATACTGAGAGAAATTAACAGCGATACAGGGACGGTGCTGCCGACGGTTGGGATTATTGTAGAGCTTTAATGCGAAGGCACAAAGGCACAAAGGATAAGGGGAAATTTGATTTGTGGAAATGTACCCGACCCCGACAGGGGAGTGGTAAAAATAAAAACGAAATGAAAAAGTATACGATTGCTTTTGGAATTCTGTTAGTGGTAACGATAATCTTCGTCTTTTCATGTGGAAGTCATTTGCAGCAGGGGAGGAAGAAGTCAGGCCCTTCTGAGATGCTTGTCTTACAAACGAACGTGGATGGAAAGGGCATTGCGCTGGAGGTGGAGATGCGTGCCGGGGAGCACCACAATCATCCAGTGATGGCTGTCTGGCTGGAGGATGCCGGTGGCAACTACATTCAGACACTCTATGTCAGTAAATCCATCGCCAACAGCATCTTCGGCCATGGCGACAAATCGGGCGGAGCATGGCAGCCGGGAATGGTACGCCGTCCGGCATCACTGCCTTACTGGGCACATAAGCGGGGCATCCAGGCAGAGGATGGCCTTTACATCCCCGATTCTCAGCATCCTGTACCCGATGCCTATTCGGGCGCCACACCGCCGGGGGATTTCGTCCTGAAGACAAAGACGGATGAGCCGTTGAACGGAAAGGTGAACCTGATGTTCGAGATCAACCAGTCGTGGGACTGGAACACGTACTGGAACAATGCCAGGTTCCCCGACGATTATGAGTACAGAAGCTCTGCACAGCCTGCAATTGTATACAGTGCCACGCTCGACCTTGCAGACACGGACAGGGAATATATCCTGCAGCCTGTCGGCCATTCCCATTACAGCGGGGCCGACGGATCCCTCGATCCGGACCTGAGCACACTGACCACTGCCCTGGATATCGTCAGTGAGATCAAAGTCAGGATCATACCCTCCAAATGATGATGGAGAATTGGCTTCCTTTGCATAACTTTGCTGAATACTGGTAAATTCCCCGGGGCTTGCCCTGATACTAAAAGTTTATATTTCCATAACCATTCATCAGCAATTGCTCGACAGGATCCTGAGCGATAACGAGCATTATGTGCGTGAGCACAACCTTGATTATTTTCTGGGGCATGCCCGGGGTCAGTCGCCGCAGATCACCATGCTGACCTGTTCCGACTCACGTGTCAACTCCAATATCATCGTATCGGACCCGGTAAACCGTGTATTCATTATAAAGAACATAGGCAATCAGATTACCACCTGCGAGGGATCGCTCGATTATGCCATTTATCATCTTAAAACCCCTCTGTTGCTCATTGTGGGTCACGCAGACTGCGGAGCCATCAAGGCCAGGATGAAAGGGGTGCGGGGAGAACCGGACACGATCAAAAGAGAGTTGCTAACCCTGCCAGCCTGCCCGGCCGGAAATAATGAGTTCGAAAAACAGCTTCTGGAAAATATCCTGGAAAACATACATTATCAGGTAAGGAAAGCAACCAGCAAGTATCAGGAGCTTGTCCAAAAGGACGAGCTACGCATCCTTGGCGCGTTTTATGATTTCCGGAACGAGCTGGGGCAGGGCTGGGGACGGGTGGTACTAGTGTAGCCCTCTCCAACCCCTTCCTAGCCCCTCCCCGATCGGGAAGTGGCTAGGAATAGGGTGACAGTTAACGGTTGAAAATCTATATTAATTGCGTAGTAATGATAGTACGCTATCGGTGTTGGAATTTGGGTACGGGGATTTGTTTGGAATTTGTATCATGGAATTTGGAATTTATCATCTATGATCCGTGCCGCCCTTTCCACCCGTTCCTCCAGCTTCCCTGAAACAATCCCGTACGTTACGCCAAACCGTTCCAGCTCAGACCGGTACAACCCGAAAAGATACTCTCGCCGGTGGGGGTCCTCGCGATGGGGATCGGGCTCCCAGGGAAGGTCGATGTCCATCAGCAGATACAGATCATACCGGTGACGCCCCACCATGTCAAGTATCCACGGATCGCACTGGCCGAACTTGTCAAGGCTCCAGATCTTGAGCACCAGGAGATCGGAATCGCAAAAAAGAAATTGGTTCGCTTTTTCCGACATGCGCTGCTCAAGCCGGTATTGTTTCCGGGCGATCACCAGCAGGTCCTCATAGGTGTAATACCTGCCAAGAGAATCCAGGTACCACCGCGCCACTTCGGGGACGAAGACGGTCTGGTAACGTCCAGCCAGCTGCTGAGCTAGCGTGGACTTGCCCGTGGATTCAGGCCCGGTGATGGAG
>JAQUQD010000073.1 GCA_028716265.1 Bacteroidales bacterium | reverse complement strand
TGGATCCCTACTTTTCAAGGGCAGCGGGAATCCCGACACTTTTATTGTTCGACCCTCCCGACCAGATCAGTCATCATTATTTTTCCTTTTTCAGCTGGTTTTAATGCCTCACCCCAGGGGAGTGTATTATAAGTACCCAGTCACAAAGAAACACGAAGGATTTCATAAGTGCACAAAGATATATATATATGATAATAAATTACTTAGTATTACCTCGTGATGTACTTTATGTGACTTTGGGGTTAAATAAAAAACTTTAATACAATCCCTAAAATTAATTGACAACAGCCCTATAAATCACTATTTTTAAACCAATAAAATGAGAACACTGATCTTTTTACTAATCGCATTCCCGGTAATCGCTTTTAGCCGGACAACCTTATTCCAGGTAACTTCCTGTCTTAAAATTACAAATACTGCTGGTGTGCTACACCCAGCTGCACAGGTGGATTTCGTAGAAATGTACCTTGACAGCGCAAATTCTCTGCGACAGCAAGGCAGGTTTGAGGATGCACTTCATCTATATCAAAAAGTAATTGAAATTCAACCTGCCAATGATCAAGCTTATATCGGATGCATGGGTATGAACTTTGAACTGGGCCGGGTGGAAGAAGGACTAAAGGTCATTGATCAATGGATCGAACAAAATCCGGATAACTCACAGGCATGGTTGTACAAGGCATTTGCAGAAGCTGAGACAGGTCATTCTGAAACATCCCTCACTGCTTTTGATAACCTCATCCGACTTAAACCGGAAGAGGCAAGTTATCAGATAGGCAGAGGACAGATGTTGTATGAACTGAAACGGTTCGATGAGGCTCTGGAAGCATTTGGCAAGGCACTTGACATTGATCCCTCACGAGCAGATGTCTGGGGGATGAAAGCCTCAACATTGTCCAAACTGGGGAGATTTGACGAAGCATTTGTTTCCATCGGCAAAGCAATAGAAATTTTCCCCGATGATCCGACAAATATTTATAACCGTGCCTGTATCTATAGCCTGAAGGGAGATAAAGCCAATGCCTTAGCCGACCTGAAAAAAGCCATTGGGCTGGAGGCTTCGTTCAAGGAATATGCCCGCACGGACGCAGATTTTACTGACCTTTATGATGATGAAGAGTTTAAGAACCTGACTAAATAAATAATTACCTAAAATCCTCAACGCCATGATCGAACATGTTCACCATCACATCACCAATGAGTTGCAGCAAAACACAAAGACGGACACCATTTTCATCCTGTCTTCGATTGCACTTAACCTGATCACCCTTGCCATCAATGCCAGTTCCGCAGAAAAATCACGGACTGATGATACCACCCTCGTAGTGATGTTCATCTTTGTCGGATTGGTCATCCTGATCAACATTGTAGCCATTTTCGGCTTACTGAAAGGAAAACAAACGCGCACAAAACTTTTACATGGATTACTGACCATGTACCGGGACCAGCAGGTGGACAAATATTATGATTCTTCGCTGCTGAGCAACTACAGTGTCAGGTACAACCTGTTCCTGATGGTGGTGATATGCACGGGGATCATTGCCATCATTGTGCCGTTTGTAATGCGGTAAGGGTTGGTTTATTCCTTTCCGGACTGACATGAACTACACTCTTATTACAGGCGCTTTACGCGGTATTGGTTATGAACTGGCCATGCATTTTGCCAATAGGGGGCATAATGTCATTCTGGTAGCAAGACATGAAGACACACTGTTTCAGGTAGCCAATGAACTGAAAAAAAAGTATAAAATCGATGCTCAAGTAATGTCTGTTGATTTAAGTCAGCCGGATGCTGCAGACGAAATCTTCAGATGGACTCAGAAAAAATCGTTTGCCATTGATTACCTGGTCAATAATGCAGGCTTTTATATACAGGGACCTTTTTCCGAAACATTATGGGAAAGTGAGCAAAAGCTGATACTGCTGCAATGCTTAAGTCATATAAGGCTTACAAAATTATTTCTTCCGGGTATGTTAGAGAGGGGAAAGGGTGGAATTCTGAATATCGGCTCAACGGGTTCATTTGTTCCCGGTCCATACAATGCCGTTTATTGCGCTGTGAAAAGCTTCGTACTCAGCTTCTCCGAGGCTATTGCCCAGGAAGTATCGGGATCCGGAGTTCACGTCACCGCTCTGTGCCCAGGTGGAACAAATACCACCTTTCAGGATCTCAATAAAAGAAGAAGATCGTTCTTTTTCCCGGTAATGGATCCTGCCAGAATCGCTGAAAACGGATATCATGCGTTGATGAATGGGAAACGCCTGATGGTTCCAGGGATGGCAAATAAGATGCAGGTTTTTATGGTGCGATTCATCCCACGAAAAATTTCGGCAAGGATTTCAGCATACCTGTCAGTAAAATGATCCTTTAATGGAACATCAATTCTTTGGAATAAAATACCTGGCCAATTACTGGCTCTTCGGCAGGACAAGTCCTCTTATCTGCGGATTGGTACTGCACAACAGGTGTAACCTGCGATGCCGCCACTGCAACGTGGTTGATCGTCAAACCAATCCCATGCGATTTGATGAAGCCCTAAACGTGATGGATACTTTTTATGCTGAAGGAGGCCGCTGTCTGTACATGGAAGGCGGGGAGCCTTTCATGTGGCGGGATCATACGTTCACCCTGGAAGATATTGTCAGTTATGCCAGGGAAAAGGGATACTATACAGTTATTATTTATACGAACGGTACTTTCCCCATCGAATCAGGTGCCGATACCATCTTTGTCAGCGTCGACGGATTGAAGGACACCCATGATGCTTTGAGGGGAAAAACATTTGACAGAATCATCAATAATATCCGGCAGTCAGACCATCCATCGATTTACATCAATTATACGATCAATTCCGTAAATAAAGAGGATATACACGGATTTTGCGAATATGTCAGCAGGATACCGCAAATCAAAGGTACGTTCTTTTACTTCCATACTCCTTACTATGGTTATGATGAACTTTTTCTGGATACCGAAACAAAGAAGGAAATCCTGATGAAATTGCTTGGGCTGAAAAAGCAATACAGGATCCTGAATTCTTCCGCCGGACTTAAGGCAGCCATCAGAAACGACTGGAGAAAAAATCTCGATATATGCCGGGTCTATGAAGATGGTAATTATTATTCATGCTGCCGGGAAAACAATCATGGTACCCTTTGCAAGGATTGTGGTTATCTGAGCTATGCTGAGATTGACCAGACCCTGAAACTGAAACCCGGAGCTGTTATCAATGCAATGAAATATTTCTGAATCAATGGCCTACAATTTTCTGAGAAATAAAATCAGCAGGCACTTCAGCGGGCAAAAGGAAATTGCATTTGATAACAACATCCCTTCGCCTGACTCGTTAACCGAAAAATTCGAAGATATTCAGGAACTGGGGATCTATCTTCATATTCCTTTCTGTACCCAGATTTGCCCATACTGTCCCTATAATAAAGAAATTTTTACACCGGAGGCCTGCCTGAATTATAAACAGGCTGTTTTAAAGGAAATCGATTCGTATGTTCCCGTATTGTCAGGTAAACCCGTAACAAGCTTCTATATTGGCGGCGGCACTCCGACCACCATGCTGGGTAAGGGACTGGAGGAGATCATCAACCATATTTACAAACATTTCAATATGAAATGTTATGTCCATATGGAGAGCCATCCCAACCACCTGACTCCTGAAAACCTTGACGCCATTGAAGCCATGGGAGTAAAATACCTGAGTATGGGTGTGGAAGCGTTGCAGGACAACCATCTGCGATCCATCGAACGGCCCTACACGGTGGCAGAGGTCATGAAAAGTGTTGAAAGAGCTGTAAGAAAAGGTTTTGAGTGCGTCAATATTGACTACATGTTTGATCTGCCTGGTCAGACAGCTGTGGAGGTAGAGCAGGCAGCCCATGACATGGTGAAACTGGGGGTGCACCAGGTGGCAACGTATCCCCTGTTCCGGTTTCCATACACTCGCTGGGGGAAAAACAATCATCATCATGGAAATGCAATAGCCACTCTGTTCCGGCGCCGAAAACTCTTGAAGATACTGGAAGATGTCTTTTATGATTCAGGCTATGAAAGAAGCTCTGTCTGGGCATTCACAAAAAAGGGCATTGATAAATATTGCTCTGTCACGGTGCCTCTTTATGTTGGATTGGGAACCAGTGGAAGCTCTTATCTTAGGAATATTTTTTATGTGAACACATTCCGTGTGAAGGAATATGTGAATGCTACTGACAGTGGAAGATCACCCATTGCTTTATCCATTGATCTTTCAGAAGAAATGCAGATGTCAGGCTGGCTTTACTGGAGGATCTATGAAACACTGTTCAGAAAAAGCGACTTTGAGAAAAGATTCAACACGAGTTTTGACCAGAAATTCGGGAAGTTCATCAACCTTTTATCGGGTATGGGATATTTATCAAATGGCAGCGATCATATCCGGCTCACGGATAAGGGCACCTACTGGATCCATGCCTTTGAGGACTTTTTCTCCATCGACTATATCAACAAACTCTGGGGAACAGCAAAATTCAATTCCTGGCCGCAAAAGGTAATTTTCTGAGATTTTTTCCTACCTTTACCGATCCTTTTCCTTTATAGCGGAAATATTTTTAACCAATTATTCATACTTATGAAAAAAATTGCATTTTTTCTGACTTTAGGGGTTCTATTTGGATTTTTCTCCTGCACGACGGAGAAATACAGGACCGAAACAAAGACCGACAGCAACGGCTATTCGTATGAAACTGTGACCAACGATCCACTGGATACAAGGGTTTACACACTCGAAAACGGACTGAAAGTGTACCTGTCCGTGAATAAGGATCAGCCACGGATTCAGACACTGATCCCGATCCGGGCAGGATCTGCCTCCGATCCGGTGGAAACAACAGGACTTGCTCACTATTTCGAGCATCTGATGTTCAAGGGTACGCAAAAGATCGCCACCACTAACTGGGAAGAGGAGTCAAAGCTGATCCAGCAGATCTCCGACCTGTTCGAACAGCATAAGAGCACTCAGGACCCAGCTCAGAAACTAATAATTTACCGTCAGATCGATAGCCTCTCGCAGCTTTCAGCCCAGTATGTGGCCACCAACGAATACGATAAGCTTGTATCCAGCCTGGGCGCCAAGGGTACCAATGCGGGAACATCCTATGATATGACCGTCTACATCAACGACATTCCATCCAACGAACTGGAAAAATGGCTCCGCCTGGAAAGCGAACGGTTCGGGGAAGTGGTTCTGCGTTTGTTCCATACTGAGCTGGAAACGGTTTACGAAGAATACAATATGTACAATGATATGGATGACAGCCGGGCATCCAATGCCCTGATGGAAGGATTATTCTCCACCCATCCCTATGGCAGGGATGTGATCGGATTGCCCGAACACCTGAAAAACCCATCGATGGTGAATATATATAAATTTTACCATACGTTCTACGTGCCCAATAATATGGCCATTATCCTTACCGGAGACCTGAATCCGGATAGGACGATCCAACTCGTTGACCAGTATTTTGGAAGCAAAAAGCCGGCTGAACTGCCTGCCATCACCCAGCCTGTCGAAGAACCCATCACGCAGCCCGTGGTGAAAGAGGTTAGCGGCCCGGATGCGGAATCTGTAAACCTTGCCTTCCGTTTCGGAGAATATAATTCCACAGACCGTAAATACGTCACCCTTCTTGACCAAATCCTGAGCAACAGCCAGGCCGGGTTGATCGATCTCGACCTGAACCAGCAGCAAAAAGTGCTCAGGGCAGAGTCCTACGCACAGTTCCTGAATGATTACGGGATCCATCTGTTCTATGGCAATCCCCGCCAGGGACAGACTCTGGAAGAAGTGAAAGACCTGCTGCTGGGTGAAATTGAAAAGGTGAAGAAAGGGGAGTTCGACGACTGGATGCTGGAAGCTGTGATCAACGACTTCCGCCTCAATGAGATTCGGCGGGAAGAAAGCAACGCATCCCGTGCCTTTACGCTTGTTTCGGGCTTTATCAATGGGACTGACCGGAAAACGCAGCTGTCCTTTATCGATGAAATGGAAAAAATCACGAAAGCAGAACTTATTAAATTCGTCAATGAACATTATAAAGACAACTACGTGGTTGTCTATAAAAGACTGGGCGAAAAGGATGCGGTGGAAAAGGTCGAAAAACCTCCCATTACGCCGGTGCCGGTGAACCGTGACCTGCAATCTGATTTTGCAAAAGAGTTCAGCGAAATCCCCTCGGAAGACTTCAAACCCGTGTTTCTTGATTTTGAGAAAGAGATCTCAAAAGAATCATTCCAGGAAGGTGTGGAATACTATTACATGAAAAATCCCACCAATGAACTCTTCAACCTGAACTATATCATTGATATGGGTAAAAACCACGACCGTAACCTCCCCATCGCCGTCAATTATCTGCCTTACCTGGGTACTGACAAATATTCACCTGCCGATCTGCAAAAGGAATTCTTCCGTTACGGATTGCGTATGGGGGTTAGCGCTGGTAACGAAAGGTCTTACGTTTACATCTCCGGACTGCAGAAATCGTTCGATAAGGGAGTGGAACTGCTGGAACATGTACTGTCCAGCGCCAAGGCCGATCCTGCTGCCTACACCGAATATGTAAAAGGGATCCTGAAAGAAAGGGCCGACAGAAAACTGAACAACAGTACGATCCTCTGGGGTGCCATGTTCAATTACGGCAAGTATGGTCCGGTATCACCCTTTACAGATATCCTGACAGAAGAGCAGCTAAATGCCATCAATCCGGATGCACTGACCGACCTCATCAAGGGCATCTATGCCTATAAGCATAAGATTTTCTACTACGGTCAGGAGGAGATGGGCAAGGTGAAGGAGATGTTGAGCACTCATCACAAGATAGCGGAATCCCTGAAAGAATACCCGCAGCCTGTCGTCTATCAAGAGCTGGAAACCAAACAGAGCCAGGTCTATTTTGTCGATTACGACATGACGCAGGTCAACCTGCTGCTGGTCTCAAAAGATCAGCTTTTTGACAGGTCGCTTTATCCTCCCGCCCGTTTGTTTGGAGAGTATTTCGGCTCGGGACTTTCTTCGATCGTATTCCAGGAGATTAGAGAAGCCAGGGGACTGGCCTATTCAGCCATGGCCTCGTATGCCCTCGCCGATAAGCCCGAACGCAGCAATTTCAGTTACGCGTTCGTGGGAACACAGGCCGATAAACTGATGGAGGCCACCAACACCATGCTCGGACTGATGAATAATATGCCAAGGGCGGAGATCCAGTTCAACATGGCCAAGGAATCGATCATTAAGCAGCTGAATTCCGAGCGTATCATCAAAGCCCAGATATTCTGGACCTACATGTCGAACCTCGACAAGGGAATCAATTATGATATCCGGAAAGAAATCTACGACAACGTCCAGACAATGACGATCGATGATCTCAATGCCTTTTTTGATCAGCATATCAAGGGAAAGGCCTACACATATCTGGTGCTGGGAAAGAAAGGAGATGTCAGGCTCGACCTGCTGGAAAAGATCGGACCGGTGAAAGAACTGACACTGGAAGAAATCTTCAACTATTGACCCATTCGATGGGCAAGACGGTTGCTGTCATAGCCCCTATGGTTGATGTGACCCAGTATCACCTCGACCTGACCCTGAGGCTGAAGGGTAGCAACCGCGAATTGACCCTGGCCACCCTGTATGAACTGATGAAGGGCGGATTCAGGTACGACCGGGTGCCGGCCATCCCCTCGAAAAGGGACATGATGCCGGCAGCTGGCTTTTATCTGACCGGCCTGCTCCGTGAGCAGGGCTATCAGACCACGACCACGTACCAGTGCTCGGATACGGAGCTACGGCGGCTGGCCGACGCCAATCCGTTTGCCATCTGTCTGTCGACCACCATGATCCTGAGCACTGAATCGCTGAAACAACTGGTGCTGGAGATCCGCCGCCACATGCCCGGTATCCCGCTGATCGCAGGCGGCGTCTTCGTCTGGAAAAGCTATCAGTTCTATGTCTCTCACCAGGATCAGCCAGCCCATACAGATGATGTTAATCCGTTGTTATTTAACACCCCTGGTACTGACTATCCGGCCGACATCTTCGTGGCGGCCCCCCACGGCAGGCAGCCGCTGCTTCGGATCCTTGAGGAACTCTTAAAAGGGGAAAAACCTGAATTTTCCAATATCCCGAATCTGGTCCTTCCACAAGCTGACGGCACATACCATTTTACCCAACGAAAGACCGAGCATGTGGACTATGACCGGGACTTCACCCGCTGGGACCTGCTCGACGACCTGCCCGAACAGATCCCTGTCAGGACCTCGGTCGGATGCCCCTTCCGGTGCCGCTACTGCGACTTCTACCAGCTCTATCCGCAGATTTTCATCCGGTCAAAAGAAAGCCTGATGGCTGAACTCAACGTGATCAGGCAACGGATCGGTAGCCGGCCGTTCATCCTGCATCCGACCGATGACAATGTCTTTATCAATTCACGTAGGGTGAGAGAGGTCACGGAAGCATTCATGGAGTCGGGCATAAAGCAGTGGATCGGATTTATGCGGGCCTCTTCGGTCAATGAATCGAACATTGAAGATATCAAACGCTCAGGATTGCTGATCTCCCTTCTGGGAATTGAATCAGGTGACAAGGGGCAGCTTCAGCGAATGAACAAATCCCAGGACCTGCAGGCCGTCAGACGTGGAATAGAGCTCCTTGACCAGAACGGGATCACAGCGCTGATGACCTTCATCGTGGGATTTCCTGGAGAAACACGGGAAACCATCGGCCGGACAGCCGCCTTCCTGAACAATCTGAACATTGGCCTGGCTTCCTCCAGCTACCTGCTGTTCCCACTGATCATCTCCCCCTTTTCCGACCTGGCGCAGAAAGAGTTCCGGGATCATTGGAAAATCACCGGCTATGTGGACCAATGGTCGCATTACACCATGAACTCCGGCGAAACATCCGGTTACGGATATGAGTTATTCAAACAGGTCACCAGGATCCCTTATCATTACACCGAGGAACGGACATATTATAACCGTCAGCTATTTACTGATAACCAGCGGCTTCAATTATTTCACCTCCGCCAGCAGCTGACCATTGCCTTTATGGAAGAGGCTGGCTGGGAAAAAATCCTTGACCTGTTCAACCTGATGGCAAAGGTCATGGACCTGTCACCGCCGGATATCTCCCCGGGATTCAGAAATGAATTGATTTTCAGTAAAATGCATAAATAACCGGCCTGGAGTTATGGATTCATCACCGCTGACCGGTCAATGCGCCGGTAAAGAACCATCCGATTGTTGAACCGTTTTTCAATGATATATTGATCTTCCAGTAAAGTGAAAATCCAGTCAATCCTGTTCTTTCCCTTGTCCTGGATCAGTATGTACAAAGGATTCTTTTCCATCAACCGCTTTATCTCCCGGTCGAGATCCAGTTCAAGGGCTTCCCGGTGGCTCGGATTGGTAAGGAGTGATGTATGAATGTAGGGCGTTGGACTGTCCTTCTCAAGAAGGTAATACAGAATGTGATAATGGTTCCAGGCATAGATGACATCCTCTGGCAAAAGCATGGGCCTCAGATAGGCTGCAATCTCCCTTGGTACGTCAGTCTTCACTACATGGTCGCGAAACGAAAATGATATGATGACCAGGCAAGCGGCGATTATGGTAAGCAGGCCAGCCACACTCCGGTTGAACCTGGTTATGAACGGAGGAAGCCTGTTCGCTGGATGGGAAAAAAGCCCCGCCTGTAAACTGACAGGCACCATCAGCTGAATAAAATAATGATTGAAGGTATAGCCCGGCAGCAGAATTCCGGTCAGGACAAATACGAACCAGATAATGAATAAAAGACGAAAGTCTCTGATCCTGGTATCCTGTACCGATCTGTTCAGTAGGGTGTACGCGCTGACAATAAAAAAAGGAAAGAATAAGAGAATGAAGGTTCCCGTATAGAGCGCCATGGGAATCACATGAAATCCCGTGGAGTACCTTATCATGGTGAAATAGACGATATCTGCAAAGGCCTCAAAGTGACCGGTCAGAAAAAAAATGCATTCACCAGCGCAAAGGGCAAACCAAAACCCAGAATGATCAGGGCAAACTTGGTCGCCAGGCGTCGAACGTCTTTCCAGGTTGGGTGCCGGAGGAAAACCAGGAAGAAAAAGAGAAGAAATGCCGCCAGGTCGAACAAAACAAGGTACTTAATGATGAATCCCAATCCGGCAAGAATCCCGCCGCTGAGGTAATTCTGCCAATGTTCCCTTTTTATGAGAACATAAAGTCCCGCCATCGTAAAGAAGTTGAAAAACACTTCTGTATTGGGGGATATGCCATAGCGTGACCAGGTGGAAACAAAAAAGATGTAGATCAAACCTCCGGCGATGCCTGCCCTCTGGCTTTCAAACATCTGCCGGTCAAAGAGATAGATCATGAAAGAGGTGCCCGCTATGAAAAGTGCAGTCAGAAGCCGCATCATGAAAATGGAGTGTCCGAACATGATCTGGAAAAGGGCATAGAGCCAGAAGATCCCCGGAGGTTTGATGTCGATCAGGTCAACATAAAGCACTTTCCCACCAAGCATCTCCCGTGCGATCTCCAGATAGGTCGATTCATCATGGTCAAGAACACTCGGGAAAAAACTGAAAAACCGGAGTGCAACCGAAAATACAACAAAGAACAAAAACACTCCGGCTGGCCGGCCGAGGATCTTTTTAATATGGAGGTTCATATTGATTTTTCCAATTGGACATGTGACCTCTCCCACCGTCGAGGCTGTGTCAAAATACAATTTAACCACGGAGTGCACGGAGGATTCACGGAGATCACGGAGTTTAAATAACTCGTTATCAGTCCTCTGTATTCTCCGTTCTCCTCCATGATCTCTGTGGTTTAATAAACAACATTCATTTTGACACTGCCTCGAGAAAGTGGGTGAGGTCATTATTCAATGATCCGGTAAACCGGATAGGGAAGGTACCCTCTTCCCCACTGCGGTACCAGGTACCGGTCGAAGAAGTTCCACAACAGCATGCTGTCATCCGACTGTGGCTCCAGCAGATAGGCGGCAAGCTTTCCCAGTGGCTGTGCAGTGGGAATATAAATCGTTCCGGGGGTGAAGGATTTCTTTGCCGCCGTGTATTCCCCTTGCACCCTGTTCGTGTAATGACCTTGATTCAGGCGTTCGGCGGGCTTTAGTTCGCTGATCGAAAAACTCTCCACCTGCCAGGTAGTGGAATCTTCCAGCCGGCTGAACGAAATGCCGTGTGTTCGTAACAGATCCAGTATGCCCTGGTCCTGAATGGTCAATGCATAACCGAACGGGAAAAAAATGCTTTTGATGGGATAGAGATCAGCAAAGAAGGGGATGGTGACGGTCACCTTTTTGTCGGTGCGGATGAAATAAGGCCAGACATTCGGCTCCGGATTGGGAGCCACTTCATAGGCATGGATCGTCACCATTTCCGGTGTAGGCCGGGCCTCATATTCCAGAGCAAAGGAGTCAGCGGACACCGGGTCGCTGTTCCTGAGGATCATTGCGTCATCGGCCGCGCGGATGAGCTCGCTGATCGTTGCCCTATTTTCTGCCGAATAATCCAGAATGGAGCGAAGCAGGCCATAACATCCCAGCACGCGGGTCTTGTAATCCGCATAGACGTAATTTTCGTTCAATATCCCCAGCCGGTTACGTATACCTACATAATTCACGAAGTAACGCGGCTCCGAAGCATAGGACTCCCACCCTTTGCTGTAATCCCTGAAATCGATGAACTCACCGTAAAAGATATTATCCACACCATAAACGGTCTTCAGTCTCCGGGAAACCGCCGGACAAAGCTCATCGCGCATGTAGTTGATCAGGTTGCGGTCGCCATTGGGATTCACCATCCAGTTGAATGTAACCGCTTCTTCGTGATACGATCCGTTGGTGGTATGGCAGTCAACGGTAAGGGCAGGATCCCACCGGTTAAAGACCTGCGTGATGACACCCCGCATCTCCGGTGTTTCCACTTTCATGGCATCCCGGTTCAGGTCAAGCATCTGCCCGTTTTGCCGCACCCCGACGCCGTTTATGGGGCCATTCTGGTTGGTGCGGTTCCTCGTGCTGATCTGATCGTTGCCATCAGGATTCAGGTTCGGGCATATCAGTATGATCAGGTTCCTGAAATAATCCGGATCATGTGCTTTCAGCAGGTCCCTTGCCAGCATCAGGCTGGCTTCTTTCCCTTCCACCTCTCCCGCATGGATGTTCGCCTGGATATAGACCACAAGCCTGTCGTCGGTCTTCAGGTCTTCAGGTCCGGCAGGCAGCGGATCGCCCATGACCAGCAACGGAACCAGTTTACCTTCGACCGACATGGCAAGGGTGTCCAGCCTCACAAAGGGAGAGGCGGCAGTGAGTTCATTGATAAAGCTCATGACCTCCGCATGCGTGAAGGTTGAGGTGAAGTCGGATTTTTCGGCCACCGTCATCTGGCCATGAACGGACAGAATGTTCAAAATCATGACCAGATCAACAACAAGAAGAAATCTCATATCCTTGGTTTTGTCACCAAAAATAATGAAATTATAATTTGGAATACGTTAATTAAAAAGCATCGGAATGAACCCGGAAAGATAGATGCGCCAGCTGGCCCAGGTGTCGAAAAGGGATGACATCCTCTGGCAGAGGATGTCATCCCTTTTATTGACCGCTTCTCCCCGTCACCTTCAGGTATTCCGCCACTTTGACCCTGTAAGCGCACCGCGCATCGGTCAGCTGATCGAGGGTGGACTGCAGGATCGCCTGCGCCTCCAGCACATCTGAGACACCAATGATTCCCGCATGGTAATGATCAGCAGTGATCTTCAGGTTTTCCCGGGCCTGTCCAATGGCCTCCTCTGCCAGCTTTATCTTTTGCCAGGATTCCTGAAGGTCGGTCCAGGCCTTTTCGATCTGGAGCTGCAACAGGGTAGCCGTATAATCCGCATTGTTTTGCGCAATCTCTTCTTTTAACTTTTGCTCTTTGATCTTATACGAGCCTTCCCACCAGTTGGACAACGGTATGGTGACCGTCCCGAATGCCATCAGCTCATTGTTCCAGTCACCATGCCAGTCATTGTCCATGCCATAGGTGAATGCCCCGACACCTACCCCAAGCTGCGGCAGGTACTCCCCGAGTTTCATTTTTGACTGGAGCTTTTCCGCCTCCACACTTTTCTGTACAAGGTCATACTCTGTGCGGCTTGTCACAGCTGCCTGAGGATCTGTATACAAACCGGCAGGTTCGCAAAGTAGAACAACTGAGTCCGACAGTGTCATCCGGGAATCATAGGGAATGCCCAGGTGCTGGCAGAACGACAGGGTGGCCAGCTTGATCCCGTTCTCAAGCTGAAGACGGTTCATCTTCATCTCGCTTTGCTTCAGGGTAACCTTGAGGACATCATTGTAGTTGATGAGCCCGGCTTTATGCGCACTGTTCACATCTTTGTACAGTGTGT
>JAQUQD010000072.1 GCA_028716265.1 Bacteroidales bacterium | reverse complement strand
CCCTGCCACCAGCGCCAATGTGGGGCCGGGGTATGATATTTTTGCCCTCACGCTGAAAGAGCCGCACGATGAGGTCACCATCACCCTGAACGACTCGGGTCAGCTGACCTTCGATATTACCGGTGACCAGCAGGGAATTCCCACTTCGATCCAGGACAATGTAGCCACGCTTGCCGTCCTGGAATTGCTCAAGCGCAAGAACATTCAGCAGGGGATGCACGTCATCCTGCACAAGAAGATGACCTCCGGCGGTGGACTGGGAACTACCGGCGCTTCGGCGTCAGCCTGCATTTTTGGATTGAATGAGTTACTGGGCTTGAACCTCTCCTCCAACGAAATGATCGATATCGCACGCATGGGAGAGATCGCCTCCGGCGGATCGCCGCATGCGGATAATGTTGCAGCAGGGATCCTGGGCGGCTTTGTGCTGGTGAAAAGTTATCACCCGATTGATGTGCTGAAACTGGAGGTGCCGGAAATTCCAATCGTACTGGCGGTGATACGAAAGAGCCAGCGAACCACGCGGGGCTTCATCACCTATGAGATCGGCCAGGAAAAGCTTAAAGAGCAGATGGCCCGCTGTTCCCGCGTCATTCACGCTATCCATACACGCGATATTAAGGAGTTCGGCCGGGCCATCAGCGTGGATTACATTGCCGAGCCGGTCCGCAGCGCCGTCATTCCCGGATACCAGGAGATCAAGGCCAAAGTGCTGGATGCCGGGGCGTTCGGTTTCAATGTCAGCGGTGGAGGCTCTTCCGTCTTTGCCGTTTGTCCGGGCTCAAAAATGGATGAGATCGCAAACATCATGGAAGAGGGCTTCAGGAATAACCCCCTGTTTTTCGGCGTGATAAAGACGACGGCAAGTAATACCGGGGTGCGGATCGTTGAAAGTCATTCGTATCATTAGCCCGGCTCCATAGGCGCCTCGCGTGATTTGTCGGTTGTGTATATTAAACGAATCATTTGACAAACTCGAAGCAAATCCAATGAATTTACCCAAACATTGTGCGAAATTACAAATCAACTCAGGAGATATGATTTATTATCATAATCATTGACAATGAAAGCTTGGTCAAATATTCAAATTTCTCCTCAAGATCCAGAAATAACTAGAATAAACAATTTGCAAAAAAACTTAGGGGAACTGTCCGATAAGGTAAACGAAATTCGTGAGCTAATCACAAGATTTGAAGTCTGTCATTTCAAATACCACCAGCATTTAAGAAACATCAAGGAATCAATCAATGCGCTGGAACCCAATGTAGATATTCATAGAATTGGAATAAATCATATTCATCACGGAGAAAGTGTATTGAATAATGACATGACAGGGAGAAGTCTTATCGGACAGCAATATGTCTGGGCAATGAAGGTATGGTTAAATGAAAATTTCCCAATTGAGCCTTCTAATGATTACGATAAAAAGTTTGGTCGACAAATTCATGAATGGCTTGGTGATAAAAACTCTGATAAAACGGAATTGGTCAGATTATTACTTGCCAGACTAACCTGGGATTGGAAATCTTACGGAGAATTGCAGCATGGTGGAAAATTCACAGATATTGAACTTCAGGCAGGCAGAATGGATATTTGCCATTATGCTTTCCCCGAAAACCTTAACTTATTAATAAAAGGAATAGGGCAAATGAAAGCGGTAGAAGAAAGAGAATTTGAAGGTTGCGGTTCATATAATACTGACATAAAAACATATCTTGAGAAAGAGTTTTTAGAGTTAAATGACACTCTTTTATCTCTAAAGAACAAGAGCAGGCAGAATAAAAATGATTTAATCAAGGCATGGTTGGTTGCATGTTTAGCTAAAACAATTAAAGAAAACATAAAAATCTCAATACCAATTATTGACATAGAAAATTGACAATTTTAGTGCTCTAATCTCTCCGGACCATATTATAAATAATTATCAGTGTGTATGTTAAAAGAGGGTGTGGGCTGGGGGGATGGATATTTTTCCACAACATTTGTCTTCTGGATCTCAAAATTGAATTATCTTCACGTGTCACTAAAATCAAAAACGAAATGAAAATTCTCATTAGCTCCTTCATCGCTTTCATGTTTATCGTTGACCTTTTCGCCCAGACAATTAACCCTGACAGTCAAAAACTTATTGAATCATTCGTAAAAAGCAATATTGAAATCCAATTGGAAGAGGTTGATCAGGGTGCAGTTAGTAAGGTATTTTCGGGTACGTTTTATAAAATCGATGTTGGTTTTATCGAAACCGGATCAGGAGCCTCTTCGTGTGGAAGCGATAATTACATCAATGTCAACGGCTCAGCGGTTAATATGATCGAACCAATCCATATCGATCTTGATTGCCCGGTTCTTATGTCGGTGATCAAAAAGGACTTTTTTTTAAAAGACGAAAGTTCTGCACTACTTTTTGAGGCCGCTCTCAATGTCCTTTATCCTGTTGATGAAGACGAGATCCAATATGTGAGACACCTGCACAAAGATTCACAATGGATATTTCTCAGAGATAAGTTTTTTGATGATTTCACAGCTTTTATTGTTACAACCGGCTCAAATGGTGTTGTGACAAATATTAAACTTCAACTGGCATATGCTGTAAATTAAGAACCCTGGATGGATGTGATCGGTAAATAACAATGGACAATTTTCAATAGGATATACCATCGAAAATCGGCAATTGGCAAGCGACAATTTTACCAGCCCGTGCCGAAGCGCTGCGCACAAACGTAAGGGGGAAGACGCGACATTATGAATTTTATTGCCAATGTTTATGTCAAGTTATTACTCTGAAAAGCTTAATGCCAATAAACTTCAATTATGCTATGAAATTGCTCCTCTAAGAATCAAACAATTTCTCGAAGCTGAAATTGAATTTGTGCTTTCTAGAATTTCCAATAATGACCACGTCTTAGACCTTGGATGTGGCTACGGTAGAGTAGCTATCAGACTGACTGAAAAAGCAAACCATGTAGTTGGAATTGATATTTCAAGAAAAAACATAAACCTGGCCCAGGAACTTTACGGAAAAATTGAAGCGCTTGAATTCCTTGAAATGAATGCTATTGATATGAAATTCCCTGATAATTGCTTTCATGTAACTATTTGCATTCAAAATGGTATTTCCGCATTCCATGTTGATCCTCTTAGTCTGATAAAGGAATCTCTTCGTGTCACTAAAACCGGCGGTAAAGTTCTTTTCTCCAGCTATTCAAATAAAATCTGGGATGAAAGGCTTGATTGGTTCAAAATCCAGTCAAATCATGGTCTGATTGGTGAAATTGATTTTGATCATACAAAAGATGGAGTTATTGTCTGTAAAGACGGATTTAAAGCATTAACATTTTCAAAAAATGAATTTCTTGAATTAGCTTCCAATTTTGATGTTATTTCAAAAATCCATGAAGTGGACAACTCAAGTTTATTTTGTGAAATGGAAAAACTATAAACGTCCAACCCCTAACTGGTCGGTATAGTTTATTGCCTTCGCTGCGGCAAGGCTGCGGCAACAGATCCATACCTCCAAACATGGTCTGTAATAATGAGTATGATGACAAGATTAAATACATTATGGATTCAGTATGTTCTGTTCTTAATTATCCTGATAGGGTTGTTCTTCTTTTTGGGAATGTGGGAAATATTTTTTTCAGGTCCTCAAGGAATACATTTCATTAGGCAGACAGACAGCCTGTCATTTGCATCACAATATTTTAACTGTGGTTATCACTTTTTTGAACCTAAGTTATTTAATCTCAACAATATAGAAGGTAAGGCCGCCTGTGAATTTCCAATCACTTACTATTTCACCGCTCTACTATATGCAATTTTTGGAAAGAATGTACTCATATTGAAATTACTGCACTTTATCATCCTGAGCACTGGAGTATTTTTTATTTTCAGACTAAGCTACCTCTTAATTAAAGATTACTTCTATGCCATAGCTATATGTCTCTTCCTGTTTACCTCGACTGTTTTCAACTATTATTCTTTTAACTATCTTCCAGATGCCCCAGCTCTGGGATTTACTTTTTTAGGGTGGTTTTTCATCTCTGAATATCTGAATGATAAAAAAAAGAAAACACTGGTGGCAAGTTTCGTTTTCTTTACTTTAGGCAGCCTTCTAAAAGTAACCTATCTGATTAATCCTCTTACCATCCTGATCCTTGCTTTGTTTACTGTCTTTTCTAAAAGAGATGCAATTATTCCTAGAACCATAGCGAAGAAAATTCTCTTTTGGGGTGCTTTAGGCTTGTCCATTGTTTTATTATGGAATATCTATATACTCTATTATAATAGCATACACGACTCAAACTACTTCTATACTAAACCTTTACCAATTTGGAATCTATCAAAAGATCGGATTACAGAAGTCTGGGACTATATGAGAAATCATTGGCATGCTAAATATTTTGCCTATTCTTCATTTCAGTTCTTGTATATCATTCTCCTGTTTCAAATCATTTTTATCAAGAAATCGAATTATAAATTATCCCTTCTTACATTAATTTTATTTTTGGGATCTCTATCCTATTTTATCCTTTTCTATTCGCAGTTTAAGGATCATGATTACTATTTCCTGGCATTTTTTCCTTTGGCCATTTTTGTAATAATAAATGGGCTAAAAACATTGCAAAATATTTCAAAAAACAAATACCTGCATGTTGCAACAAAATTGATATTGTCTGTAATCATCATAGTGGGTATCAATTATTCAAGAATGAAATTGCATAGCCGATATGAAAACACAGATGATGATTTTTCAAAAATCAGTCAATTGATTCGAGAAAATAAGGAAGCCATTGAAAAATTGAACTTCCCACAGCAATCAAAATTCATTATTGCTCCTGATCCATGTCCGAATGGAGGTCTGTTTTTCTTGGACAGAATGGGTTGGAATATTGGGAAGAAAGAAGATATTACTGTTGGTAAAATAGATTATTACAGAGATTTAGGCGCTGATTATCTTTTACTTGTATCGGATGATTCTGAATTTTTATCAATAGATGAAATTTCCAGTGAATTAACCTTTAAAGGAAAAGGGATTGAAATTCATAAATTAAAGAATACTACAGACAATGAGTAAGGCTTCGTGCGTGAGAAAGCCTCTTGCCCGCAAAATCCAATTACAAATCCATATCTTTACAGGATCAATATGTTCCCGGGTCAGAAGCATTGTACATAACGTTGGAACGGACTGTAACAATTTCCTCATGACACATAAAAGAATTTAACCTATGATACGATCAAACAGAATTCTCATTGCCATCATTCTGATACTGATGTCAACCTCATGTGAGAAAAACGACTGCGAAATACCACCGGATACGTCTGCCGCGATTCAATATTATGTGCTGAATATCAAGTCTTCCCATACCATAGAAGGACTTGTATTCCTGAATGTTGACTCCTATCAGCAAACCACAGAATATACCTGTGGACCCGCCGCAGTCGTTTCATTCTTAAAATACTATGACAAACAAGGGGATGAAATGACGCTTGCCGAAGAAATGGGAACAAGTTCTACAGTCGGAACCACTCCAGAACAAATATCTGCCTGGCTTAATAAAAACGGTTTTACAGCTTCCTGGCATCAGGAAGGGTCATTGGAGATGTTGCAGGAGAATCTGGCCAATAATATTCCGACACTTATAGAATGGAGCGATTGGGGAGGCCATTGGGTACTGGTGATCGGGTACGATATCCGTGATCCAAAAGATGTGATGGATGATGTGATCATTTTTGCAGATCCTTACGATCATCACGATGACCATCAGGATGGCATTACCTGGTTTAACGCCCAGCGGTTTTATTATATGTGGTATGATGCGCTTCTTTTTGGCAGTGTAATGAAAAGGATCTATATCCGTGTCAATCCCGCAGGGTTATGATATGACCAATGAAACGCGCATGCTAGGAGAAGGAAATATTGTACGATTCAAACAACTTCACCGATGATAAAAAACTACCGGTTTCCAAAGATTGTCCGCTCGAGGATAGCAACCTTCGACATCTTTGATGTTGGTTTACGTAAACATCACGTCCAGGCAATGCTCGAATTCGATGTCACGGAAAGCAGGGCAAAACTCAGAGAGCAGAGGAAAATGAGAAAGCTGTTTCATTTGGTGAAGGATCGATCCTTAAAAAACCTGTAATTTTAGATAACAAATTAAGAATCAGAGAGATATTGAACATAACAATCCTGCTTGACCATGATGTAATGGATGGGGCTCCTATGGTCAGGTTCCTGGATTACTTGACCGACCACCTGGGAACCGGAAAAGAAATAAATAACGCGAATGCCTGATCCGCACTCCGATGCAGGAGCCATTTCGAGCCATGGCGGGGAGGGCAGATTCAACCATTAGTTCTCTATCTTTGCAGCAAATTTACACCACGTAAAGATGAGTGAAAAAACCTCCTATGTCCTCCAGTCGTTAGTGACTGGTCAAACATTTCAGGATCCGGGCTGGATGCTGGAAGCACCCGGGGTGGCTGCACCCGGGCTAATCCGTGCCATCTATGAAAAGAAGCAGCTGAAGGTGAAAGATGACGGCTATGGATTGTATAAATACTCCGACTGGATTCCTGTCTGTCGTTTCTTAGAGGGATCTTCAGCACCCGTGACTTACAGGAGCGAGGGGCTGGCCAGGGAACTAGGACTTGAGAATCTATTCATAACTTTCAGTGGGTACTGGCCGGAGCGGGGAGCCATGATGCGCACCTGTTCCTTCAAGGAGACCGAAGCTTATTCGGTATGTGCACGGCTGGATCCGGATTCCGGAAAGGTGCTGGTGGTTGCCTCCGCCGGTAACACCGCCCGTTCATTTGCGCGGGTATGCTCCGATAACGACATTCCTTTGCTGTTGTGCGTGCCTGAAGACAACATCGATGCACTCTGGTTCGGCGAACCGGTAAAGCAGCATGTGCGTCTCATCGTCTCACGTACCGGGAGTGACTATTATGACGCGATCCACCTGTCGAACATCGTATGCAAACATCCCCGCTTCATTGCTGAAGGCGGAGCCAGGAATGTGGCCAGAAGGGATGGGATGGGAACCACCGTATTATCGGCTGTCGGAAGCATAGGGCGTATTCCCGATTATTATTTCCAGGCGGTGGGAAGCGGTACGGGCGCCATTGCTGCCTGGGAATCGAATCTGCGGCTGATAAAAGACGGCAGGTATGGCCAGCACAAGATGAAGCTGATGGTCTCGCAGAACGCTCCCTTTGCCCCTATAGCGGAAGCCTGGAGGGCTGGGTCAAGGGATATCTTCCCCATGGATGAGGATGTTGCCCGCAGGCAGGTGGAGATCATCCTTGCCAAGGTCCTGTCGAACCGCAAGCCGCCCTACTCCCTTGCCGGCGGATTGTATGATGCGCTGGTGGACAGCCAGGGGGATGTGCTGGTGGCAACCAACGAGGAAGCGCTGGCTGCCGGTCGCCTGTTTGAAGAAACGGAAGGCATTGATCTGCATCCAGCAGCGTCGGTGGCGACTGCCTCTCTGATACAGGCAGTGAATGACAGGCACATTGATCCGCATGCGGTGATCATGCTGAACATCACCGGAGGAGGCGAAGAACGCTTCAAAAGAGAGAATACGCTGTATTACCTGAAGCCTTCGCTGGTTTTTGATATCCACCCTGACGAAGAAGAGGTGCTGAGGAGGATTGGGGAATTGTTCGCTTAGTTTTTCTGAAGCATACCGGGACAGATCTAAACATCACCTATCCATTGGTATTGATATGCAAGGCCGGAACCCATATCGAACGGAAGATCAGGTATGTGATCATCTCACATCCAATGCGATGAGCCATGTTGAGGAGATCCTGGTCTTATACTGAAGGTAGCTTTTTGCAGGATCATCCAAATTCCAGGTGATCACCCGGCCGTCGTCACCGCACGACAGTAGTCTGGTTCCATCCCTGTTGAACATGCAAAAAGAACAAAGATCAGTGATGCTATCCGGAAAATATTTTCATCCAAGAGAACGATGATCATCAAATGTTTTCAAATTTATTAAATAAATAAGGATGAGTTCATTGAGAGTAGCGTATTTTTGTCAAAGATGTCACGAAAAGGTATAACATGAAAATAGATAAGAAAAATAAAGACACGGATAATCTACTTTCCATCCCAGGAGTTGGCAAAAGCATTGCTCAGGACCTGCATATTCTTGGCATTCATCACGTTCAAAATTTAAAAGGCCAGGATCCGGAAGTATTGTACCATGCGTTGTGTAATGAGTACAAGAAACGGATCGACCCTTGCGTACTGTACACGTTCCGGTGTGCAGTGTATTATGCTGAGAACGAGAAACACAATCCCGAACTTTTAAAATGGTGGAACTGGAAAAGCCGAAGGCTTTAACCGATGACTTCATCGACATTAAGACTTGACAGATTCATTATGATCATTTTGATATTCTACGGTAAGAAAAGAACTCAGCCAATGAAAGAAGATCCGCAGAAAGTTAAGAGAATATCTCAAAGAAGAGCTTTCTTCCTGCCTTTTTTATGGATTCTGTTATTCTCAGCATTTTCCTGTTATCATCCCATCAGCAAAACCAATCCGTATGGTCTGGACATCATATCAGATATCGAGTCTTATAACAGGCTGGTAGCCATGGATTCCAGCAACGCTATGGTCAATATCAACATCCTGATCCCGGGTATTGTCGTGGATTTAAAGTATGCCACCAGAGACAATTTTATACACAGGAAGATGTATGAAGCACCGGAGGCATATGTAAGGAAACCGGTCGGGGAAGCGCTGACCGCGATACAGGATGAACTGGGTTCCAAAGCACTGGGACTGAAAATCTATGACGCCTACCGGCCATACACGGTGACATTGAGGTTCTGGGAGCTCTACTCCGATACCCTGTTTGTCGCAGCCCCATGGAAAGGATCGAGGCATAACAGAGGATGCGCTGTGGATGTGAGCCTTATGGATCTGAAATCCGGGAAAGAGCTGGAGATGCCCACAAAATTCGATGACTTCTCAGAGAAAGCATCCCAATCTTATATGGCATTGCCGGAACATGTTTTACAGAACAGGCAGATCTTAAAAGATGTAATGATGAAGAACGGATTTATCCCACTCGAAGAAGAGTGGTGGCATTATGACTTCCAGGGATGGGAGAAGTATCATCTGATGGACGTTTCCTTTCGTGATTTAAAAAATAAGTGATATGATTAATATTCATACTCAATGAAAAAACACATATCCACCGCCGATCTGATCATCATTGTCATTACCGTTGCATTATTTGCTATTGCCCTCTTTCTGAAAGGGTTCACCCATAATCTGCTTCTGGAAGCCGGTGTATTGCTGGTTTCCGTCAAGATCATCATGATGAATTATAAAAATTCGGTGGCTATCAAGAACTTGCTGAAAGAGCTTGGCGATATAAAAGAGATGTTGTCGGAAATGAAAAACAGTAAAGATTTATAACGATCCAAAGTGGGTAGACACGAAGGTACCCGAAGGATTCACATAGGAACATAAAGCAATTGGAACACACACTTACACAACGATAAACCATTCTCATCAGCATGACCTTTCGAAAGCTTTTTACAAAACTTTTTCCTTTCACACGACCATACACGAACATTATAGTATATACGCTCCTGCTGACTTTCGTCGGCTCTTTTGCCGCCCAGGTCAATGCGTTCATTCTGAAGTACACGGTAGATTCCATCAGCGATCTGATGGTGGCAAAACAGCCCTTGCGCGAAGGATTTTATCTGTTGACCATCATCAGCATCATCCTGCTGGGTAAGGAGGTCATTTACTCGCTGGTCCAGTTTGGTCAGAAGTTCTTTGGTGAAAAACTCCGGATCCTCATTTCCAGGGACCTGTCGCAAACGATCGTTGAGAAGATCCTTACCTACCGGATGGCTTTTTACACTTCACCTCCCAATGAGAGCGGAAAGCTTCAGACCAGGATCGACCTGGGGGTCACCAGTCTGACACGCCTGGTGCAGAACTTCTTTATCGACATCCTTCCCCTGTTCACCACGGCCATCGTCGCCCTGGTGGTGATGTTCAGCGCCAATTTCTTCGTGGGACTTGTCGGATTGTTGATGATCCCTATATACTTCTATGTCAGCCAGTTACAGGCCAGGAAACTGAGCGGTTTCCGCAGAAGGATGCGTACGTTCCGGGAGACAAGGAGCAATCAGATCATCAACCTGATCGAATCGATCAACGTGATCAAATCCTTTGTCAGGGAGCCCATTGAAGCCGAAAGAAACCGGAAGATCCAGTATGACATGACCGAGAACCAGATGGCCACCCGCAAGACCGGATTTTTATTCGACAGCATTAAAAGCCTGCTGGAGCAGATCGGCGTCGTGGCCGTCATCATCCTGACTGCCTATTTTGTGCTGAACAACCAGATGACCATCGGTGCCATCATGTTCCACATCCTGCTTTTCAACAACGTTTCGGCTCCTATAAGGCAGCTGCACCGGATCTACGATGAGGTGAGCGATGCGATGATCTACTCGGAAGGCTTTTTCGACATCCTGGATTCGAACCACGAGATCGAACGGACAGGTACCCATAAGCCCACGGATATCAAGGGGTTGATCGAGGTCAGACAGGTAAGCTTTGCTTATCCGAACGGCACCAAAGCGCTGCACAATATCAGCTTCACGATCAGGCCCAACCAGATATCTGCTCTCGTGGGACTCAGCGGTGCCGGTAAAAGCACCGTTATCAACCTGCTCGACAAATTTTACGAGCCTACCGAAGGCCGCATTTTCCTGGATGGGATTGATCTGCAGGATTATGATACGGAGTTCCTGAGAAACCATATCGGGCTTGTTCTTCAAAAAAATCATATTTTCAAAGGAACGATCACCGAAAACATCATGTATGGCAATCCGGAAGCCAGCAATGCGGAAGTGATTGAAGCAGCCAAAAAAGCGTCTATACACGATCAGATCATGGAATTGCCCAGGGGGTACGACAGCGAAGCGCATCTGCTTTCCGGAGGCCAGCAACAGCGTATTGCCATCGCCAGGCTGTTTCTGAAAGATCCACCCATTATCTTTCTGGATGAGCCGACTGCGAACCTGGATGCCATAGCAGCGGAGCAGATTAAAAACAGTCTGGATGCCATCAAAAAGGACAGGACCGTGATCATTATATCGCACAGCCTTCCCCAGATCATTGATGCATCCCATATTGTCGTCCTGGAAAAAGGGAAAGTGGTGGAAGACGGCGATCACGATTACCTGTACGACCTGAAAGGAACCTATTTCTCCATTTTCAATGCGATGGCTAGTAGCCTGAATATCAAAAAGATAACAGAATCCTTGGACTAACCCCTTCCCGGATCATGGGAAGAGACACTGATGGCGAATGAGAACCTGGTCCACTAAAAACGGCTTTAAGGTGACACGGATACTCTCCGGCCGCAGCAATGTATTTCTTGTGACCAAAGACAACGTGAACATCCTGGTCGATACAAGCTCCAAAAACTATCGGAGGGTCCTGAATAAACGATTAAAACGCCTGGGGATCAACCAGCTGGATTATCTAATCCTGACTCATACCCATATTGACCACGCTTCCAACGCAGACCAGCTCAAAAAAACCTTCGGTGCCAGGATCATCGTTCAAAGAGAAGAAGCCGGGTATCTGGCTTCAGGTAAAAATATTATGATAAGGGGCACCAATCTGTTTACACGCTCATTGGTTAATTTGCTGAAACAGCTCAATCCCTTCATTACATATCCTCCATGTCCATATGATATTGTGGTTGATACGCGCCTGGATTTGAAAATGGATAGCATAAATCTGCACTTGCTCCATACACCGGGACATACTCCGGGTTCTATGAGCATCATCGTGGATGATGAGATTGCACTTGTCGGCGACGCAATGTTCGGGGTTTTTAAAGGATCCATTTTCCCACCGTTCGCACTGGATGTCAGGCAGATGATCCAGAGCTGGGGAAAGCTCCTGCAGACAAACTGTTATCTTTTCATGCCCTCACATGGTTCAGTCAACAAAAAGGAGCTGGTTCAAAAAGAATATAAAAAGTGGTCGAAGATATTGAAATAAGCCATATATTTCAGATTCAATTCTTCATGTCCTGCAATAGATTCAAAACGATCGATATGAAACGTTCAATTTTGCTTTCTGCCGTACTCCTGTGTATCGCCTTTCTGGCAAATGGCCAGTGGATTCCCACTTCCGGACCCTATGGTGGTGATGTCCGCTCCCTGGCCTGCACCGTGCAGGACCATGTGTTTGCCGGTACAAAGAATGGGGGCATCTTCCGGTCGACCGACAATGGAGAACAATGGACACAGGTAAACAACGGTCTGACGAACACCGACGTGTGGGCCCTGGCCACTAATGAGAATGGTCATCTGTTCGCCGCAACCCTGGGGGGAGGCATTTTCCGGTCACTGGATGATGGTGAGACATGGACCCTGCAGGATAATGGGCTGACCATTCCCTGGGTGATCTCCCTGGCCATCAACTCCAGCGGGCATATCTTTGCCGGAACCGCCGGGTTCGAAGAAGGCGGCGTGTTCCGGTCAACAGACAACGGCGACAGCTGGACCCTGCTGACAAACGGGCTGACACATCCCTACATTCCGGCCCTGGCAGTCAATCCAGGTGACACACTCTTTGCCGGCACCTATGGCGGTGTCTTCCGGTCAATCGACAATGGCGATTCCTGGACCCAGATGAGCAACGGACTGCCGATTCCCGAAGTGTTGTCACTGGCCATCAATGACAAAGGACACATCTTTGCAGGGATGGATTTCGGAGAGGGTGTGTTCCGGTCGGTCAACAATGGGGAAAGCTGGACAGCCATCAACAATGGATTCAACAGCTCAAACGGGGTGAACGCATTGTTGGTCAGCTCAGCAGGCACCCTTTTCGCCGGAACCTACGGGGATGGCATATTCCGGTCAGTGGATAACGGCGACTTTTGGACACCGGTGAATAATGGATTATCGTCCAATTTCATTATTTCATTTACCATCAATTCGACAGGTCAGATCTTTGCCGGAGCGTACCTGGGAGGTGGCCTTTTCCGGTCATCCGATAACGGTGAGAACTGGACAAAAATGATCAACGGCATTGCAGCCACGGAAGTGAAAACGCTGGCAGCCAGATCCTACGGCCTGCTGTTTGCCGGAACATACGGTACGGGTATCTACCGCTCACCTGACTTCGGAGATAACTGGACTCAGGTCAACAATGGACTGACCGGGAAATATGTCACCTCGCTAACAGTGAACTCCAGCGGGCATATTTTTGCCGCCACCGACTGGATCAACGGCGAAGGGGGAGTCTTCCGGTCCATGGATAACGGGGATACCTGGGTGGAAGTCTTAAAAGGGATAACGCCTTTTGATACCCGTGCACTGACAATCAGCGACGATGATATCATCTTCGCCGGTACTTATGGAGATGGCATTTTCCGTTCAACGGACAATAGAGACACATGGATTCAGGTCAACAACGGACTGACCTGTACCCAGGTATGGAGTCTGGCCAGCCATCCGGATGGGTACGTTTTTGCAGGGACAGCAGGCTGCGGAACCGGTGTATATCGTTCAACAGATAATGGAGAAAGCTGGGAGCTGGTGAATAATGGCCTGACAACCACCGATATCTCTGCCCTTACGATCATGTGGGATGGAATTGTACATGCCGGTACCGTCCCCATCTGGGGAGAAGGTGGAGGGGTTTTTCGCTCAGCCGATAACGGGGATAGCTGGGCTGAGATGAACCTTCACCTGACCAACCTGGAGGTTTCTTCTCTTGCCTGGGATGGCTGGGGTCGTATCTATGCTGGGACAGCTGATGGAATTTTTGAATCGGTTGGTCAAAGCTGGGACGAGATTACCGAAAATTTAACGACCACTAAAATCCTGTCCCTGAAGGATGGAGGAGTGGGAACGCAATATTTTCTTTTTACGGGCACAGGTGGAGGCGGGATCTGGAAACGTGAAATTCTCCAA
>JAQUQD010000071.1 GCA_028716265.1 Bacteroidales bacterium | reverse complement strand
CAGGGATGGCAGCAGGCATCGTCACGCAAAAGAACAGGATCGGGATCGTAGCAGCCAAACCGATCCCGGAGGTCAATCGACTGACCAATGCATTCATTGCAGGAGCAAAGGAAATGAATCCGCTCGTGAAATTTGAGATCATCTACACGGATGAATTCTATTACCCTCCCAGAGCGGATTCGGCAGCGGATCAACTTATTCAGCACGGCGCGGACGTGATCTTCGCCGAACGGAAAGGAGCGGAGATAGCCTGCGCAAGACATGGCATCCCTGTCATTGGAAATATGGATAAACCGCAGGGGAGTGCCCGGTTTGTCTTCATCACGAACCTGCGGTGGGACCTGACACCCGCTATCAGCCACCTCACGGGCAGGATAAGGAGTGGCACCTATACGGCAGAAGACTACAAGCTCTGGTCGACAATGGCCCGGGGAGGGGCCGGGCTCGATAGGATCAACGGTTCCTTTAAAGGTCTCACCCCGGAGGTCCTCCGCAAAATCGATGAACTGCGTGACCAGATCGTCAGCGGAACATTTATCGTTCCCATGATTGAATCGTTTCCCGGATTATGAATTCGTTCTACCGTATTGTCGTGCCTACGGCACTGTGATGAATGGATACCACTAACAAACACATATTATGGAAACACGAAAAGCAAAACGCATCCTGATGAGCAAGCCCACCATGGAAGGTGCGGGCGTGCACCTGAAACGGGTCTTCGGATATTATGATGTTCCCATGTTTGATCCATTTCTGATGATGGATGATTTCCGGAATGACGATCCGCAGAAATACCTCCGCGGCTTTCCCTGGCACCCGCACCGCGGCATCGAGACGATCACCTACATGCTCGACGGATCCGTGGAGCACCGCGACAGTCTGGGCAACACCGGCGTACTGTCGGGAGGGGATGTGCAGTGGATGACCGCCGGCCGCGGCATCGTTCACCAGGAAATGCCCCGGGGAAATGCCGAAGGTAAGATGCTGGGCTTCCAGCTGTGGGCCAACCTGCCCGCCTCACATAAAATGATGTCCCCGCGGTACCAGGATATCCCCTCACAGCAAATCCCTGAAATCGTGACAGACAACGGCACCCGCGTCAGGATCCTGTGCGGATCGGTCAACGGCGTGCAGGGCCCTGTGAAAGACATCATCATCGACCCGGAATATCTGGATGTCACTGTTCCAGCTAACTCTGAATACCTCCACCCTACTCACCGGGACTATACAGTATTCCTTTATACGATCGGTGGCAACGGGTACACAGGAGCGGAGAATGAAACAGCCCTGAGTAATGAGACCGTGGTGCTGTTTGAAGATGGCGACCAGGTCAGGATCGCCACCGAAGGGGATCCGGTGCGGTTCCTCCTGATTTCGGGCAAGCCGATCCGCGAACCGGTAGCCTGGGGCGGGCCCATCGTGATGAACACCCGCGAAGAGGTGCAGCAGGCGTTCAGGGAATACGAGGAAGGATCATTCCTGAAATGAATCTTTATACTTAACCACGGAGGCGCTCAGAAGATTCACGGAGGCACACAGGGTTCAATCACCGCAACATAAGTCCTCTGTGTTCTCCGTATTTTCCTCTGAGCGCCTCTGTGGTTAAATAAATCATTCCAAGATCGTTCCCTAAAGCCCGATCAGCCCGAAGTCAAAATTTTCGTATTTTTGCAGTTTTCTAAAACCTCTCGCATGAAAAACCTGTTAATTTCAGCTTTTTGTCTGTTTCTGACATTTCCCCTCCTGGCCGGCGACCTGGTCAGGATCCCTGTGAAGGACCCTGCCGAGGTGAAACAACACCTTCTCAACCGGAATCTCACCGTTCACTATTGCACGGATGATTTCATCATCGCAACGGCTGACCTTCCGCCGGACTGCACGTATGAAACCATCGCCACTAATGCCTGGTCAGGCGGTACACACTATTTTCTCGCCCGGTTCCGTCCTGAACAGGAAACCAGCTATATCACAAAAATATCATCATTTGCCACGATCCTTTACACGGGTACGGGTCATCTGATCCTTGAAATCCAACCGGAAAACGGGAAAATGCTTTTCCCTGCGATCCACAACGGACTGGTCCGGATCGTGAACAAACCGGTGAAACTTCCTGAAACGTTATTCCCATTTGACCAGATTGGTCATTCACGATCCGTTACCGATCCTTTTGTGACGGAACTGATGGACCAGGTGAACCAGGATTCCCTGCTTGCCACCATTCAGCACCTACAGAACTTTGGCACGCGGGACTGTTTTACGGAACAGGCTTTCGAAGCCCAGGACTGGATCAGTGCAAAATTTGAGAGCTACGGACTGCAGGCTGAACAGATGGATTTTGAAATGTTTGGGGATGAAGCCAGCGATAACATAATCGCCACGCTCCCCGGGACAGAATTTCCGGATGAGTACGTAGTCCTGGGCGGGCATTATGATTCGCGAAGCTGGTCGGGAACGGCCCCCGGCGCGGATGACAATGCATCCGGTGTCGCATCCGTTCTTGAGATAGCACGCCTTCTCAGCCAGCATGAATTCAAACGGACCATCCTCTTCTGCGCATGGTCGGGAGAGGAATACGGCCTGTACGGCAGCGAAGCATGGGCCTCATGGGCTGAACAGGAAGGACTGAACATCCTGGGATACTTCAACCAGGATATGAACGGATACCTGGAACCGGGCAGCGAGATCCATACCGACGTCATGGCACCGGCGTCTGCCAGCGACCTGAGAGAATTCTACCGGTTTGTAAGTGGATTGTATCTCCCTGATTTTGAAATATATAATGGATATCTATCCGGTGGCGACAGCGACCATACCTCTTTCAATAACCACGGATTCATGGGGATATTCCCTTTTGAAGACAGCGAGGATTACAGTCCTTATATCCATTCCAACAATGACCTGATCGGACCAAGTGTCAACAATATCGAACAGTGTGGTATTTTTACCCGGTCGTTGCTTGCATCAGCCATGACCATGGCGGCGATGCTCAAGGGTCCGGAAGACCTGGTGGGGATCCCGTCAGACGGCTCTGTCGAGCTTGTATGGCTTCCCCTGGAAGAAGCAGCCTCTTTCAATATTTATAAAAATGACCTTCTGACTCCCCTCGTCAACGTGACCGGAACAAACTACCTTGATATGGCAGTGGAAAACGGCACTCCCTACACCTATTTCGTCACTGCCATCTATGCAGATGGCGGAGAAGAATCCTTTCCATCCAATCATGTGACGGTGACACCGATGGCACCTGTCGCTTTCCCCTACATGGAGGATTTTGAGACCGGAGCACCTTACTGGAGCATGGAAGACACATGGGGACTGAGAGACGGGGTGTACCACTCGGCCAGCCATTCCCTCACCGACAGCCCCAACGGACAGTATGCCAATAATTTAAACATCTCGGCCACGCTGCATACCATCAACCTGACGGGTGTTACTGGTGGCACGCTAAGCTTCTGGACCAAATATTCGATCGAATCAGGATACGACTATGCCTACCTGGAAGTGACCACCAACGGCACCGACTGGTCCCAGCTTGCATCGTACAGTGGCGACGTGGTCCTGTGGCAGTACAAGGAATTCTCCCTGACTCCATACCTTGGCTATCCCAGCGTGATCTTCCGTTTTCGATTATCCACCGATGTTTATCTTCAGAAAGACGGGATCTACATCGACGATCTGCAGATCGACGCCTGGGGGGTGGGAATGGAAGAGCCAATAACTGACCTGCAGGATGTGCGGATATTCCCAAATCCGTTCAGCCAGTCGGCCACCATCGAATTTTCAACAGGGAACCCGGGTCGTGTCAGGATCGAGGTGATCGACATGGACGGGAAAACGGTAAAACTCCTTCTGGATGAAAGAATTGTCCCGGGCAATCATTCCTTTACCTGGGACGGTTACAGCGATGTTCAGGGTATAGCAGTGCCCGGAGTTTACACCGTTCGAATCTCCGCCGGAAATGAGGTAATCTCAGGAAAGATCGTGAAGCTGCAGTGACATTTCGTTGTATTGTATGATCACCTTCTGTACTGAACCCCTGTGCATGTATTCCTCTCTTACAGGCTGACTGTCACTTCCAGGGAGATGTTCCGTGGGGGTTGTATATCACCGGGACGACCCATATATTCCTCATTGAACAGGTTCTTAATATGCAACGCTGTGCGAATATGGGTGTTGATATGGTAAGCAAAGCGAACATCAAAAGTAATGAATCCTTTGTCATTTTCCTGCCGGTATTGCTTTAATCCTTTAAAAATTTCACGGCCGAGGATCTTGTCCTCAAAAGCCTCATCGATCCTTTCCATGTGGCTGTTGTAGATCATGCTGACGCCTGCTGAAAAATTCCTGTAATCCCATTGCACATCCCCTTTCACTTCATGGTGAAAGCGGTATTTGAGCATATTGTTTTCCAGCGTATCGGCCGACAGGTCGACCGGATCCATGTAGGTATAGCCGGCAAAGAACTGGACCGGTTGCCTGAAAAGTTTACCGGTGCCGCCGATCATCAGGTCGAGGCCGGCAATCCGAGCCTGTCCGATGTTCAGTGACTTGAATCCCAGGTCATCCAGTGTGGGAATGTCGGCAGTATCCGGCATATAAATGCCAAAGGTGAACTCCATCATGTCCCTGTATTCCATCCAGAACGCAGCGGCATCCAAATACCCCAGCCAGCTGCCAACCTTGAGTCCCTGCCTGACGCCCACTTCCGTGCTCCATCCGGTTTCGGGCTGAAGGTCAGGATTGGGAAAGATGTTCAACGAACCCAGGCTGGTGGTAGTGTACTTTTCAGCAACGGAAGGATACCGGAAGCCCTGTCCGAAGGAACCCCGGACATACGTGAATGCACCTGCCTGGTAATTCAGACCCGCCCTGACCACCGGCTGCGACTCGTTGTCCTTTCGGTCAAGCGTGTAATGTTCCCACCGCAATCCCAGCGAGGCCGATAACCGGTCAAGGAATTTCTTATCCACCTGGGTGAAGAGGGCAATGTTAGAGCTATAATGATCTCCAAACAATTCGGCGTCGGTGTTGGCATAAGAAGCGGATGTCCCGATGGTCCAGTACCATTTTTTCACAAACTCCCTGTGAAACTGGTATTCACCATAATAAAACTCAGAGCCGTTGTTCTTGCTTTGATCCTCCCCGTCGAAGCGGTTGTATGTCTTGTAATAACGTGTTCTCAGGCTGTGCCTGTTACCCCGGTCATCGTAATAATTGGCGTAAGGATCGGCCGTGATACGGAATCCCCGGGTGGGCGAGACGGCTTCCGGCATCTGAAGGAACGCGCCGGAATCGGCATCCATCCAGATCAAAAAGTCCGAAGAGCGCGATTGTTGCATGTTGACATTCATCCCATAGGAAAATCCTTCGATCTGTTTTGGCCGGTGACGGATCCCGGCATTGACTCGAAAACGCTCCTCATAGTCTTCCTGCCTGTACCCCTCATCCCCGTATGCATACGCTCCAGCCACAAAATCCACATCCCCGAATCGCTGCATGTGGTGGAAACTGGCCCCGGAGAACGCGGGACGCGTATCCCACCACCAGGCCATGTCTTCATTGGAAGGCTTGCAGTAAAGACCGCTGAAAACCGACAGGCGGGTAGATGGAACTTCTCCCGGCTGAGCTGTATGAAGATTGATCACCCCATTCAACGCTGACGAACCATACAGTGAAGAAGAAGCACCCTTCAATATTTCCACATTACCGATGCTTTCCACCGGCAAAAAACTCCATTTCACCTCGTTTACATCCGCCGTGAGAATCGGCAGGTCGTCGAGCAGGACCATCACCCGGCTGCCGGCTCCGTAGCTGTATCCGCTTCCGCCACGGATGTTTGCCTGGCCGTCGAGAACATCCACACCGGGCATCTGGCTGATGACTGTCTCCATGTTGACCGTATTGGTCTGCTGAATGTAATCCGGCTTTATGACCTGCATAGAAACGGTCACATCCGAAAGCTTCTGCTTGAACTTGCCAGCGGAGACAACGGCCATGCCGAGCTCGATGATCTGAGGTTCCAGTCGGATATCCAGGGCGAGGACCTCGTTGCTGTCAAGCTGAACCTCTTTTATTACGGATATATATCCAATGTAACTGTAGGCCAGACGATGGCTGCCGCCGGAAAGCACCAGCTGATAATTGCCCCTGACATCGGTGGAGACGCCGTTGGTGCTGTCGACAACAATATTCACTCCGACAAGGGATTCAGAAGTCGCTGCATCGGTTATCTTTCCTTTGACCAGGGCTGTCTGGCCAGAACAAAGTACAGGGATGGCCACAGAGATGGTCAGGGAGAGGAGGTGATGGGTGAACCTTGTCATGCAGAAAGGCTAATCGGTTTTTATCAGCTGTGAAGTAAGCACGCTGAAGCCATTGGACACCCTGGCGATGTAGGTTCCCTTGGCCAGCGGTGTTCCGTCAAAATCAAAGTGGTTGTCACCCTGCCTGGCACGGATCGTTTCGGTATAGCGCAACTGGCCAACGAGGTCGTATACATCCAGCCTCACCTCGCTGGGATCCCTGGCATAAAAACCGATCCTGGTATGGCCTGAAAACGGATTCGGTCTGGGTGCAAGCAAGGACAGGGACGATGGGGAAGATTCCTCAATGGTATTGGGATCCCATTTCACTGTAATGAAAAGTGAAGTGGAATCCGTGACGGTCGCCACCAGGATGGGGGGAAGCGTGGGAAACAGTTTCGCAAAGACATCAACCGTGATGTGCAGGGGATAGATCCCGGCAACCGCAGGGGTTCCCTCCAGAAGGACACAATAATAGGTTCCCACCATGAACTCATTGTCCGGGGAATTCGATTGCCATGTGAAGCCTTCCGGCAGGCCGGCAACATTCTTCAGCGTAATATGGTCCAGAAGTATCGTATCACCGTTATAAGGGTATCCGGGCGGTGCCAGGATGGTGAATGCCTGGCTGTACAAATGTCCGGCAATGGCTCCCTGGAGGCTGTCGGGACAGACCTGTCCGTTCTCTTCCGGATCGGGGCATGTGGTGGCATCGCCGGGAGTACACTGTGCCCACGAAACTGTTGAAAATAAACCTGTTATAACTAAACACGAGAGGAGGTGCAGACTTTTTCTCATAGATTCACCATTTAATTTAATAAACTACAAATATAACAAATCAACACGAAATTTCTCCTCTCTCCTCTCTCATTTAACCGCCACGTCCATCCATACCAGAAAATGGTCTGAAGAAACCTGATCCTTCACCAGGTAATATGAAGAATCGGTTGATTCAGGCCAGAAGACACCGCTTTTTATGACCTTCGTACCGGAAGAAGGAAGGACATAATCGATGCGCAATCCCCAGACGGATGTGTCGTGCCACGGATTTCCAAGATTATCATGATCGCGCCGCGGGTTCTTCAATGCGTTTTCATAACTTCCCTTGCTCGAAGGAACATATTGCTCCATGGCGGCAAGGTGATGGAGGGAGGGATGTGTCAGCAACTGGCGGATCGCATGGTTATAGCTGTCGCCATCGGCGGGATCGGCGTTCATGTCGCCCATGATCACAAACGGCTCACCTTTCGGCAAAGCTCCGAAGGTATGTTCATCGTCATAAATATATTCCGATCGCGGTCCGGGAGTGATATAGTCAGCAAAGAACCGTATCTCATCGGCGTTTCGTTTCCCGTTGCGGTCTTCCGGCCCATCGAACGCAGGGGGTGTGGGATGGGCGATCAGCAGGTGCAGTGTCCCGCCTGGTAACTTCACCGGAACATCCACATGGTTCTTTGAGGAGAGCCGGAAGATCTCCCATGCTTCGGGGGAATAATAATTCTGCCCTGTAGCCGGATTGACGGGGATGTTTGCGCCGGGCATATCCTTCCAAAGAAAATTACGGAAGGTACGCACCCCGTCAGTGTCGGCCGGAAACTTGGAAAGGATGGCGAAGGCGTACTGGCCTGGGAATTTGCCGTAGCCGAAGGCGTCTTCCAGGCCGGTCACCAGGTTGTCCCCGTTCAGGTCCATGAGCGTCGGGATCCCAGTGTTGGACGGGAAAGCATACGCATAAGGATAGGAAACGGGCTGCCTGTCATACTGACTGACTTCCAGGTAATTTTTCCGGAACAATTCCAGGGCCTTACCCTGGGGATCATAATCGAACTCCAGCAATGCGAGTATTTCCGGACGAATGAGCTGGATGATCCCGGCCACGTGCCGCGCCTGCCTGTCGGTCGTATCGGAAAGATCCCGCAGAAGCCCTCCTTCCTCATCCCGGAAGAGGGCAGCGTTGTAGACCGCCAGCCGGATGCCTGGAGGTTTTGTGCTTTCTTTCGTCCAATGGCACGAAAAAAAGATACATATCAGTAAAATGCCTGCAACCGTCTTCATTTCTGTCTTCATCAGTCAGGTCTGCATTTAGGGGCAAACGCTATGCAAATTACATTTTTTTATTCATATCTGGTTCCCTCAGCTATTTTATTTCTACCTTTGCATTTCTCATATCACACTCACACTCACACTCACACCCACACCCACACTCAATGCGGGATGTAGCGCAGCCCGGTTAGCGCGCCACGTTCGGGACGTGGAGGCCGTGAGTTCAAATCTCACCATCCCGACTCCAGGAGTCTGCTTGCTTTTTTTCATCCAGGCGGCCATCAGATCCAACTTAAACCTTCAGTAAGAATGTATACGTTGATCACAGGGGGCAGCAAGGGCATCGGAAAAGCCCTTGCGCTGGAATGTGCCCTCAGAGGTATGGATCTCCTGCTGGTCGCCCTGCCCGGAGAAGAGCTGGAGGAAACAGCAGAAGAGATTCGTCGCAAGTACGAGGTTTCAGTCCATACATTTGCGATAGACCTGACACAATTACAGGGCCCGGAAAAAGTTCACCAGTGGTGCACACAAAACGGATACAGCGTTAACATACTGATCAATAATGCAGGCACCGGAGGCACTGCCGTGTTCGGACATTCCGATCCCAGCTATACGGATAACCTGATCATGATCAATATCAGGGCACTAACCCTTCTGACCCATTTGTTCGTGCCTTCCATGAAGCAGCTGCCTCAGGCGTACATTCTCAACATGGCAAGCATGGGAGCATTCTTTGCCATACCTTACAAAACAGTCTATTCTTCATCCAAGGCCTATGTATTGAACTTTACACAGGCGCTCAGGGCAGAACTGCGAAAAACCTCCGTCAGTGTCAGCGTGATTTGCCCGAGCGGAGTCCAGACAAGCGAAGAGGTCAATGGAAGGATCAATGCACACGGATGGAAAGGCCGTCTGACAAAATCTGCCGTAGAAGAGTTAAGCAAAGAGGCAATAGATAACATGCTGAAAAAAAAGGCGGTCATCATCCCGCGCTGTGCAAATAAATTATTGCTGGTGCTTCACAAACTTATGCCCAAGGCCTTGTCACAGTATCTTGTCGTAAGAGAGTTTGAGAAAGAGATGCGTAACACCTAATCCTTATCAGGCGTAATCCCTGATTCTCAACTCCTATCTGATAAATCACATGATTTCCCAGGTCCTGATATTTCCTTAAATTATTCATCAAAAAAACCTGAAAGTATTTGGAACAGCGAAATAAATGTTTAACTTTGCACGGTCAAATTTGAGAGGGTAAAGCTATTTTCTAAAATAGTGTATGAATCAAGTCACTTCCAAACCAATTTCCATTCAACTATTTACCGGTTTGATTAAGAAGAATTATTTTTAATGTATTGTACAAATTGAACGAGGTTAAATACATTCATCAAGTAAAATAGACAAGCAATCATTCATTAAAACCAATTTTTGGAGGAAAAAACCATGAAAAAAAATCTGTTATTTGTTATCGCATCTGTCAGCTTGATGCTGATTTTTGCTGGTTGTGCCAAGCTGCCTCAAGCTGAAATCGATGCTGCCAAGGCTGCTATTGAAGAAGTAAGGTCTGCACAGGCTGATATCTATCTGCCAGGTGAATTTTCTGCTATCAACGATTCGTTAAGGGTTGCAATGGAAAAGGTGGAAGCTCAGAAGGGCAAACTCTTTAAAAGCTACAAGAAAGTAAAGCTTCAGCTGGCGAATATCCCGACAATGGCCGCCACGCTAAAAGCCAACACAGAGACAAAGAAAGCAGAAGTCAAAGCAGAAGCTGAATCCATCCTCGCAGCTGTTACAACCATGCAGCTTGAAAACAATACCCTCGCAGCCAAACTGCCCATGGGCAAGAACGAAAGAGAAGCTGTGGAAGCGATCAAAGCCGAACTCGGTGTCATCGATGGCGCCATTACGGATGTGTCCAACATGCTCACCAACGGTGACTTCATGGGCGCTCTCAATAAAGTGAATGCCATCAAACAGCAGATCGAAGCCAAAAACCTTGAAATTAAGGACGTTCTGACCAAAGCAAGAATTAAATTCTAAGCTTGAGTTATTAAACGCACGTTGTTAATATAGGCTGTTCAACCGTGGTTGAACAGCCTTATTATTTTTTATTTTTGCGTAATAGTTGATCCAGCTATGAAACGGAGCATACGTCGTGTTATAAGGATACTGACGATTCTGATAATCCTATTGGTTGTCGGGGCGGCCTCTGCATTTATAGTGATTCAAATCGCACCCAAACCTCCGGTGGAAGAAATTAGCAGGGCCAGGGTGGCCATATCCACCGCCCGCTCGGTCAATGCGCATGTCTATGACCCCGTACAGTTCAAACGTGCCGAACAGCTGTACGACTCTGCCATCCTCCTGTGGAAGTTCCAGAACCAGGAGTTCTTCCTGAAACGTAACTACGATCAGTGCCACACATGCGCTATCCTTGCCGAAACCAACGCAGTCCTCGCCGGTGACCATGCGTTGGAGAAATCCAAGAACTTGCAGAAAACCCTTCGGGCTGACATCGACAAGCTTCGTGAGGAAGTGAGAGAGTTTAAACAGGTCTTTGACCGTCTTCCTATCGGGGAGGACATATCCAAAAAATACGAGAAAGGAAAGCTTCTCCTCGCTGAAAGCGAAGTCAATTACAAGCAGGGCAACTACCTCATCAGCCTCGAACAACTTACGCAGGCCAAAGAGCTGATCAAAAAAGCCATGATCTATACAAACAACATGGTTTCCAACTATTTCAGCAATTACAGCACCTGGGTGAAATGGGCAGATCAAACCATCAGTCTGTCTAAAAGAAATCAGACCGCAGCCATTCTGGTCGACAAATTTTCGGGAAAATGCTATGTGTATAAAAATGGCGCGTTGAAATACACCTTCCCTGCCGAAGTAGGCAAGAACTGGGTTGGCACCAAGCGGTACAAAGGGGATAAAGCAACTCCGGAGGGATTTTATACCATCACCAAAAAGAAAACAAACCATCAGACGAAATATTACAAAGCCCTGCTGTTGAATTATCCCAATAGTGATGACAAGCAAAGGTTCTCCAGGGACGTCAGGGAGGGAAGGATCTCCAGGTCAGCCCAGATCGGCGGCATGATCGAGATCCACGGGGGCGGAGGCAGGGGAGCAAACTGGACCGATGGATGCATCGCTCTGACAAACAAAGACATGGACGTCATTTTTAATGTTGTCAGCGAAGGCACACCCGTTACCATCATCGGGTCCCTGGTTGGATTGAAAGAAGCGTTTGAGTAGAAGTAAAGAACCTTTTGAGAACCATGGCCATGGATTCAAACCGCATTGACTCATCTTCCCACACCTACAATCAGAACCGCCTGTCGCAGGAGCCTTCTGACCGTAAGGCCGGGATCGGATTCTGGCACCGTACCGCCACACGGATCTTTACCAATATTGCCCTCTGGATCCTTGAAATAGCAGCCATTGTGGCTTTTCTCGCCGTTTTCGTTCTTTACCTGTTACCTTATGCCCAGGAGGTGTCACTCCGGACAAGGAAACCGCAATCCCATTCCATCCCGGTGCATGACTCCACGGCCACCGACTTTGAAAAAGCTGCTTCCTCCATTGAAAACTCTATCGCTAAACTTCAAAAACAGCTTGACAAATTTACCCCCACTGCCGCCTACTTAACGATCAACACCAACGAGAATGAGTTCGCCCTCTATCACAAAAAGAAACTCGTACGCCAGGGTCTCTGCTCCACGGGTAAGTACGTCATGCTGGAGGCAGGTGAGAACCAGAAGTGGATCTTCAAAACCCCGCGCGGAGTCAGGAAGGTGCTCAACAAGCAGACCTCTCCTGTCTGGACCAAACCCGACTGGGCCTACATTGAGGAAGGCCTGCCCATACCACCGGTGAACCATCCCTCCCGCTACGACGCCTATGCCCTCGGTGAATACAAGCTGGATCTGGGAAACGGGTATATGGTTCACGGGACCCTGTACCAGCGGCTGCTGGGAAAACCCGTCACCCATGGATGCGTCAGGATGGGCGACGAGGATCTGGAAGAAGTGTACAAGACCATGAGCGCAGGCTCAAAAGTGTATATCTATTAAAAATGAACATCGGATCAATCAGGAAGAGACGCCGGATCACGCTGCTCATCACAGGGCTTGCCGCCACTGCCTTCGTCGCATACGCCCTCGCAATGACTTGGAGAATGCCGGCACATGAAATCAAAAGGCTGAATAATTTATACTCGGATACGATCCAGAACGAGTCGGACCATATCCTGATGAACGACGATATCTTCACCCTTCATAGAGAGGAATCCTTTCTGCGGTCAAGACTGGCAATGGCAGAGAGCGATTCGATCTGCCTTACCTTCGATATGCACGACAGCCTGCTAATGCTTGAACTGGAAGGCGTCGCCATCCACCAGGCCAAAGTGCAACAGGTCAAAATGAGTCCCATTTTCAGTAAAATGAACCGCTCAGCATTTGTTCAGCTGTTTTATACTCCGTTCAGGGTGGATTCATGCCGCGCCACCATCGTCAAAGAGCCCATCATCGTCCAGAAAGCACCTGCCGATACACTTGAGGCTGCCAGACAGGAAACCGTCCGCGACACCATACCTCCTCCACCCGCCACCTATGAACTTTACCTGAACAAGGATATTACACTGATCATCGTCCAGTCAGGCGATATCGATAAGAAGAACGAAGTTTACCGCCAGTTCGTACAAAATAGCCTTCACCGGAAGGTAAGGAACATTATCGGCAACCTGGCCCGCTTCCAGGTCCCTGATTACAGGCCCTGGATCATGGTCTTTGTCGGACAGGATGATGCCGCCACTACCTATCGTGCCATTCCCTACCACGCCCTGGTAACGATCAGAATTTAGCAGCTCGCTTCCGGATGGCGCGATTATTGCTGAAAATTATTCTTCAAATTTGAATCATCATGAACCGGCTCATCATCATCGTATTGGGTCTGCTGATCGCCTGCCAGACAATCGCACAATCCGACCTCCCCTTAGCCCAGGAACCACAAAAAACCAGTTCCAGGGAATCTAAAAAGGAAGAAAAACGCAAGAAGGAAGAATGGATGAAACAGGTCACCCAATCCATGATCAATAACCGTCGGTTTGTCCTGGAGGCGGATTATATCTCAGGTAAAAGTGGCACACTGATCCCCGTGAACCCTTCCATCAATTTTATCATTGTTGATTCGGCAAACGCAACCATGCAGCTGGGCTCTGCTACCGGCGTGGGCTGGAACGGTCTGGGTGGGATCACCGTGTCGGGGAACGTGTCCAAATACGAGGCGACACGCATCGAGAAAAAGAAATATGTCGCCTACAACGTACTCGTCATCGTCTTTACCAGTATCGGCACGTACGACATCCACCTGACGGTGACCGACAACGGCAAAGCCAACGCTACCATCCGCAGCACAACATCGGGACAGGTCTCCTATACCGGGACACTCTATCCACCGGCAATCTCTAGGGTATATAAGGGGTACGAACGCTACTGACATTGAATCTTTCATGGAAGCGTTGCTACCCGGAAAGGATTTTATTAGTTAAACCAGATACCAATGACCAAATGAGAACATTTGTCATCGTGCCATTTCTCTTCTTCGTATTATGGTTCACCATGTGCAACAGCCAGCCTTCATCAGGGTCATCCGGAGCCAGGGATAATGTGGATGGGTATTCACAGCAGAAGGACGATCCTGTCAAATTCAAGCGGTACAGTTATATCGATCAGCAGGGGACCGGAGCAGAAGCATTCAGCTTTTTGATGCCAGAAGGGTGGAAATTTTCGGGAGGGCTCATCTGGCTACTCGATAATCCCGCCATGCCTGCCACAGCCGCCATTAAAGTCACCAGTCCCGGCGGTACCGAAGAATGGGAAGGTTTTCCGAATCAACCCTTCTGGTGGAGCACCAACCAGGGCTTGCTCTCCCTTAACCCGGTTGGCTCCAGGTACTTTGGCAATGAGGTGGCCCCCCCGGTGGATGCGCAGCAGGCCATCAGGCAGATCATCCTGCCAAGGTTCAGGAAAAATACATTGAACCTCAGGATCATAGAGGAACAGCACCTTCCCGAACTGGCCAAAGCCGTGGGCGCAGGAAAGCAGCAACCCGGCATAGAGGTTTCTGCTGACGGCGCCAAGATCAAAATT
>JAQUQD010000070.1 GCA_028716265.1 Bacteroidales bacterium | reverse complement strand
AACCGAATGACATTATGATGAGAATCTATTCGACCGGAAACTACTATATCTTGAATGGCCCATCATTCGTTCCCGGCATTGCCATGCTGCAGACGGCAAACGGTTATAACTTCGAAATTGCGATACCCCGTGACATGCTGGAAATGGATCCTGAGAACGGTTCAAGGATTGGATTTGACCTCGAGAACGCTGATGACGATGTGACACCCGGCTGGCCGGAATACTGGCTGTCGTGGAACGGTGATCAGACAAATCAGACAAGCACCTCTCTGTTCGGTCATTTGTTTTTTGGCTATCCTGGAAATCCCTGTATCAGCCTCTATAACGAAACCCTCGGTGATGTCATCCTTCACGAACTGTCGGACCAGCCCGGAACCTCTGTCGTTACATACGAATTCGATAACGACTATGCTGTCGTCTTCAGGAGAAATTACCATGAAGATCCTTTCTGGGGCGGAACCGGTTTCCCCGACGGAAGCATGCTTTTCAATGGTCCGGCCATTCAGGTCAATCCTGGCAGATACAGGATTACCCTGGATCAGATGACAGGAAACTACACCTTCACGAACGCAACGGCAGATGAAGACGTAGTGTATGCTTATTTTACGGAAACACCCATCATTGTCGATGGTGACCTCTACGAATATGACTTTCAATATGGTTGTGATCACCTTGTCCAGGGCGAGGGTCCCGGTAATAATGTGGTGACCTGGGGTGCTATATGGGACGGAGTTAGCCTGTACATCGGGGTAAGGGTGACAGACGAAGTGGTGGAAGGCACAGGGAATCCCTGGGATAATGACGGTATCGAATTCTTTCTGGATGGGAACAATGACAAAGACGGTTTATACGATGAGGATTTTGACACACGCATGATCCTGGACGCCCTGAACCTGTCAGACCTGTGGACCGATCCGGACGGGGTTCCGGTCACTGATTATGAAGCCATCTGGATCGCGACTGACCTGGGATACGATGTTGAACTGCGGTTTGCCTGGAGCAATATCGGATTTGCTCCCGGAAATGGCCGTGTGATCGGTTGGAGCCTGGGCAACAACGACAGCGATAACGGAACCGGGCGCGATTACCAGACAGTCTGGTTTGGAACAGGATCCAATGGGTCCAACACCGCTGATCTGGGCGACCTGCAACTGGCCGGAGGGCCCTATGTAGTCGGTTTGGAAGAAGTTCCGGCCCAACCTGACTTTCTTCTTTATCCAAATCCAGCGGATGGCCATGTGAATCTGCGATTGAACACAGGTGAGCTGAGCGATAACCTTACCATCTATGTATCGGATATCACCGGTAGAACCATGAAGGTGATTACCCAGCACCTGAATGACATCAACAATATCGTTACTATCGGTACCGATGATCTGCCAACAGGTATGTACATTGTGAACATTACCACTCAAAGTGGCATGAGAGCGGTGAAGAAGCTGATTGTGTACTAATAACTTGTTTTTCCATGATCATGAGGGTGCTTCATTGATGAGGCACCCTCTTTTTTTTATCCGGCACGATAATATTATCAGGGTGGATTCATACTTGAATAAAAAGGATAATCAGGTCAAGCACTGGATATTCCCATATATCTATGGAAATTCCCCGAAAATTATGTATCTTTATGGATCCTGATGTAAAAAAAATTTTACTGACATTTCAGTTGTTCTTTTGTATCTCATCTCTAAATCCTTTTAACCATGATAAAAAAGGTACTATTTCTTGCTTTCTTTTCGATCCTGGCTGCTTATAATTCAAGTTCCCAGTGCGGACGCATCAGCCTGATCGGTGAATTCAACGGTTGGAACGGTGATCATTTCATGACACGTCACCCGGAATTTACCAACCAATTCGCAACCTTCATCACTGTCAAGCAGGAAGATGATCCTGATAATGATGGGGATGTGGAAATGAAATTCCGCGAGAATGCAAATTGGACAGTAAACTGGGGTTCCGAGTCATTCCCTTCCGGGATTGGTTATCAAAACGGCCCCAACATCCCTGTACCCTATGGAAACTATTATGTCACCTTCGATTGTGTAAGCGGCACATATAATTTCCAGACTACCTGCGGTACCATAAGCCTCATCGGTGAATTTAACGATTGGAACGGGGATCTTCAAATGAGCAGAGATGAGGGAAATATTGATTTCTGGACAACAATGATATATTTGAGTCAGGATGACGACTATAACGAGGATGGCATCGTTGAAATGAGATTCCGCCAGAATGCCGATTGGAATGTGAACTGGGGAAATTCCGACTTCCCATCCGGTATCGGTGTACTGAACGGTTGGAACATCCCTGTTCCAATTGGTCATTATAAAGTGGAGTTCAATTGCAGTACGGGCGAATACAACTTTATCAGCACCTGCGGAGATATAAGCCTTATCGGAGAATTCAACGAATGGGGTGGTGACATCCCGTTAATTAGGGATCCAGACGATCCGGATATCTGGACTCTTCTCCTGACCCTGACTGCAGAAGACAACTGGTATGACCCACCAGATATCATTGAAATGAAATTCCGCCAGAATGCCGATTGGAGTGTGAACTGGGGTGACGCCGACTTCCCTTCCGGCATTGGCTACCAAGATGGCCCGAACATCCCTGTTCCCCTGGATCAGACAGGCTTTACCACGGATTACCTGGTCACCTTTAAATGCACCGCTGGAGAATATCATTTTGAAGCAGCGTCCGGACCGATAAGCATCATCGGAGCATTTAATGCCTGGAACGGAGATGTTCCGATGAACAGGGATGACACCGATCCGAATCTCTGGAAACTTTCCCGTTCTTGGTATGCTGACTCAGAGATCAAATTCCGCGAAAACAATGATTGGATGGTCAACTGGGGCAACACCAGCTGGCCATCCGGTACCGGAATACAGAATGGGCCCAATATTCCGCTGGTACAGGGGAAGTATGACGTCATCTTTAACACCACCTCCAGCCAATATAACTTCATTCTCAATCCGGATATCTGTGGCGAAATAGGACTGATCGGCGACTTCAACAATTGGGGCACAGGGGATCCACCAGCAGATGTCTGGATGGTGCGCGATCCGGTTTATCCCAGCAATTTCTCTCTTGAATACCATTTTACAGCGAATACGGGATTGCTGTTCAGAATGGACGCAGACCCAACTTTCACTTACGTCTGGGGTGGCAATTCGCTGTGCCAGACAGGAATCCAGGATCCAGGCCAATCCATCCAGATCCCTGCAGGCCATTACACGATCACCTTTAACTGTAAATCGGGTGATTATTGTTTCGAAAAAGGTACAAATTCAGTGGTTGCAGACAAGGTCTTCTCCATGTATATGGATGGCATCCTCGATGAAAACGACTGGAAAATTGACCAGCCAGTATCGAAAATAGTGGATGGAATTCCAGGAGATGACCTGAATACAGCCGAATTCGGAGTGACCTACAATGACCAGTACCTTTATGTCGGTATCGATATCTGGGATGCAATTTCCACTGCGGGAGATTGTGGTGAAATATTTATCGACGGTAACCTATCAGGAGGAGCCTATGATGAATATGACCTCCATCTGAAATACAGTTATTACGGAATTGAAATCATTTACGGTCCTGCAGGCATGGAATGTCTGCTTGGAACAGATCTGACCACATATGGATTCAGCTCTGAGATCGCGATTCCCCTGGCGGACCTGAACGTGAACCCACTTGTTGGAAACTCGATCGGATTTGATATCATCCTGTCGGATGATGATACAGGAACGGGAGTGGAATATAAGATGGCATGGAATGGCGGTACGTCGAATTATGGAAACACTTCCTCTTTCGGAGATCTGGCTTTCGGCAACCTGTCTTGTGGTTGCATCAGCATATTCAATCCAACCATAGGAGATGTCATCCTTCGAAATCCGACAGACCAGCCTACTACCTATGTGGGCACTTATGACTTCGATGATAATTATGATGTTATCTTCAGAAAAGATCAGAAGAGCACGATCTCGTGGGGATCGAATGATTTCCCTTATGGAACAGGCACCCTGGGAGGTCCTCCCATCCCGGCTACGGCAGGTCGGTACAGGGTTTCATTCGACTGCCTTTCAGGAGAATACTCATTTTATGATCCTGGCATACCAGCAGAAGGTGTTGCTTATGCTGATTACACAGACGTGCAACCCATCATTGATGGTGACCTCAGTGAATACAATCTTCAGTATGGTTCAGAAATCCAGGTAGATGGGTCCGTGCCTGAAAACAACACAGTCGAATGGGGTGCAGTCTGGGACCAGACAAGCCTTTATGTTGGTACAAGAGTCACGGATGAAGTAGTTGAAGGATCGGGAAATCCGTGGGACAACGATGCCATTGAGTACTATCTGGATGGAAACAATGACAAGGACGGTCAGTATGACAGCGACTTTGACACCCAGATCATTCAGGACTATTACCTGAACTGGCTGTATTTAGGGGACACTATCTGGATGAAAATAGATGGGCTGCAGCTTACATCCGACCATTGGGATGCCAAATGGATTCCAACCGACCTTGGTTATAATGTGGAGCTGAGACTGAGCTGGAGTGCTTTTGACTTCCTCCCCGGGAGGGGCAGGGTGATTGGATGGAGCCTGGGAAACGACGATAGCGATAAAGGTGTGGGCCGCGATTACCAGACGGTCTGGTTTGGAACAGGATCAAATTGGTCCAACACCGCTGATCTGGGTGAGCTGCAACTGGCCGGAGGGCCCTACGTAGTCGGTTTGGAAGATGTTCCAACCCAACCTGACTTTATACTCTATCCTAATCCAGCGGATGGCCATGTGAATCTGCGTCTGAACACCAGTGAGCTGAGCGATAACCTTACCATCTATGTATCGGATATCACCGGTAGAACCATGAAGGTGATCACCCAGCACCTGAATGGCATCAACAATATCGTTACTATCGGTACCGATGATCTGCCAACGGGTATGTACATTGTGAACATTACCACTCAAAGTGGCATGAGAGCGGTGAAGAAGCTGATTGTGTACTAAGGGTGATCATTAGACCGAGGTAAGTGATCGTACCAGTATTTTCACTATTTTTGCCCACCTGAACCTTTACTGTACCTCAAACCCAAATACCAGATGAATTTTCAATTTCGACTTTTAATCCTTCATTTTTCATTCTTCATCCTTACCCCTTCATTCTCCTTCTCCCAGCTCATCTCCTCCGATCCCACATTCCCCTCCGATCAGGACGAGGTGGTCATCACGTTCAACGCTGCATTAGGAAGTGCCGGCCTGGCAGGCTATACCGGGGATGTGTATGCCCATACGGGAGTGATCACCGAAAACAGCACGGCACCCAACGACTGGAAATATGTCCAGGCCGACTGGGGTGAGAATATCCCCAAATGCAAAATGACACGGATCGGTACGGATCTCTATCAGCTTACCATAACTCCCTCCGTACGAGGGTATTATAATGTACCGGCCGGCGAAAATATACTGCAGATGGCCTTTGTGTTCCGAAGCGCCCAGCAGGTGGGCGGCCAGGGGCTCGAAGGCAAGACCGAAACCTTCGGAGGTATTTTCGTCGATATCGAGGAAGCAGGACTGAAAACCGCCTTTATCTTCCCGGATGAAGCAAATATCCTTGAGATGAACGACACGATCTTTATCCGGGCAGAATCCCAGTTTGCAGACTCTATCTTTTTATACATTAATAATAATATAAAAAAGAAAGCTTCCGGAAATATCATTACAGATTCCCTTGTAGCAGAGGCTTTCGGAAAATACAGGGTAAAGGTCGTTGCCAAAAACGACACGGCTTCCGTCGCCGACTCAATTTACTATTTTGTCAAGACCGATCCCCAGGTCATGGAACTTCCGGCAGGGATCGTGGAAGGGATCAATGTGATCAATGAAACGACAGTCACCCTGTGCCTTTATGCTCCCTATAAGAATTATGTCTTCGCCATGGGCGACTTCAGCAACTGGGAGGTGGAGGAACCGACGTACATGTACCGCACGCCGGATGCGAAGCATTACTGGGTGCAACTGAACGGTCTGAGCCCCTCGAGGGAATATGTTTTCCAGTACTGGGTTGACGGAGAGATCCTGATCGGGGATCCCTATGCCGAAAAGGTGAGCGACCCGTGGAACGACAAATACATCACCGATGATATCTATCCTGACCTGATCCCCTATCCGGAAGGGAAAACCACAGGAATTGCAACAGTATTTCAGACACGGCCGGAAGAATATACCTGGACCGCAACTGGATTTACACCTGCGGCGGTTACCGACCTGGTGATCTATGAACTGCTGGTGCGCGATTTTGTTCACACCCACTGTTACCAGACCCTCATCGATACGCTACCGTACTTAAAAGACCTTGGGATCAATGCAATTGAATTAATGCCGGTAAATGAATTTGAAGGGAACATCAGCTGGGGCTACAATCCATCCTTTTACTTTGCACCGGATAAATATTACGGAACGAAGAACAAGCTGAAAGAATTCATTGATGAGTGTCATAAGAACGGCATTGCCGTAATACTTGATGTGGTGTTCAACCATTCCTTCGGACAGTCACCCATGGTGATGCTATACTGGGATAGTGATTATAACCGTCCGGCTGCCAACAATCCATGGTATAATCAGGTTGCCAAGCATGATTACAATGTCGGTTATGATTTCAACCATGAAAGTGCTGACACGAAACGATTTGTTGACAGAGCAGTCACCTTCTGGCTGAACGAGTACCATGTCGACGGATTCCGGTTCGACCTCTCGAAAGGATTTACTCAGAAAAATACGCTGGGCAACACGATCGAATGGGGTAAACTGGATAATTCACGCGTGACGATCCTCAAGCGGATCGCGGATACCATTTGGGCGACAAAATCCGACGCATTCGTCATCCTGGAACATCTTGCCGAGAATCAGGAAGAGACTATCCTGGCCGAATACGGCATGCTGCTCTGGGGAAATGAAAACTACCACTGCACAGAAGCTTCCATGGGATATGTGAACAATTCAAACTTTTCCTGGGCATCCTACAAGCAGAGGGGGTGGACAAAGCCGCATGCGGTCGTCTACATGGAGAGCCACGACGAGGAAAGGATGATGTACAAGAATGTTACATACGGAAGGGTGTCAGACGATTATAATATACAGGATACCATTGTAGCACTGGGAAGAGCTCAGCTGACCACGCTGTTCTTCATGGCGGTGCCCGGTCCCAAGATGATCTGGCAATTCGGCGAGATGGGGTACTATGACTCCATTAACTACAACGGCCGTACAGGCCCAAAGCCGATCCGGTGGTACCTGCTGGAAGATTACAGAAGGAAATATCTGCATGACTTTTATGCGGCCATGATCAAACTGAAAAAAGAACAGGATTTCTTCCGCACGGCCGATTTTTCGCAGGCAGTGTCCAGTGCCATGAAACGCATCAACCTGAACGGCAATCCTGTCTCTGCGACCATCCTGGGCAATTTCAACGTGGTCACCGGCACCGTGGATCCCAACTTTCAGCACACAGGCGTATGGTACGAATATTTCACCCGCGATTCCATCCTGGTGACCGACGTCAAGGCGTTGATATCGCTGGAACCGGGCGAGTACAGGTTCTACACCGATCAAAAGCTGTCCGCACCGGATCTAAATACGGGTACAAAAAAATCCCTGCCACCCACTTCGTTTGGCTTTACGGTCTACCCAAATCCGGCCAGGGATAAGATAACCGTTGGCTATTCACTGGATAAGACTGCGTATGTTGAAATGGAGCTGTTCACTCTGGGAGGAATGAAAATCGCCGTTTTAGATTCGGGTAAGCGGTCTCCCGGGACATATGCACTCAGCGTTGGCACGAATCACCTGCAACTGAGACCTGGCGTTTATCTGTTGAGGTTGAGCGTTAGCGGGCAGGAAGCAATACAAAAGGTAGTTTTCCATTGATAGAACGCGAACAACGCGGATGACACAGATGATCGCGGATTTAATTCCGTGAAAATCCGCATTATCCGTGTCATCCGGGTTCTATCACCTGATAATCAATTTCCTGACGATCCCGGAGGTGGTTTTTATAAGATAGATCCCAGGCATCAGATCCCCGACCACGATCTGGTCAACATGCCTGCCTTCCCTGACGAATCTCCCATAAATATCGTACAGAGCAATATCGAAAAAGCCGTTCAGGTTAAGGATTTCACCATCGCAGGGATTAGGGTAAATGACCAGGCCATCCGTTCCCATCAGTTCACCTGTGCCAGTCGCAGAATTGGTCTCTCCAGGTGTAGGAAGTGTAAAATATTTCCATTCGGGAGCACCGTCCACAATTCTTCCGTAGGAAATATCATCGTTTTGAGTACCGAAGGTCACGGAGTCGATCACGGCATACCCGGATGCCGTATTGCCAAATATCCCAATCTCCTCCCCTTCTTTGGCCAGTTTATAACTGGTATGTGTATCACCCTGTGACGGAGTGTCATCCGCCCAGATCAGAAGGAATTCACCGGGGAGGAGCGTTCTGTCAGGGAGCATCCATTTTGTTGGATTACCGAGATTATCAGAGAGATACATATCCCCTAACCATACAGGTTCATCGCTGGCATTGTACAGTTCGATCCAGTCGTCGGCTTGTCCGTACTCATCCTTGATCGTGGACTGGTTCGCAGCCATGAACTCGTTGATCACGATCCGATGTGACGGTAGTTTTCCAATTTCGGCCACAAGGGGAATGCAGGGTAGTACTGATGCGTGCATTGAATTATCCATAGCCTCCACCTGAAATGTGAGTGTCGTCGCTTCGGTAAAGCCATCCATCTGGTTACCCCACAGCTGATCACCCGGTGCCTGATCCTGGTGCATCCCGTCGTCGAAAAGCTCAAGCTCCTGCTGTTCAGCTCCGTTGATGGAAAGGACTACCCTGACATAGGACAGGGCTGTATTATCTTCTGCAAATGCTTGAAATACAACCGGCTGGTTCAGTCCGGATACTGAACACCGGATATATTTTATCACCGGGACCATATCATTCAAGGCCAGTTGTGCCAGCGCCGTGTTGTAACGGGTTTGAATATAGGGTTTCAGTCCGTATTTTACATGACCTCCCAGGGGCTGGTTATAGGAGTTTAAAAAATCCGTGATCGTATATCCGTAATCCTGGGGGTAGTAGGGATCATCAATCACATACGCCAGGATACCCTGCTTTATCTGATCAATTCTTGGATCGAGGAGATCAGGATTGAATACCGAATCCAGCATGTATTTCACATAATATGAGTACTGGTTCCTGAATTCAGTGATCGCCATCAGCCGGGTGAACAGGGGGCGTGATTCAGACGGCCCCCACTGGTAGATGTTCCTGATACCCCAGTCAATATTGAACCAGTCAATGCCAAAGGTATTGTCGAGGTCATACGGGATATACTCGAACTTTCCAGTCTGCGTGTTGTGATACAGATAGAAGTTGTTCTTATTATAGATATAGCCGTCCCAGTTTGCCGTAAGGATATCAAATGCCATGACCTTCAGGTAGTCATACACATTGAAGAGCTGATCGATCTTGCATTTAAACTCGTCATCCGTTGCGGAATGAAGCATCTGGATAAAATCCCTCAGGTCGGCGTAATCATCGATATCTTCATTGATGGTCAGCTCATAGGCCCTCCGATCGCCTGACATGAATTTGTAATTATCCGGATTGGTGCCCAGGTAGGTCAGGTCGGCAGGCCAGAGGCATTTGTAAAGGTTTCCCCCGTTGTTACCGAACCGCGAAAGGACGAATTCCTCGTCGACATGCTCCACGTTAATGTACAGGCCATAATAATTGCCATTGATATAGACTTCCACATGGTTGGCATAAGGCGCCGGCACGCCCATCTGACGAAGCATGTCCCAGCAGATCTTTGAACGAATGACCGAAGGATCATTGTGCTCCCCGTTGAGGTTCATCTTTTCCACAGCGTGATATTTCCTTCCTGAATGGAACGTGTTGAAGGACACCTTGAATGATTTCTTCTTTGAGTACCTGGACGTGTTGCCCCGCAGACGGAAACCTATTTCTTCGACAGTGTCATGGACGGTCCCGTTGTTGAAGATGAATGTTGCGGGAAATTCATGGTCGCTTTCCACGTTATCATAGATCCATTCCAGCGTATCCGGATGGATCAGGATATCGATCCGGGCAACGACATCGTCGCGATATATCTGGCTTTTTTCAGGAAAGACAGGTTGCCCGGCGGCAAAAAATCCAAAAAGTAAAAAGCAAAAAACAATAATAAATCTACGTTCCATCTGATCTTCCTTCACTACTTTGCAAAGATACGTTAAACTTCAAAACGTGCTCAGGCTGTAAGTTTTAAATATGAACCTGGAATTTGTTTGGAATTTGGTCCTTGGATTTTGGAATTTAACAAACGAGAGCTCATTTTTGAGCTCTCGTTTGTTTTCGGGTGGAAGATGGGATTCGAACCCACGACACCTGGAACCACAATCCAGTGCTCTAACCAGCTGAGCTACATCCACCGTTTCTGGAGGTGCAAAGATAATCAAAAATCCTTGATCAAAAATCAACGGTCAAAAATTAAATATAGCTTCCGGCTTGTGCTTGTAACTTGTAGCCTGCAGCTTTAATTACCCTACCTTTGCATCCGTTATGATCCTGTTCAGGAAGCAACACTACATCAGCAGTGGATCGCTGTCAAGGTTGGCTCTGAAGCGATTATTGAAAAATCCGCTGGCAGTGTTTTCCATGGTTCTGATTGGTGCGGCCATCCTCATGGCCATCCTGGGCTACCTGATCACACCCGATCCCACACCCTACAGCAACGAGCAGTTCCTCGAACTCTCCGTCCATAAACCCGGAACAAAGGTCAGGATGCTCCTCGTCGAAAAAAATATGAGCGGGAAGGAGAAAGGATTCATTCACAGGATGCTTTTCGGGAGCCGGCGCTCCCATACTGCCATTCCGTTCAGCAACATCCGCTTTGAGGGCGGGCAGGTCACGGTCGAAGAATATTCCGACACCCCTTTGCCCGACCCTCAGAAACAGTCGTTTCACCTGGCCGATGTGATGTATGCGCTAGATCCGGAAAAACAGATTGAAATAAAAGGCGACAGTACGTGTTTCACTGACATCAGAGATCAGGTTCACTGTGAGGCGATAGCGGATCTGCAAAAGTCAGTCATGGATCGCCATGTCGTTACCCGGCATTTTCTGCTGGGCACGGATCAGTTCGGGCGCGACATGCTTAGCCGCCTGCTCATCGGAACGCGTGTCAGTTTATCCGTTGGATTCATCAGCGTGGCCATTTCCCTGCTCATCGGTATCCTTCTCGGATCCACGGCGGGTTACTTCCGGGGAAGGACCGACGACCTGATCATGTGGTTCATCAATGTGGTGTGGTCCATCCCCACGCTTCTGCTTGTGATCGCGATCACTTTTGCACTGGGGAAAGGTTTCTGGCAGGTCTTCGTCGCGGTGGGGCTCACCATGTGGGTGGAAGTGGCGCGGGTGGTCAGGGGACAGTTCATCAGCATCAGGGAGAAAGAGTATGTGGAGGCGGGCCGTGCCCTGGGCTACCGGAACAGCAGGATCATCTTCAGGCATATCTTACCCAATGTGCTGGCCCCAGTCATTGTCATATCGGCAGCCAATTTCGCATCCGCCATTCTCATCGAGGCCGGCCTGAGTTTCCTGGGCATCGGTGTTCAGCCCCCCATGCCATCCTGGGGGAGCATGATCCGGGAGAACTACCCCTACCTCATCCTGGATTCGGCTTACCTTGCCATTCTGCCCGGAGTGGCAATAATGATCATGGTCCTGGCGTTCATGCTCATAGGGAATGCATTGCGCGACGCACTGGATGTGAGGACGGTGGGCGGTGGGCAGTAGGCAGGAGGCGGGAGGCAGGAGGCGGGAGGCGGGAGGCGGTGGCAGCATGTCCTGATGAGCCCCGACTTTCGTCGGGATAAACTACGCGAAATCAGGATCAACAGTCAGTGTGAAATTTGTTGCTATTATAACAACCTATATGAATTGAATCCTAATCTAAAATTTGTAATTTTGTAAAAACTATATTGCAGTGAAAAAACTAATATTCATATTCATCCTTCTCTCCACCTTTTTAACTGCTAACGGTCAATCCAACGAAGCCAACATCTGGGTCTTTGGCAAACGCGCTGGATTGGACTTCAATGTCTCGAGCGGTTATCCGATACCTTATCCCGGGATCAATACCTATTTCATTGCCCAGGAGGGATGTGCCTCTATTGCCAGCTCCGGTGGTGAACTTCTTTTTTATACGGACGGGCAGCAGGTCTGGAACAAGGAGAATGAAGTCATGGATAACGGAACAGGGCTTCACGGACATATGTCTTCCACCCAGTCGGGCATCATCGTTCCAAAACCTAACAATCCCAACATCTATTATGTTTTCACGGTGCCTTACCAGGGTGATCCGGTGGGTTTGAATTACTCCGTGGTGGATATTTCGCAAAACGGCGGACTTGGGAAAGTGGTTGATAAGAATGTTCTCCTGACCACCCCTGTGACCGAAAAGGTCACAGCCATGAAGCATGAGAACAACGTGGATATCTGGGTGATCACCCATAAGTGGCGGACCTTCGAAATCCAAGGTTCTGATACAAGCTTTTACCCATCCGATACGATCCTGTCATACCTGGTGACCGAAGAGGGTATCAATCCCAATCCGGTCATCTCAACGGTCGGAAGAAAAGTCGGAGGCAGCTGGCTCAATACGGTCGGATACCTGAAGGGCGCCCCTTCGGGCGACAGGCTGGCCATGGCGGTGTTTTACAGCGACTATTACCAGCTTTTCAATTTTTCTGCCGCCACAGGCCAGGTCACCCATCCGATCACGTTTGACGGATACAAGTATGCCTATGGTGTAGAGTTCTCTCCCAACTCCCGGTATCTGTACCTGACAACGGAGGATTCCTCCAACTTTAAAAAGATGAACATCTACCAGTTTGACCTGTTTGCCGGCGACTCCAACGCAATTAAAAGCTCAGGGATCAAAGTAGGATATGTCATGAATAATTCAGCTATCGGAAGGGGGGCACTGCAGGTGGGTCCTGATCAGAAGATATACGTGGCAAGGGCTGAAAAACAATATCTTGCGGTCATAAACAATCCTAACCTGCGTGGCGTTGATTGTGATCTGGACTCAATTGGGATTCAATTGGGGACCAACCAATACTGCCAGTACGGATTACCAACCTTCATCCAGACTTATTTTGCACCTCCCAAATTCACCTATGATCATGTATGCTGGGGAGATCAGACCCAGTTCACCATCACATCCGACATTCCCGGTTACCTGTCTGTTGAATGGACTTTCGGAGACGGTGGAGTATCCAACCTGTTAAATCCAGTCCACCAGTATGACGACTGGGGCAATTTTGTGGTCACCCTGGTTGTGACTTATGAATCCACGGAAAGGACTGCCGAGGAGCAGATCACGATCCTTTCCAAACCCACAGCCAACTTCTCCTACGATCCTTATTGCTTCGGTGACCCTACTCAGTTCCACGATCTTTCGGTGCCCAATGGCGGAAGCGTGGATGGCTGGATATGGGATTTCGGAGACGGGGGAACGTCCGATGTGAAGAATCCTCAACACACGTTCACTACCCAGGGACAACACACGGTCAAGCTCACCGTAACGACCAACAACGGATGCATCAGTGACATCAAGACATTGACAGTCAGTCAGATACCCCCTCCGGCAGTTTCGGCCATCCCTACCGGGCCCAATAAAATGTGCGAAAATGGCCCAAATACTTCGTATAACACCACCGGCGCCGGTGACGCAGTCTCCTATATCTGGAACCTGTCACCGGCCGGTGCTGGGACCATCACAGGCGAAACAAAAAATGCCACGGTGAACTGGAATGACACCTTTGCCGGCCTCGCTTCCATCACGGTTACAAGCGTGAACCAGTGCAACGAAACGAGCGCTCCTTCCGGCGCACTCCAGATAAATGTCACTGCACTACCTGAAGTAAATGCAGGAATCGATACAACCATCTGGTACAACTCACCCTATTACTTTGCCGATGCTTCGGTGACTGGAAACGGTCCTTTTACCTACCAGTGGGAACCTGCTGATTCGCTATTGGACAATTCGATCCTCCACCCGACATCTGTCTATCTTAAATCCTCCAATCAGTTTACACTGAGTGTATGGGATGTGAATACATGCTATGAGGAAGATGCCGTATGGGTAAAAATCAAGGGTGGACCTCTGGGGATCTCCATTATAACCGACAGGGATTCCATTTGCTGGGGCGGCCAAACCCAGCTCTTTGCCAATCCATGGGGAGGATCAGGCGAATATTCCTTTGATTGGTCCTGCGATACATACCCCGGCTGGCATTCCTCCCTGCAAACCATCATGGTTGCCCCGGAAGTCACTTCTACCTATACGGTGGTGGTGGATGACGGGATCAACCAGGATGAGTACTCCATCACTGTAAAAGTCATTGAGCTTCCCATCGCCGAGGCAGGTGAGAATATTTCCATAAGCTGGGGAACCACGGCGCAGCTGAACGGAACTGCCACAGGTGGCGCCGGCGGACCTTACGAATACCTTTGGAGCCCTGAAGGATGGTGCCTGCC
>JAQUQD010000069.1 GCA_028716265.1 Bacteroidales bacterium | reverse complement strand
GGATATATTCTTTGTCCCTCCGATTCCGACTCCGGTCGAATCAATCGTGATCACACGGGTAGTCTCTCCGGTTGACCAGAGATACTTGGCGCCCGGATTGCCTGCATCCAGGGTCAGGGTATGGTTGTGGCAGATGCTGGTGTCATTTCCAATGGAGACGACCGGCAAAGAATGAATCGTAACCGGGAAACCGGCACTCATCAGGCATCCGGTGGAATCAACAGTCTCGGTGACGGATAACGCCCCTGCTCCTGCCGCGCTCCAGTCAACGCTGATCTCTGCCATATCCTGTCCGGCGGCAATGGTTCCGCCTTCGATCGTCCAGGTATACGAATGACCTTCCAGGGAAGGGGTTGAATAAACAATGCCTGAAGCATTTTCACAGACAGATGGATCGCCCGAGATCACAGGGACAGGAAGCTCATGAACGGTAACCGTGACTACCTGCCAGGTATGACACATGGTCATGCCATTGGTTTGAGTCGCAATCAGCCAGTTTTCCGTCCCTGCGGTATCCCATAGCACAGTGATCTCATTGGAGGAAGGATCTGATTGTATGGTTCCCCCACCGATCTCCCAGGTATAGAAATAGGAATCTAAAAGCGGCGTGCTGTATGTGGCCACTGCATTCTGACAGACGGACAAAGGTCCGTTGATCTGCGGATCAGGAGTTTGAATAAAGGTCATTTCCATGTCATCCGTCATATCCTGACAGGGCTCCGCCGCGTAGGCTGTGAGCTTCAGTGTGACGGATTGGCCAAGCTCCTCAGGCGCCGGTATGTATTCCGCCTGGAGTTCAGTGGCATTGACGAGGGTGCCTGTTCCGGTAGTCGTCCACAGAAGGCTGTCATAGTGCTCAGCCACAGCTTCCTGGATGGTAATGGGCTCAAGACCGCATACGGCTACGTCTGAACCTGCATGTGCAGTTGGATTCAGGGTGAGTTCAAGCGTCATGGCATCGCTCACGTTGATCTCATCTCCGAAGGCTGTTAGGGTCAGGATAACCGAACCGGCTGAAACATCTTCAGCACCGGGAGTGTACATGGAAGTCAGGATCGTTGGATCATTGAAAGATCCTGTGCCGGATGTTGACCAAAGCACAGAGTTATACTTGGTAGCTGTTCCGCTCAGGAGAAAGGGTGAGGTTTCACAGGTAATGCCATCTGATCCGGCATTGGCCGAGGTTCTCAGTTCAGCCGGGAAAATGACATAATCGATCCAGGCCCTGTCCTGTCCTTCCATCGAATAAACATCCTTTGAATACACCCATTTGAAGATATGTTCTCCGGATGTGACCGCAAAAGCAACCCTTTCCCAGTCAGCTTCCCCCGACCACTCATCCTGCAGGACTCCGTCGATATAAAATGACAGAAAATCATAATCCAGCTCAGAGGAAACTTTTCTGTAGAAAGAAATGCTGTCGTCGAACATCACATCGTACCGGATCCTTAGTTCAGAGAAGGCATTATTCCCGATGGCCCCTGAAATGGCACAATACAAACCCTCGAAAGCATTTGCATCGGTCATCGACCATGGGGAATTTCCTCCGAAAGTCCAGTCGAAGGATGAAAAGTCCCCCGTTTCAAAATCATCCAAGATCAATCCGATCTTCTGGATGAACCTGACCTGTGCCGAATGGTATTCGGATTCAACGTCATAGTTGAGGCTCACTGCGGATCCCGTGAATGCATCTTCTGATACCGTGGCGCTGAAGGATGCTGAGGTGTTCTCACCGGCATCCAGGGTTCCCAGATCAGCAGTGGTGGTGTGCAGCGTAATTTCTTGGCTGTCGGTGGAAAGTACTGCTGCAACATTGTTGGCGGCATAGTCTCCGGGATTGGAGGTGCTGATGAAAATCTCGACCGTTTCACCGGGATCCAGCCTTCCGTTGTTGTTCCCCGACGGATCGGATATCGTCATCTGGCCGATCGTTAAGGCCGGCGCATGGGATGTGATCTTGAACACACTGTTGAACGTACTGTCATTGGCATCGGTGGTAGTAAGAAGAAAGTCGATGATTTCGTTGTCAGGAATGGTATTGCTGAGTGTGAGGTTAAAAATACCCGGGAAGCTCTTGGTTTCTTCAACACTGAAATCACCCAGATCTTCCTGGCCATCGGAAACGGTAACGCATGGATTATCGGTGGTCAGTACGGCTGTAACGGATGATGCCGGCTGGTCTCCGATGTTTTCCATAGTAAGGTCGATCAGGAAGGATTCCCCGAAGTCGGCCTGTCCGTTCCCGTTACCCAGCAGATCGTTGATCTGGTGTGAGGAATAGATCAGCCAAGGTTGGTTGGGAGGCGGACCGGTTTCAAACGGTGAAACGAAGGCCATGACGTGGCCCAGACGGTTGTCTGACCAGACCGGGTAAACTTTGCGGCCATTGGAGGAGATCCCTAAATAATCGCCCATGTATCCACCTGCGAGCCCTTCAACGGGAGCCGGAGTGAACGAAACGTCGCTTACCCTGAAATCTTCCCAGGTATCGCCTGCGTCTGATGAAACAGCACAGAAAACCTCACATTGTGTGTTGGAAACATTCCTGTCGTCATAGAAAATCACGCTGAGTGTTCCGTATTGCGGATCGCAGGTGATCCAGGGGAAATAATGCTCATTGCCCAGTCCGGAAGGATCCTGGTTGATACGGACCGGATCTGACCAGGTTGCCCCTTCGTCGGTTGACCGGATCATATAAATATCGATATCCGGACCCATGTTGATCCCCGGCACCCCGATATTAGTCCAGACCATATAGATGTTTCCCCGGTAGGGGCCGTTGCTGATGTCGACGGCCATGGAGGGGAACGAATTCACCCGCATATCCTTGGACGTCTCGGAGGTACGTATACCCCGGATATCTTCAATGATACGGTGGGCTGTCTGATAACTGACTCCGCCGTCGAGAGATTTGGCAAATCCCATGGCAGTTTCGTCGGTTGGCCAGCCATCGTAGATCGTCCAGCCCACATATACCTGCCCATCCGGTCCGGTCTGGATATTGACCCCCTGGTTGTGGCTGCCTGCATTGACCGCATGGCTGATGCCCAGGCGGCTGGAGTAACTGACTCCCCCGTCGGTGGTACGCACGATCTCTATTTCGTTTTCGTTGGGCCCACCCTGGAAATTGGTCCATGCGGAATACAGATTGCCTTCGTAAGGACTGGTCGGGCTGTTATCAACCCACATATGATTCTTGTCGAGAATATATCCTCCCCCGGCACACTGCACGGCAGTCCACGTCTGCCCTTGGTCAGTGGAATAAGATATTCCCTGATCGTAATTGCTGTGGATGTACCCCACATAATACCTCCCGTCGTTGCTGATACATACCGAAGGGTCCCCTGAATTCTCGCCGCCGGCACCTTCCACTTCTCCCTCCCATGTTTCACCTCCGTCAAAAGTATAGAAGTCATTGGCCCCGTATAGGGCATATACCGGATTCGTCGTGGAATTATTCGACTGCAGCACATTCTGATTATCATTGGGATTGACAAAGACAGAGTTCTCGCTCTGGGTGGAGTTGGCCTCCGTAAGACGAATATCCGGAGAATCTTCGATGGTCACGCTCCGTGAATTGATCTTGCTTCCCCTGTACGTGGCCTGCTCAACCTGCCGGAACGGGGCCACTTCCACATAGCCCTTCTCCGCCATGTGCTTCCAGTAGGTCATGTTGTCGATGCGGGTATCGATCAGATGTTCCTTGCCTTTGACCGCTCTGGGTAGGTGTTTCCCCGGAGTAAGTTGTTGTGCAAAAACAGGAAGTGAAATCAGCAACACCAGGATGACCTGGATCAACTTAAGTAATCGTTGGCTCATGGATAAAATGTTAAGGTGGTGTGATAATTATCGTATTTTAATGATCTTTCTTATTTCTGAACCGGTATCAGTCACCATCCGAAGATAGTAGACCCCTGGTTCCAGGGTGGCTAGATCAAAGGTCACGGTGGCTTCATTTCCGTAACCAGCCTGATACATATTCTTTCCCATGACTATCTGCCCCGTGGAGTTCAACAGGGTTATTTCTGCAGGGGACTTCAATAATCCAGTGTATTGCATTATAATATTATCCACAAAAGGATTGGGATATATGTCAAGTTCTGCGGGAACAGGATTTTCACCAGCGGAAACGGGGATATAAATGGGGGGAAAGGAAACATAATCCACCCAAGCGCAATCTCCGCCTGAGCTCATCCATGAATCCTTTTTATAGATCCATTTAAAGGTATGCAGTCCCGTAGTAACCGGATAGGAGGCATACGACCAGCCCCATTCGCCTGACCATTGTCCCTTTGAAACATTATCAATATAAAAAATCAGAAAATCATAATCTGCTTCTGAGGAGACCCTGAAATGGAAACTGATCGAATCATCGGTCAGGACCTCGGCCGTGATCATCATCTGGGAATACCCAAGATCGTTGATATCTCCTGATTGAGAGCAATAATCTCCTTCAAAGGGATTCTCCTGGCTTATCTGCCAGGGTGCATTTCCTGCAAATTGCCAGCTGTGCCTTGAATAATCGCCTGTTTCAAAATCCTCGACGATGATCCCTGTGAGCAGCTCGTACTCCCTTATCACTTCATAGGCTCCCGATATGATTCGGGATCTCAGGTCAACGACCGTGCCCATTGGGGTCGAAGGGCTCAAGGCCACCCAATAGGTCGCCTGGATTGTCTCATCGGGTGCCAGAGAACCTGTTTCAAAAAGACCGTCGAGGATCTCAAGGTATGGATCTGTTGAATTGATCTGACCTGTAATTCCGGAAGAGGCAGATGATCCCAAATTGCCGACTTCGATCCGCAGGTAGGCTGTCTCACCGGGATCGAGTATTCCATTGTCATTTCCGGCTTCTTCGTCGTCAACGCTTAGTTTTCGCAGGAACAGGCTTGGAGCGTTGACCGTGATCGAAAAATCGGATGTCCATGAATCCTGTGCAGTCACTGTAAGCTGGAAAGTCACAGTATGCTTGTTCGGGATGTCCGGAGCAATTTCCAGAGCAAATCCGTTCTCAATGGATATCGTTTCGCCACTGTTGATGGTCCCGTACTCTTCCTGGCCATCAGTCAGGGTGATGTAGGGATCGTCTGTTGCCAGTGTTGCTGATGCATCGGAGGCGGATTGCTCGCCGACATTTTTAATGTCGATAGACAGCAGGATGGATTCCCCGTATTCCGGTATCCCGTTGCCGTTGCCTCCTTCATCCCCGATGGTGTGGGTGGAGTATACGGCATATGCTCCCTCGCTGGGAATGATAGTGACCGGCCAGGTGGTTGTGAGGCAGTCGTACCCGCTGATCACAAGCTGGGCTTCCCCCGGTTCGGCGAAGACTTCTTCAAAACTGATTGTCGCCTGGCCGTTGGAGCTGGTTATTCCTAATCCGTTGAACACATCCTCTTTCATCACCACGCAACGAATATTTTCAAGTGGTTCTCCTTCGTAAGAAACAGTTAAATCCATCGAGGCCTGCCCTGTCGGAATGGTTGAAACATAGGAAACATCCGGAATGATCGGTTCGTCGGTCCAAATAGACATTGCTGGTTCCCCCAGCACATTGCAGTCGTAGAAGCACCAGCGCAGGGCTCCTTCTTCCCATTGTCCAGGCGCGTTCACCCAGGGCGAGGTTTCAATACGTGACTCCATGTGCGTGCGTCCGATCCGGCTGAGCTTATCGTGGTAAAGGGCGTCCACGAATTCTCTGTGAAGGTGGGCCGAAGGACCTTCTGTCTGGCCCTCGTTGAACCACCCGTACCTTGAGTTCCCGACAACGGCCGCGGCAAAATTGTCAATCTTCACCATCTCTTCAAGAATGCAGTCATTGTAATCATATCCTCCGCAATCGCAGCCATGGGTATAGACAATGGTGTAGTTATGGTCGGTACCGTTGACCTGCGAGAAATTGTTGTTGGTGATGTCCCCTAGGTCGAACATCATGGTATAGGTTGTATTGGCATGACCGACATGGTGCACGAACGACTTGCCCTGGTTAATGCTTGCCAGGAGGTCGGACTTTGACCAGGATGAAACTTCCGCGTAGAGTTTTTCGATGGTGTGATCCCCGGGAATGCCATCCGTTGTATATCCGTTATCTTCACGAAATCCGATGAGCAGTTCAAGGTAGTCGCTTCCCCAGGTTTCGGGATCACTGTAAAGATTTTCGCCGGCAAGCAAAGGATCCCTGAGTTCCCCTGTCACAGGCTCCTGCTGGTACATCATCACTTTATGGAGCATTCGGGCCAGTTCGGCCTGGTTGCTGAAGGGCAGCCGGGCAACAGCCACATCGGGCAGCAGGTCTTCCTCACCGATCTCGCCCCAGCTGCCGTTGCCATTGTCATTCCATGTGCCATCCAGTCCGGAATAATACAGGTCGGAAGGGATGTCGTTGCTTTCATATACCGACGAAGATTGCACCGTGCAGTAAAATCCCCTGTACGGGATGTGCTCAACATCTCCCCCTAAAAGGACATATTCGATCCCGTGGTCCGTATATTCTCCAATGATGCAGTTCCGGATCTTTTCCTGAAGATCCTGGCCGCTGTAGCTGGATGAAATATATTCTGTTGTGATGACAGTCGATTCAAGTCCGCATTGGAGATAGTAAGCCCGCATTTCTTCAAAGCTCCCGGAGAACTGATCCGGCGTAATGATCAGGTAGGAATAAAACGCATCACGCTGCCGGAAGGAAGGATACGCAGCAAGATCCTGGCTGTTTTGAATGAATTGTCCGATGAATTCATTTCCTGAACTGCCGGAAGATAACAGGTTCAACGCCTGCCGGGCCGCCTGGCTGTCCTTGGTTTTCAGCACGAGGGTAACTTTCTGGTAATAGGATACAGAACCTGTCGCTGGATGATAGATCACAGGCGTGAATGCTGAAAGAGCAACAGAATGGCCCTTCAGGAATTCTGTCGAAAGCTGACCGTATTGTGTGGCCGGATAGTGTTGATCCTTGCTGTAAACCTGTTCGTTTTTAATGAATGCTCCCGTTCTTCCCCCGGAAACCGGCTGTACATTCTGCGCCGGATAAATCAGGTATGTGCCGGGCAGGGTGACCTCATCCTCACCATAAAACTCCAGCGCTACTGCTTCCTGGCCCGGAGGGAGCAGGAGTCTGACAGCACAGTAGGGCAGGACCGGTTCACCCGGGATCCCTGTCAGGTAGCAATCATCAAAGGTGATCAGTGAATAATCGCCTTTTTGTGTGAGGGTGTGATTGCTGAAGGTATAGGTTTTTTCGACCGTAGCTGCCAGTATCCCCAGACTCATGGCCAGGAAAAGGCCCGGGAGGATGAAATATTTTTTCATTATGATTAAAGATGATAAACCACAAAGGTAATTATTTTACTAATCAAAAAAGGCTGTCGGTCGGACAGCCTTTTTTGATTATATTAATTGAAGACCAGCTTTCGCATGTAGGTGGATGTATCCGTTTCGATATAGAGGAAATAGATCCCATCGGGGGCATGGCTGAGATCGATGGTTTTGGTCAGCGAACCGTTGACGGTGATTTTGATTTCTTTATAGGCGATGGTATTCAGTGCGGAGATCACCCTGATAGAAACTGCTTCCTCCCGGTCAGATTTCATCTGTATGGTAAAAAATCCATCTGAAGGATTCGGAGCGACCCTGATCCCCAACTGTTCGGAGATCATATTGAAACCGACGGTGTTGTAGATAGTGACGGTGATTGGGAGTGACCATTCACTTTCGCCACATACATTGATTCCCCGGGTGGTGATCTCAGCCTGGCCAAGATAGTCCATGTCCCAGGTCACGCGGATGTGTGTGGCATCAAGGACCTCAACACTGCCTGCCTCTGAAGGAGTAAGTTCCCACCCGTATACATCGGAATACAGGCTTCCTTCTGTTGCGTACTCGCTTACGTTGGAATAGTACAGGTCAACAGTGAGAGGGCCCTGGGGAGCCACCGGGATTTCAGGCAAAGGAGCCTGGGTGATGTGGACCGTACCGGTCATCAGGCTTGTGCAAGGCGCTTCAATGTTGGTTGCGACCACATGGTATGTGCCCGTAGTGGTAAATTGTCCAAAACTAAGTGCTTCATCTGATCCCTGGACAATAACTCCGGTAGTGACGTCATCGCAGAAGAGTTCATACAGGCAAGTAACCTGGGAGCCTTCCAGGCCGATGTCAATTCCTTCCATCCCCTCGCACCATTCCCCACCGCCTGTCATCGCATAGGACTCCGGCATCGGTATCATGGTGACAGCAACCGTATTGTACATGACTATATCACACTGTGTCGCCTCATTCATGCCCGAGGAAGAATACTCACCCGGATCGGATACCAGGCCGAAGCTGATGGGTCCACCGGTCCCCGGAATGGAGGTTCCTTCCGGCTGTTCTTCCTTGAAAAGTTGGTAGGTCACGCCGATTTCAGAGCCATCCAGCCCGATTTCAACGCCCGGTTCCCCTTCGCAGAACTCACCACCGCCCATCAGGTGAAAGGCGGTGGGCCGGGGCGAGATGGCAATGGTCAACGGTTCGGAAAAGGTGCTCTCTCCGCATGGATTGATCGCTTTAACCGTTATGTTGGCCTCTCCCAGGAAAGAATTGAACCAGTTGATGGTGACGGATGAAAAACCGTCATCCAGGACCAGTCCGGCACTGCTGGGATCCAGTTCCCAGTCATAGGACAGCGCATCGCCCGACTGGGTTGTATAGACCGTGTTGGGGGGGTTTTTACAAAGTGCTGCCTCGCCCGTCGGCAACGAAGGCACCTGCGGCGTCCCGGCACCCACAAAAATGAAATTTTCCTTGGTCACCGTCATCGACTCGCCGGATTTCCATGCTTTCAGGATGACACTGTATAGGCCCGGATTATTGTAGGTGACGGTGGGATTTTGCTGGGTGGAAGAGGCAGGTGTGCCGCCGGCAAATGTCCATTGCCAGTTTGTCGGACATCCCGAAGTCTGATCCATGAAATGGACAGTAGCGGTCTGGCAGAACTCGGTTTCGTCTGCGGTAAAATCAGTATCAAGCGGGGGCGATGCCTCATCGAACGGCCTGCCGGATGCCTGGTGGATCTCTTTTGTCGTATTGTTCTGGATGAAACAGACGAATTCGATGTGCGCGGTATTCCATGATGCATCCAGGGTGAAGTTCTGAGAGATCTGCTGTACATTGTTCGTCAGATTGAGCGCGGTCCCATACTGATCCGGAACCATGAGCCGGTTGACGAAATTGCATTCCGTCATGCAGAACCAGTTCGTCGCAATTTCGGACTCAGTGACAACGAAATGGACAACCGTATTATCTGTCGCAACCGTACCTGCTTTTGTGATGCTGATATTTACCTCATAGTTGTTCCCGCTGAGGTGCGTGACACACCAGTCAAGGGTAAAAGGGGATGTAATTTGTTTCCGTTGGTTGTAATAGCCAAGATAGGTTGTATAAACACTTGTGAAAGGGGGTGGACAGGCCTTTCCTCCCACTTCTTCTGTCGATCCGTCAAAATGAGCTGTTGGAAATCCGCTCAAATTATAGTACGTATCATTCCTGTAATTGGAATATGTGTTGTCATAATTATCCTCGTTGTGATGCTCGATCACGGCCACATCCTTGCCCTCCGCTACGAGCTGATCAGCAGCGGCTGCCGCACCAGGGCAAAACTGGCACCATGTGCCTGTACCTATTTCAAGGACTACCTTTTCTCTTTCCACATTCTGTGCAAAGAGAAAAGTTTGAAATAAAAGCATTAAAAAAAGAAAAGTAAACTTTTTCATGGTAAATTGCTTTGGTTAGAGAGAAAATTCTTATTATATTATTAATCATTAGATTAACTAATAAAAAGAGATACAAAGGTAGGGATAATCAGTGCTATTGCAATTGGAGGAAAATAATTTAGAATCAATCTAAAAAGAATAGGGGGGAAATGGTAGCTAAATTTAATTAACTAAGATTCCTAGAGAAAAGTCTTTCCTGAAGATTTGCCTGGAAACTTAGTTGATGACCAGCTTCCGGATGTAGGTGGACTGACCTGTTTCAACGTACAGGAAATAGATCCCGTCGGAGGCATGACTCAGGTCGACCGTGCGCGTCAGCGACCCGTTGACCGAGATCCTGTTCTCCTCAAAAGCGACCGAGTTCAGCGGGGAAACGATCCTGATGGATGCGATTTCTTCTTTGTCCGATTTCAACTGGATGGTAAATATGCCGTCTGACGGATTGGGAGAAACCTTGATCCCAAGTTGGTCAAAGATCGCATTGAATCCGACGGTGTTCAATATAGTCACACTCACGGACTCCGACCACTCGCTTTCACCGCAAACATTGAGTCCCCGGGTTTTGATCTCAGCCTGTCCGAGGAAATCCATATTCCATATCACAATGATGCGGGTGTCGTCGATGGCTTCGATCACACCTGCCTCAGCAGGGATCAGTTCCCAGGCATAAGCATCTGAATAAAGGCTTCCTTCGGTTACATATTCACTTTCGCTCAAATAGTAAAGGTCGACTGTGACCGGTCCCTGTGGTGCTGCTGGTATTACAGGTAACGGAGCCTGGGTGATCGCTGCGGTTCCGGTCATCTGGCTGGTACAGGGTGCTTGTGTGCTGGTGGCAACCACATGGTATGCTCCCAGGGTAGTGAATTGTCCGAAATCAAGGGCTTCGCCCGTACCGGTGACTACCACCCCCGTCGTGGCATCATTGCAGAACAGTTCATACTGGCAGTCCGGCTGGGAACCCTGCTGTGCTATAGTGATGCCTTCCATCCCTTCGCACCATGCTCCACCGCCTGTTATCTCAAATGCTTCTGGCAAAGAGATCATCGTGACCATTACTGTATTGGCCATGTCAATATCGCATTGGGTGGTTGGATTGAAACCCACAGAAGAGTATTCACCTGGTTCGGAGATCAATCCAAAACTGATGGGTCCGCCTGTTCCTGTTATGGACGTCCCTTCGGGCTGATCTTCCCTGAACAGCTGGTAGGTCACTCCCGCTTCCGAACCATCCAGTCCGACCTCAATCCCTGTTTCATCTTCACAGAAGGTTCCGCCACCTGTAAGATTGAAGACGGCAGGCCGCGGAGAAATGGTGATCGCAAGGGGGCTTGAAAATTCGCTTTCCCCGCATCCGTTGATGGCCTTCACCGTAAGAGCAACCTCGCCCAGGTACGAATTGAACCAGTTGACTGTGACAGTGGCGCTGCCGTCGTTAGTGATCAGGCCAGCATTGGAGGGGCTGATTTCCCAGTCCCATGACAACGCATTGGCAGAGCCTGTCGCTGTATAATTGGTGTTGGGCGGGTTTTTGCAAAGCAGCGTCTCCCCCTGCGGCTGACCCGGAATGGAAGGTACACCTGAACTGACCTGGATATAATCATTTTTTGTCATCACATTGCTTTCCGATCCGGAATAAACGGTCAGCGTAACATCATAAACACCCTCGTTGTTGTAGACAACGGTTGGATCTGGTTGATTGGAAGAACTGGGAGTCCCTCCCGGAAACGACCAGGAACGGCTGGTGATATCACCCGCTGAGAGATCGGTGAAATGAATGGTGCCCGGGGCGCATACCAGCGTTTCGTCAGCCTCGAACTGTGCCAGTAGGATGGTTCTCTTGACAGCCTGGTGGATCTCCTTATTGGAGTTCGACTGAATGAAGCAGACAAATTCAACATTGCCAACATCCCAGTTTGATTCCAGGGTGAAATCCAGTGTGATCTGTTGCGTGTTGTTCGAAAGTGACAGCGGGGTTCCGTTTTGATTGGGAACCATCTTGCGGTTCACAAAATTACACTCCGTCATGCAGAACCATGTGGCGGATAGGTGCGACTCAGTAATCACGAAGTGCACCACGCTGTTCGAAGTGTTAACATCGCCGACCTTCTGGATGGTAATGTTAGCCTGGTAATTATTCCCCGAGGTGTTTTCTATCTCCAGGCCTATTGTATATGGTGAAGATGTCTGTATTCGTGTATTGTATAAGCTTAAATAGCTATTATATACACTGGTCCACGGAGGGGGGCATAGTTGTCCTCCTGATTTCTCCAGAATCCCATCAAACCGGGCTGTAGGATAGCCATCGATCGAATAATAGTTATTTCTTGCATTGGAAAATGTATTCGTGAACTGATCACCATTATGGTTCTCGATCACGACCACATCCTTGTCCTCTTCCACCAGCATATCTGCCGCACCGGCAGCACCCGGACAAAATTGGCACCAGGTACCGGTGCCTATCTCAAGGACTACCTTGTCCCTGTCCACATTCTGGCCATAGAGGAAGGTTTGTGATAATAACAAAAGGAGGAGAGGTAGTAACTTTTTCATGGTTTGGTTGGATTAATGGTGATTAAAATTTTTGTAAAAATATGAAAGAGTTATAGTTAATCGCCTAAAACCGGAATATTTTTTTTGTCCAGCTTTTTTCCCCTGAATGGATCTTGCACAGGTAGATGCCCCCCGGAACCCTGTTCCCCTTGCTATCCTTACCGTCCCAGTTGAAGGATGCACATGTGGTCAGCTCAGAAGGCTGATCGAGTATACGGATCAGGTTACCCGTTATGGAATACAATTCTGCTTTCAGTTCGGATTCTGCACACCCGCAAAGTTCGATGATGACTTCCCTGTCAGAGGGATTCGGGAAAAGACGGATGAACGGATCGTCTGTTGCATCGTAGATAATCCCGACAGTGTTTATGAGCTGAAAATCAAGCATTGTCAGCTGGCCTATCACCACACTGGTTTCCAGGCAAAGGGTGTCATAACCGTCTGCTGCGGCACAGATCGCGTACACTCCTTCATTGAGCGGGATGGTGTAGATCCCGTCGCTCCCTGTGACGGCCACTCCACTAATAGAAGCACCTTCAATGGGCAATCCATCCGCCATATCGGTCACCCTTCCGGTTAGTGTTCCCGTGTTGAAAACCTGCAACGGGGGGAACCGGATCATATCGATCCAGGCACAGTCGCTTCCCGAGACGGTCCACTGGTCTTTGTCATAAATCCACCTGAACGTATGGCTTCCCTGGGTCACATCAAAGGAGGCCTTTTCCCATGCCGCCTCTCCCGACCAGTTGCCAAGCAGTAGATTGTCAATATAGAATTCCAGAAAATCATATCCGGTTTCTGATGACACTTTCCTGTAAAAGGAGATCTTCCCGTCAGCCAGGATATCCAGTGTAATGGACAGATTGGATACGCCATTGTTGAGAATGTTGCCCGATCGTGCACAATACGTACCTTCAAAGGCCTGGTTCGAAACAACCGACCAGGGAACATTTCCTCCGGTCACCCAATCAAAGGCGTTCAGATCACCCGATTCAAAGGTTTCCTCTATACTGCCAATCTGGAAATCAAAACTGAACGTGTTCTCATAGGATCCATCGTTTGCCTGTACATTCATGTCCAGGTTGAAGAGATAACCGACTGTGGTAAACTCATGGGCGGTCACGGTGAACGAGCAGGATGAACTTTCACCGTATGCCATATCCTCCAGCAATGCTGTGGCCGTATCGATACTGATAAAGAGGTGATCTGTCGTAAGTGTTGCAAGGACTTCTTCGGCCGTGATGTCTCCGTTATTGCGGAGAATGACCGAGAGGTGCGCCGTTTCACCGGGATCAAGGGAACCGTCGAGGTTACCGTTGATATCGGTCAGTTCAAGCGACAGCAGGGCAAGGTAGGTTCCGGAGGGATGTTCCAGAACCTCCACAGCATCCGCGTCAAAACCCGAATCATTCTGTGAGGAAGGAGAATCGCCTCCGTCAAAGAGCTTGATATAGCTTGCATCCAGCACCATGCCGCCGGCCAGATCGAACGCTGTGGTACCCGATCCCTCACCGATCAGTTTCCATGGACCATATGGTGAGTTCGACGCAAAACAGCTGTAACTTTCGGGCGTATCATCTCCCTCATAAACGACGAAATCCTCACCGGGACCATCCAGGATCATCTGTTGCATTTCCACCACGATCCATCCGGTGTATCCCAGGCTGTAATTTATCCCATCGGGGGCCCCGAGTATGCCGGGTGTATACCCCTCATCGTTATCATTGTTATCGGGTATCCTGACTGAAATCACCTTGTAGGCGAAGTTGTCTTCTGCAGGAGTTAAAGCCACTTCTACATAAGCAGAATAATTTTCGTACACCACCACATTTTCGATGGTCTGGCTCTCGTAGCCATTGGCCGTCACTTCCAGTGAATAGGTGCCAGGCAGCACGAATTTATGGAAGTCGCCCACCACGGGATCACTGTAAGCCGGGTAATAATTGCTGACATATACCAGGGCCTGCACAGGTTCCCCTGTCTGGGCGTCGGTCACCATGCCTCCGATGCCATATCCTGCCTGTTCGACCATAGCGATCATGGAAGGGTAATTGATGTTGTAGAAGTACATCAGCTGGCTGACGGGGGGCTGTTTTTGAACGGACAGCTCTACAGTCAGTCCTACGGAGCCCAGGCAGCCGTAATAGGCATCGATGGAACCGCCGTTGACAGGATAAAGTTCAACAGATTGTTCTGCCGTCAGATCTGTATAACCGGATACATCAGAGTAATGATGGGCGATGAAGCTCAGGTGAGCGTCGTCGTTGGCCTGGCTTTCACGGTACCCCCATGGATAGAGCGCCAGCTCGATTCCACTGTGGTAGCTAAGGCTGATGGATGGTTGCAGTGAAAACAGAAGATCCCTCATCACCCTGGTCTCC
>JAQUQD010000068.1 GCA_028716265.1 Bacteroidales bacterium | reverse complement strand
AAAACAATGCGGGCCATGATCTTTATCCACATCGCCATCGGAGTGGCGGGCCGCTTCGGGTACGATGTGGTCAGCCTGGCCCTGCCCACAGCCTTCATGATTGAGCACGTTTACGTGCTGCCGTTCAATAGCAAACCCGCTGCCCTGCTGTACGAGACCGACATGTACTCCTATACCGATACGGCAAAGTTCGGCATCACCATGATGGTGATCTCCTGGCTGGTGATCATCCTTGCCGGGGAGACATGGTTCCGGCTGTTGGGGATCACACCAAATGGGGTGTTTTAGCCCTGCGGGCAAATTCCAAATCCCAAGCACCAAATTCCAAACAAATTCCAGGATACAAATTCCAAAGCGTCTGCTGCTCAATACTGATCCATGAAATCAGAATCGGCAGTTAGAGATTAACTTGAATGGGGCGGAGGAGGTAAAAAAATAGTTAAAAATATTATACTATTTCCGTTTTTTACTATTTTTGGCAACTATTAGAAATATAAAATATCCATTTTACTCATATGTTTCAGGAATTCAAGAATGAACTTTTCGACCAGATCGTCATCAGCAACCACCAAATAAACCTTCTGTTTCCTGATTTCGATCCGCGTAATTTGACACGCTGGGCAAACAGGGGATATGTGGTGAGGCTGCGCAAAGGAATCTATACTTTTCCTGAATATCTGAAACGGGAAGGGCTTCCTCTTTATTTCGCCAACAGGATGTATCGTCCTTCGTATATAAGCCTGCACTATGCCCTGAGCTTTTATGGATTCATATCTGAAATGATCAGCGACCTAACCTCCGTCACTACCCTGAAAACTACCTCCTTCCGTAATCCTGCAGGATATTTTACCTATCAGACTATTCAACCCGCCTTTTTTATGGGGTATGAACCGAGAAAAATCAGTGATGTAACCATTCTTTTCGCCACTCCTGAAAAAGCATTGATCGATCTTTTTTATCTGTATCCGGAATACAATGATCCGGATGAAATAGAGAACCTGAGGCTCGACGGGCAAATGATGCTTGGCAGTCTTCACAAGGCAAACCTGCTGCATTATCTTGATGAAATGAAGATTCAGTCACTCACCAGACGGATCCGCCTGATGCTGGAAATATATGAATTATGATCGATTTTGAATACATAAAGAAATGGTTTCCTGAGCCTTTGCAACAAAAGAATTACGCCAGGTTCATCCTTCGTGAATATGTGCAGTATTTGATCCTTGACTTCCTGTCAAACTCAAAGTATGCCAGGAAACTTAATTTCATTGGCGGTACAAGCCTGCGGTTGATCCATGGAATTGACAGGTTTTCAGATGATATCGATTTTGATCACAAAGAGCTGGATGCTGTTACTTTCACGGAGATGACCGACCGTATCGTCCGGTTTCTCCAAAAATCAGGATTTACTGTAAGGGCTAGCGATAAAGAAAAGGATAAAACATTAAAAGCTTACAGGAGGAATCTTGTTTTTCCGGGGCTTTTATTCGAAAACCAGTTTACTCCCTTTCGCGATGAAAAATTTCTGATTAAGATTGAAAGCCAGGATCAGGAAGTGAATTATAATCCGGAGATCAGACTGATGAAGGGGTGTGGCTTTATTTTCAATTTTCAGACTCCTGCGCCTGAGGTTTTATGTGCCATGAAAATTTCAGCACTTCTAAGCAGAAAGAAAGGCCGCGATTTTTACGATAGTATGTTTCTTTTATCAAGGACATCACCGGATTACTCTTTCCTGGAACAATCTGCCGGTATCCGGAATGATATTCAGCTTAAACAACAATTGCTTGATTTGATTATCACGATCAATCTTAAACATAAGGCCCGTGACTTTGAGCACCTTTTAATCAGCAGAGAACGATCAAACAAGATCCTTCTGTTCCCTGATTTCATCCACTCACGTTTCCCGGTTGGTGGTTGACGGTTGGCAGTTGACAGTTGGATATCAAATACCTCACCCCTGGCCCCTCCCCAAATGGAGAGGGGTTGGGGAGGGGCAAAGCCAGGCAAATCTCAAATCCCAAACAAATTCCAGGATACAAATTCTAAACAAATTCTAAAATACAAATTCCAAAGCATGGGGAAGTGTCAGAGCGGTCATTTCTAGCAAGACACGGAAGGAGCATGAAATTGCATCCCGTAGGGATGACATATGGGTAGAAATTGATTATTCAATGAATGATCATACATTTGTAGAGATTCACACACTGCTAGATGAAGGCCAGAACGGTCAGGGTAATTATTCTCTTTGTCAGCTGCCTGATTTTATTGCCATTTCCTGTCCATCCGGAGGGGACAAAGCAATTGATTCCTTCATTTTCCGCATGCGGACAACTGTGCATCGATAAAGCCAGGAATGATTTTGCATTTTATGACGGAGCGGCTGATTACAGGTTGAACATTGCGATTGCAAATACCTCTGAAACCATTCGGTTCGGATTCGGATCAGTAATCAGTGTGGATCATGGTAATCCTACGGAGCTTAATTTCAGGATAAAAGATCCGGCAGGGAACGTGGTATACGGCCATTCAGTGGTTCCTGCATACGGCCCTGGTTATATCAGTACCTATGAGCAGTCAGTTGCGGGGCCATTCCCGGGTGCCGGAGGTTATGATTACCTGGAACTGGATCCTTCAGCGACAGGTGATTATTCACTGGAATTCATTTATCTTCCATATGATGCTTTCTCCGGATACACGCATGAAGATAAGCATATGCTGCAATACTTTGACATCACCGTACTTGACGCTGCCGGAGAGGTCACCGAAGGACGGGTGTGGTCAAAAGCATGGCAGTTCTGGTCGGAGAATCCTGATGTGACGACAAGCCGCTTTTACGGCAAGATGATGATCCTTTCGGACGACAGCATTGTCACACAGCTGGATTGCAATGGCTTTCAGGGGGGGACGTTCTCTATCTACAGCAACCAGACGGGGTGTGCCAGTACAGGCAACTTTATCTATGACAGGAAGTCCCGGGAGGGATTTTTCACTTATCCGCAGTATAAATTGTTTCTGAATGACCCTGACAGCCTCCTCTTCCCTACTGCCAGGATCTCGCCTGGCATCATCGGATCCCCCACGTTTACGCCGGATTGTGCCACAGGAGGAGGTTCGATTGGCCTTGCCGTGAAAAAATCAGGCACTGTCAGGATCCTGGTCGAGACGAATCCCTCGCCCGGCATCGATCCTGAGGATTCCGAGATCGTAGCCAGTGTGACAGCAGGAGATAACCTGGTCGCCTGGGATGGATATAACAGTAGCGGCCTGCCTGTTCCCAACGGTTCTGCACTGACGATTACCATCACCTTTATCAGGGGACTTTCCCATTTGCCGCTCTATGATATCGAAAACAACGATGATGGTCTGATCATTCAACAGATCCGACCGAGTGGAGGGGAACTTCAGATCTTCTGGGACGACAGCGGTATAGATGGAAATTATAACGTCAGCAGCGGCTGTGAAAGCATGGCGGGTTGCCACAAGTGGACAAAGTACATTGGGGATAATAATACGGTCAATTCATGGTGGTACATTAAAATGGATGACATCGCCCCAGTGTACGCTACCTCCAGAAGGACTCCGGGAATGCTGGCCATCACCGGAAGCGAAATACACTGCACCGGGACGGGCGTTCAGGAATACAGCGTAACAGCTGATCCCAGTTCCTCGGAGTATCAGTGGGCCTATTCTGGGACGGGAGTGACGATCATTGGATCCGGCACAAAAGTGGCCCTGGATTTCTCTTCGGATGCCACATCCGGGACATTGTCTGTATTAGGCCACAATGAACCGTGCGGAGATGGATCAGCCAGTTTGGCCTTTATCACCGTCACTCCGTTACCGGATGTAAGTCTGGCAGACTTTACCGATGTATGCTACACAGCGCCCGGATTTCTGCTGGAAGGTGGGCAACCCGCCGGCGGTACGTATTATGTGGATGGAATCCGGTCCGACAGCCTCTTCCCTTATAAAGAATCCGGGGGTATGCATCGGATTGTATACACCTACACGGCTCCTACCGGATGTATGGGCTCCGATACAGCTGAGATCCTTCTGAGCGAAGGGTCTGACTGTGAAGGATTTCTTTTGTTCCCGAATGCTTTTACACCCAACGGCGACGGTTCGAATGATGTGTTCAAACCTGCCATCATGCAAAATATTTACAGGTCACGTATGGAGATCTACAACCGCTGGGGACTGTTCATCTTTTCAACTGAGGATATCACCCGGGGGTGGGACGGCACATGCAACGGGCAGGAGTGTCCGGGTGGGGCCTACCTTTATGTAGTAACATACGGATTTTCGCTGCGTACGAATGAGACGGGTAAAATAAAAGGCATCCTGACATTGCTCCGATGAAGTGTTTTCATTATTTTTGAGCTCACGTAATCCTCCGGAATGAAGGATAAGATCAAACAGATATTTCCCGTGTCTGAATGGCTGCCAACGTACAGCCTGAAGTACCTGCGATGGGATCTGGTGGCAGGGATCACGCTGGCTTTCTTCGTGATCCCCGAGTCGATGGCTTATGCCACGCTTGCTGGCCTTCCGCCACAAACGGGCATCTACTGCTACGTGTTCGCAGGACTTCTGTATTTTATTTTTGGGACTTCCCGCCAGTTGGCCATAGGACCCACATCAGCCATCTCCCTTGTGGTAGGTACTTCGATAGCCACGCTTTCGGGAGGCGATCCTGCTCAGGCGCTGATCCTGGGCTCAGGTGTCGCCCTGATCATGGCAGCCCTGTTCTTTCTTGCATGGCTTGTCAGGTTAAGCGCACTGGTCAGCTTCATCAGCGATACGATCCTGGTGGGATTCAAGGCAGGAGCAGCGCTGGTGATCGCCTCCACGCAACTGCCCAAGCTCTTTGGATTTCACGGCCAGGGAGGTGATTTTTTTGAAAGGATCGGGTACCTGGTCACACATCTTGGCGAAACCCGTCCAGAGGTCCTAGTCTTTGGTTTGATCGCCCTTGTCCTGCTGATCACGGGCGATCGTCTGATGCCCGGAAAACCCGTAGCCCTTGTTGTGGTCATCCTGTCTATCCTGGCTGTATCCTTTACCCCGCTACAGGGAGCAGGCCTGCCAACGGTGGGTGAAATTCCGGGAGGCATTCCGACCCTTCATTTGCCATTGCTGGATTACGTTACGGGCAGGAACCTGGTCACGCTTGCCATGGCCTGTTTCCTTTTGTCGTATGTGGAGAGCATCTCGGCCGCGCGGGCATTGTCAGGAAAAAACGGACACGAGGTGAATCCCCGTCAGGAGCTGCTGGCACTCGGCGCCGCTAACTTTGCTGCCGCTATTGGGCGAGGCTATCCGGTCGCCGGAGGGCTTTCCCAGTCAACCGTCAACAGCCAGGCCGGTGCAAAGACACCCCTGACCCTGATCATCACGTCCATTGTGCTGATGATATGCCTGCTGTTCCTCACCGGACTGATCAAGAATCTTCCTGAGGTGATCCTGGCTGTCGTCGTGCTCCACGCTATCATCGGACTGATCAAGGTCAAGGAAATGAAGCACCTCCACAGGGTGAGCAGGTATGAATTCCGCATCATGGTGATCACCATTCTTACCGTGATGGTCTTTGGCATCCTTCAGGGAGTGCTGTTTGCTGTTCTGTTGTCACTTATCACACTCCTCAAAAAAACAACTGCACCGCATATTGCGATCCTTGGGCGCATCAAAGGTACCGGAAGGTTTTCCGATACATTGCGGCATCCGGAAAATGAGCCTGTCGAAGGATTGCTGATCCTTCGTGTGGAATCGTCCATCATCTATTTCAATGTTCCCCATATCCATGAGCATATCCGGCAAATACTGAATAACCAGGCAAAACCCGTCAACATGGTGATCATGGACCTCTCTTCGGCCAATTATGTCGACATGGCCGGTACCCGTTTTCTTTTGGAACTGGAAGATGAACTCCAAAAAAAAGGAATCGGATTCAAAATAGTGGAAGCGCTTGGTCGCGTGCGCGACATTCTCCGCACCGAAGGCATGGAACAGGAGGTCGGGCATATCAGCCGCAAGGTGGATCTGGAGGATGCTGTGGAGGCTTACTTGAGAAAAGATCCTGAAGGTCGTTAGATTTCTGATTCAGTATTTATGATTTATGAATGTAGGTGGGCGGTATATGCGTTTTACGATGTTTGCCCTGCTCTATTTTGCTCAGGGATCGATCCTTGGTTATTTTACGGCACTGAACGCATTATACCTGTTGTCGCATGACCTGTCGATGAGCCAGGCAGGATTATTCTCCGCCATTGCGCTAATTCCCCTGATCCTGAAGATCTTTCTGGGGATACTGAGTGACCGGATCAGCTTTCTCGGGCTTGGCCACCGGAAACCTTACATCATCATGGGTTTGCTATTGCAGGCCAGCATGCAGATCGTTTTTCCCTTCATTCATCCGGCTGAATCCTTTGGCTGGCTTGTTTTCGTTGCTTTTATCAGCCTGACGGGCATGGCGCTGTACGATACCTGCACCGATGGTCTGGCAGTGGATATTACGCCTGAGCGTGACCGAAGCCATCTGCAGGGGATCATGGTCGCCGGGCGTGCACTGGGGATCGTCCTGATCGCAGCGCTTGTCGGAGTGTTGTCGGATCTGACCAACTGGACATGGGTATTCATGGCCCTGGCAGCGATGACCCTGCTGCCTTTGCCGTTTGTGGTGGCTTTCCGGATTCCACCCCATCCTCCCGAACGTTCTTTTGAATGGCAGGCCTTCCGTGTCTTTCAGCAAAAGCCCATCATCGCTATCGCCATGCTGGGCCTGATCAGTTCCATGATCACAGGGGGCGCCAACCAGCTGGTGAATCCCTTTCTGAAAGAAAATTTCGGCATATCCTATATGACCGCAGGATTTTATTCAGCGATCTTCGGCATTGGAATGATCGGCGGAGGCCTCACCGGGGGACAGCTGATCCGGAAGATTGGATATCGCAGGGCGGTCATCACGGCGATGGCCGTTTCCCTTGTAACGGTCATGGCACTGGCACAGATCGTCACTCCGGGAATGGCCTGGCCGCTTTTGTTTTGTTTCGGGCTTTCTTACGGGTACTACGAGACCACGTTTTTTGCTACGGCCATGTCACGCACTCACGTCCGGATCGCGGCTTCCATGTTTGCCATCCTCATGGCATTCTCCAACCTGGGCTCAGCCATCGGACTTGCAGGAGGAGGAAGGATATCGGATATAATTGGTTACAGGTGGACCTTTACGATATTTGCCGCAATGAACCTGCTGGTGATATTACTATTACCCCCACTCTTCGGTAAAAGAAAATAATGTCAGAATGATATCAGAAGAACACCTTGAACTCAACTCTTCTGTTTTCCGCTCTGCCAGCAGCTGTTTCGTTACTGGCCACCGGCATGGTTTCGCCATATCCTTTGGCTACCATCCGTGAAGCTGAGATCCCTTTTTCCGTCAGGTATTTCTTAACGGCATCGGCACGCCGCTGAGAAAGATCCATATTGGATGCATCATCACCCTGTGAATCCGTATGCCCATTGATCTCCAGATTGTATTCAGGATTGTCCCTCATGACCTGAACCACATTGTCGAGAATGGGGTATGAAGAAACCTTGATGACATCCCTGGCGGTTTCAAAGTTGATACCTCTCAGGGCCTGGTCAAAGACCTTCTGGGCCTCTTCCTTAACAGGCGGGCAACCTTTGTTTTCTACGATACCAGCTACAGTGGGGCATTTATCTTCCGAATCCATGATCCCGTCACCATCGGTATCCGGGCAACCCTTCAATGCTTTTAGTCCTTTTTCGTTCGGACACATGTCATCGGCGTCAGCTACACCATCTCCATCGGTGTCGGGACATCCTTCAAACAGAGCGATCCCTTTCACGGTGGGACACTTATCGTCGGCATCCCTCATGCCATCGCCATCTGTGTCGGGGCATCCCCTGAAAGCGGCGGTTCCCTTCACCGAGGGACAATCGTCCTCAGAATCCTGAATGCCGTCCCCATCCTTGTCGGGGCAACCATTGAACGCTTCAATGCCGGCCACTGTCACACATTTGTCAAGGTAATCGGGAATACCGTCATTGTCGGCATCCACCGGGCACCCGTCGTCTGTTACCCGAATACCCAGAGGAGTATTCGGGCATTGGTCAAATTTATCCGGTACGCCATCCTTGTCCTTATCTCTGAAGGGTTCGCAAAGCGTGAAATCCAAACCGATGGCATATACCTGTGTAAATTTGCCGTATGTTTCGGTTATCGGAATGGTCATTTCTTCTGTGAAGTTATAGGAATAATCTTTTGTATCCTCCGTATAATGAACCAGCATGCAGCCCAGGTTCAATCCGATCTTCGGAGAGATCTGCCAGCCTCCCCCGAAGCCAACAGAGTGGGACGTAAGGCTGTAGCTCAGGTTGGACTGATAGTCCTGTGTGGTCCCGCTGCTGGAATACAGGTAGCCGGCGCTGAGAAGAACTTTTTTGGAGATGTTGTACTCAAGTCCCGCACCAAGCTCCCACATGTTGTGATCGATGAGGGGTTCGTTATTGATGTACTGACCCAGATCATTGGTCTTGCCATAATTGGCCTGGGCATCCCAGTAGTAGTTAAAATCACTGTACGCCCTGAATTTATTTGTTATGGGGTAGGAAGCTCCGATAGCCAGCATGCCAGGCAGATCACTGCTTGATTTCTCATCATCCGGGAACATACCCGTATCATCTTTTTTTGTGTCGTTCGTCACATCGATTTTCGTCATAAACTCGTACCGCAGGGATAAGGTCAGTTTCTCTGCCAGGGTAAGGTTTGCGGCGATGATCGGTGTAATGCCTGAGCCGGTTTGCTCAGCGTCAACCTCCTGGTCACCAGTCTGTGCCGCAAGTCCGGTCATCTGATCCGCTCCTGCTGTTGCCATGGAGGAAGTGGCATTAAAGATCGCCTGAGAAGCGTTGATAGGTGTATCAACAGGCTGTCCTGCTCCCTGTAGGGCCTGTTCGAAACCTGCCTGCTGCTCTGGGGTAATAAAACCGAAGGCCGCTATCTGGGCATAGGTATAGCCGCCCAGGCCGGCATCCATCAGTTGCTGGGCCCCGGCAGAGGCCATGGTATAATTATCGGCGATGTTCGTATAATTTGCGGCCATGTTCGTTCCCCAAATTTCGGCAGGTATGAAATCACCACCAAGAGGATTGATCATGATATTACGAATGCTTCCCTTATAGGTGTTCTTCACCGTGACATATCGCAATCCAACATACAGTGACACTTCCGGTATGATTTCATACGACAGCCCTCCCTGGTATCCAAAATAGACCGATGTACCCTCGAAACTGATATCCGCTTTATAATCCGTGACGCCGAAATCGGCACTCAGCTTCGGGACCAGGTCAGAAATGGGAATTTCGAAGGCAGGCACTCCGTTATCATATTTTGCCCCACCTCCTCCTCCAATCGGATTGAATCCAAAGGAAAGAACAAATTTACCGAACTTATAACCAGCATAGATCCCCGGGAATATAGGGGCCGAAACATCCCCTGTATATTCTGCCGAAGGGTTACCATGCAAATAGGGATAGTTGTTTTTGATGGTGTTTGTCTGAAAAATGGTCTGGTTGTTCAGCGAGATGAAAAGGCCATTGCAAAGATTGGTCAGACCAGCCGGGTTATAATATGCTCCATCCAGTCCAAGCGTTGCGTTCCTTGCTCCCAACCGGATGAAGCTGGCACTCTGGTTGGTGTTGGTCACTATACCTCCCGCCATAAGATGCAGACTGACAGAGGTTAGTGCGATGAACAGGAATAGTAATTTTTTCATGGAATCGGTTTTAGTTCATAATTGAATAAGTATGGGATCCTGATTTCCCGTAGCAATATTATGATGAAAAATCAGAGTTTCCAAATTTTTATGAACGGGCACCTGTTTAGCAGTTTATCGTACCTTTATGCATCAATACACATGGAATGATGAAAACAGTGAAATCACTTTGCCTGATCGCTATCCTCTTAACGTCAGGTTGCCAGGAGCCTGCACCTTTTGTTTCCGAATTTGACTCTGCCAGCCGGGTCGCATCGGGCAAGCCTGTTTCCGTGATGCTGACCAGCTACAGCACCACCCTTCTTGCGGATGGATCGGATCATACCCGTCTACGCATCGCTGTCACCGACAGTCTTGACCGGGAGATAACCACGGCCAGTCATCCGGTCCATCTGTACGTGACGGGAAACGGGAGGGTGGCGGCTGCTGATGGAAGCGAGCTTCCGCACCAGACGGACTCGACCGGACAGGAATATGCACTGTGCCGGCTTCAGCATGGGATCTGCAACCTGTTGTTCATCACCGGCACAGATCCCGGCAAGGTCAGGATCGAAGCAAAGTCAGAGGATCTGTGGCCCGGCGGACATGAGATCCATACCCTTCCGACTGATTTTACAATGATGAAACCGGAGCCGGGCCAGCTCCTTCCCACCGTCAAATCCGTCGACCGCATGGTAGGTGCGGATATCTCATTTCTCCCCCAGCTGGAGGACCGCGGGACTACCTTCTCTGAAAAGGGAGTTAAAAAAGATGCCATCGGGATCCTGCAAAGCCACGGATTCAATTACATCCGCCTGAGGATCTTCGTAGATCCGGGCCATGAAAAAGGATATTCCCCGGGTAAAGGATACTGCGGTCTGGACAGCACCCTGTCGATGGCCCGGCGCATCAGGGAGGCAGGGATGAAACTGCTGCTGAATTTTCATTACAGCGATTACTGGGCCGATCCGCAACAGCAATACATACCCCATCGCTGGGCAGAACTGGATTTTGAGACACTTAAAGATTCTGTAAAAGCCTATACCACAAATGTACTCCTTGCCCTGGAACGGCAGGGAACGCCGCCTGCCATGGTGCAGGTGGGCAATGAGATCAACCACGGCATGCTGTGGCCCGATGGCCACATCAGCCAGCCCGATCAGCTGGCCGGCTTGTTGAAGGCAGGCGTGGAAGGGGTGGTGGCCATTAATCCCGGTATACCTGTGATGATGCATATCGCCCTCGGCGGGCAGAATGAGGAAGCCGTGTTCTGGCTCGATAACATGATCGCCCGTGGTGTGACTTTCGACGTCATCGGCCTGTCCTATTACCCGCGGTGGCATGGTACACTGGAGGACCTGAAGGCAAACCTCCTGGATCTGGCCAACCGGTACCATAAGCCTCTGAATGTGGTAGAATATTCCAACTACAAAAAAGAAGTGCACGATATTGTCTTCGGCCTGCCTGACGAGCTGGGAAAAGGAGCCTGCATATGGGAACCACTCAACTGGAGAAGCGGTCTTTTCAACCAGAATGAAGAGGTGACGGATCTTTTCTCGGTGTATGATGAAATTGGGGCGAAGTATTTGAATTTCACTTGTATTGATCGACAATCCGATCGCTGATTTGATCGAACAGTGTGTATGCGTCCTCGATGAATTTCTTCTCCATATCGGCGATATGAGGAATAGGCTGCTTTGTCCCAGGCATCAGGACATGCATCAGATAATCCACTTTCTTCTTATCCTGATCGTTCCGCGCATGAAATAAAACATCCTTGTAGCCATTGTAATCCATCACGTAGATCTTATCAAACTGATCAAAATCAGCTGGCTGGAAAAGCTTTACTGCATGCTGGCTGAGATCAATACCCTTTTCAAGGGCAAAATCCAGCGTCACCGGATCGACAGGTTCTCCGATAAGATGGGGCTCAAATCCGGCTGAATCGATGAAAGCAGGAATGTTCTTCTCCTGGAATTTTTTTCTGAGGATGCCTGAAATAAGGGGTGATCTGCAGATATTGTGGGTGCAAACAAATAGTATTCTGATCATGGTATTCCTCCGATTTTAGATCCACTTAAACAGAGTGAAGTGAGACTCGTATACGAAGCTAAATTTTCCTAACAAAAATAAGCATATTTTGTTTGAAGCGGATAGTGATTAGGTCAAGTTGTTTGAAAAAATCTGGTTAAAAATAATACCAGATGGATTTGTAATCGTTCAGGTCCTCCTGGTCTGCCCTAAGTCGTTGAAAATAATCATAGATGGGCACATCCGAATAGATATAATCATCGATTAGGGTCACTTTGGATTCCCAAGGGAAAAACCGGTAGACCCGCTGGCCGGAACCCAGGATCATGATCAGTTCATGATCCTGCCAGGCCCTTAAATGAGATTTACCCAGTTTGGGGACATTAAAAACAGGTTCGTCGGTTCGGACGATGCCAGGTAAAAAACGGGCTTCTTCTTTTCGCTCTTGTTCAAGTCTGGCAATAGGAACCCGAAATTCTTCCGTTTCCTCCTTCCCTTTTGTATTGAACGTATAATAGGGATCGATCCCTGCCCGTTTCAAGGCGAGACGCAAAGAACAGGTTTCATATTTCCGGCTGTTATAGTAAGTAAAAACCTGCTGGTTGTAAATACTCAATCCGGCATTCCTTATCTTTTTGACGGCATGGATGACATCGGTAGTAATTTCGACGGGATGTTCAAAATGGGTGATAATGCATATTTCCCTGTATCCGGGTTTGTGGTGCCTTTTTAGTACTCCGATGAGTGGAGTTGTGATCCTGAAAGGAAGCGTCACCAGCATCCGGGATCCAATCCTGATACGCTCGATATGAGGGATTGCAGAAAGTTTGTCCAGCATCAGGCCGATGTAATCGTCTGTCAGAATGAGTGGATCCCCTCCCGTAATCAGAACCTCCGAGATGTTCTCATTATCCCTGATCCATTCAATGGCCTTCATCATCCCGGATCTTGTCGGTTTGGATTGCCTGAGCGGTTTCAGTTCCCAGTTACGCTGGCAATAAACACAGATCTGTGGACAGGTATCCACGGGTTTCAGGATCACAATCTGCGGATATCTCCTGGTTATTCCCTCCACCGGACTCGTTGACTTCTCCCCCATGAAATCCATATTTTTCCGGAGCAGCCTGTTGGAGCGAACGGTACTGCAATAGTACAGACTGGGAAGGACCTGGGCTCTGAGAACCCTGTCTTCCAACGATTTACCCTGTTCGTTAAATAATGAGAGGTAATAGGGAGTGACCTGGAACGGAATCTTATTTTGCTCGGCATATATCAGGCCCTGACGTTCTTCACTGTCAAGGTGAATCAGTTTTTCAAGAGTCCTTGTGTCACTGATGATATGTTTTAAATGCCATTTATAGTCCCTCCAGTCTTTTTCATCAGCTCCGAAGAATTTGAGGATCTTTCTCCTCAATGAGCTACTCTTTGCCCGAGACGAAAGCTCTGTTCCAGACTTGAATTTCATCAGGTGGGCATTCATTTTTACGGCATACTCATCCAACTTCCGGGATCTTAAACGGGATGCCCTTCGGTCATCATCGGGCAATATGAATTTATCCTCAGTGATCCCTGAATTGGCATTGATGCCCCTGAAAAGATGTATAAACTCAGCGATAAAACCCCTGGATACATGACTGGTGGAGGAATCATTCCTTACAAGCTGCCATAAATGGCTCAAGGCTGAGAACTTAGTCATCTCTTCGTTTTCAGTCCTGATGATGTTCTTCAGTACCCGTATGCATTCCTTGGCGTTGGCCTTTTCAATAATGTGCGCGTGTTTAAAGCGCTTTTGCGAACAGATGTTGAAATAATGGCGTTCCAGTGAATTAAGATACTCAAAAAGTCTTTCCCTGGCTTCTTCAACGGAAGCTGAACGAGCAAGTGTTTTTTTTATTTCCGGATCAGCATTCCAAAGCAAATCAACGAGTTGAGATACCTGTAGTGAAGTTAGTTCATTCATAGCGAAAACTTTCAATTTTATAAAATTAATGATTTTTTTTATCCTGGTCAAATTTCATAAGCCGGGACTGTACGATAGGTGTGTCCACCCTTAATGGAAAGCTTTGAAAATAGAAGGTTTCAGGAAGGTATTTTGGCTTTCTTCCCTGAAAGCATGATCCCAAACGACATGATGATGCTGGTGGCCAGGATGACCACAAAGAGGAGACCGGTATCGATCCCGGGTATTCGAAGGCTCTGGGGAAGGGTCAGGAAAAGCAGGATACTGATCAATCCACGGGGTGTAATGAACAATTCGGGGAACAAGCCCGACCGGCTGATGAATCGAAGATAGAAACCGCGCAGGATATAGATGACGGATAAAATGACAGCACCGTACAAAACCATCTGTGAATCATTCAAATCGCGGATGCTGATGATAAATCCGAAGATGACGAAAAAAAAGGTCCGTACCAGGAAGGCGCTTTCAGCCGAGAATGTGTGAAGCTGCTGAAGATCATCTTTAAATTTAGGGTATAGTAAATACTTTCTGAAAACGGGGAATTTAATCTGCTCGGCATTATTCAGAAACAGTCCTACAACCAGGACGATAATGAGGGTTGACAGGTGCCACAATCTACCCAGGCTGTAAACCAGGATCAGAATGGCCAGGATCAGAAAAAATTTGACCGGGTGATTGATCCGGCCGATGATATAAAGGAGCAAAACGCAAAAAACAGAGGAAACCACGATGACGATCAGAGTATCCAGTCCAAGCCAGATAAAGGAAGAACCATCGATCCTTTCGTTGTATAAAAGGAAGTTGAATAAAATGATCCCGATGATGTCGGAAAACGTGGACTCATACACCACAAATTCCTTTTTCTCAGGAGCTATGTTGGTGACCGATGGAATGGCAATGGCTGAGCTGATGACGCTGAAAGGCACCGCATTGATGAGACAGGCATGAAAGGGATAGTCCGTAAGAAGATGGATGATCCATGAAATGGCTGCTGCTGATGCCAGCAGGATGATCAATGCTGAAAAAAACGAATTTCGGATCAGCTTGTTCCGTTTCTTTTCGTACTTGAGTTCCAGCGCCCCTTCAAACACGATCAGGATGAGCCCCACGGTACCCAGTGTCGGCAGAATGATGAATACATCGAGCACGGGTAGATTGAGGGAGTCGACGATGAGCCGTATACCGATCCCTGTCAACAGGAGCAAAAGCACAGAGGGCAGCTTTGTCCTCCGGGCAAGCATGTCGAAAAGGTAGGAAAAGATGACCAGACAGCTCAGGATGATAAGAACGAGGTAGGTTTTCATGGCATACTATGATCTAAAGCTGCTATTACATGATGGTTATTTCACTTGACTGATGGCCATCGCCGGCATAGATGGACAGGAAACACATTCCCGGTATATACCGGTCCGCTTCCGGAAGGAAGGAGGTGTCCGCTG